>CAMKAM010000069.1 GCA_946410475.1 uncultured Bacillota bacterium
AGACTGTCTATGCTCTCGACATGGGCGCTCTCATCGCCGGAGCAAAATTCAGAGGAGAATTCGAGGAGAGACTGAAGGCCGTTCTGAACGAGATCGAAAAATCGGACGGAAGGATACTCCTTTTCATAGATGAGATACACAATATCGTAGGAGCCGGGAAGACGGAAGGCTCCATGGACGCTGGCAACCTGCTCAAGCCGAAACTGGCGAGAGGAGAGCTGCACTGCATCGGAGCGACGACGCTCGACGAATACAGAAAATATATAGAAAAGGACGCGGCTCTCGAGAGACGTTTCCAGAAGGTGATGATCGATCAGCCTACAGTGGAGGATACGATCTCGATCCTCAGAGGCCTGAAGGAAAGGTTCGAGATCCACCACGGAGTAAAGATCACGGACAATGCTCTGATAGCGTGCGCTACTCTGTCGGACAGATATATCAGTGACCGCTTCCTGCCTGACAAGGCCATCGACCTCATGGACGAGGCGGCATCGAAGATCAGGACAGAGATCGACAGCATGCCTGCGGAGCTCGACCAGATCAACAGAAAGATCATGCAGCTCGAGATCGAGAGACAGGCTCTGTCCAAGGAAGAGGAAGGAGTGTCCGAGGCAAGGCTCGCGAAGATCGAGCAGGAACTTGCCGACCTCAAGGAGCAGAACGACTCGATGAGGGCGCAGTGGGAGAGCGAGAAGGAAGCCATCTCCGATGTGAAGCAGACAAAGAAGAAACTCGAAGACGCAAGACTCCAGCTCGAAAAAGCCAAGAGAGAGTACGACTACGCCAAGGCCGGTGAACTCGAATACGGCCTGATACCGGAGCTCGAAAAGCAGCTCGCAGAGGACAAGGAAGAAGCCGCCGAAGCCAAAGAGGGAAGGATCCTCAAGGAAGAGGTGGATGAAGACGAGATCGCCGAAGTCATCTCCGCATGGACAGGCATCCCGGTCAGCAAACTGGTAGAGACGGAGAGAGAAAAACTCCTGCGTCTGCCGGAGATCCTTCATGAGAGAGTCATCGGTCAGGACGAAGCAGTCACAGCCGTCAGCGAGGCGATACTCAGGGCAAGAGCGGGACTGAAGGACGAGAACAGACCGATCGGTTCGTTCATATTCCTCGGCCCGACGGGAGTCGGCAAGACAGAACTCGCAAAGGCTCTTTCCGAAGCGCTGTTCGATACCGAAAGGAACATGATCAGAATAGATATGTCCGAGTACATGGAGAAGCATTCAGTCTCCAGACTGGTCGGAGCTCCTCCGGGATATGTCGGATATGACGAGGGCGGTCAGCTTACTGAGGCAGTCAGAAGAAAGCCGTACAGCGTCATACTCTTCGACGAGATCGAGAAGGCTCATCCGGACGTGTTCAACATCCTGCTACAGGTGCTCGACGACGGCAGACTGACGGACAACCAGGGCAGGACAGTCGACTTCAAGAACACGATCGTCATCATGACTTCGAATATCGGGTCCGCTTACCTGACCGAGAACATCAGAGAGGACGGAACGGTCTCCGAAGAAGTCAAGGAGAAGGTCGAGGGCGAGATGAAGAACCACTTCAGACCGGAGTTCATCAACAGGATCGACGATACGATCGTCTTCAGTCCGCTGACAGAGGAGCAGATCATGGGCATCATCGATCTGTCGATGAAGGATATCGAAGCAAGACTTGCGGAGCGCGATATCACTGTGAAACTCACTGACGAGAGCAAGGCTCTCATCGCCAAGGAAGCATACTCGCCGCAGTACGGCGCGCGTCCGGTCAAGAGATATCTGCAGAAGTATATCGAGACCGGAATAGCCGAGAAACTGATCAGAGGAGAGATCACGGACGGCGAAGCGATAACGATAGACGCGAAGGGCGGAAAGCAGGAGTTCACCGCAACTGCAGGAGAATAATACGCCAAATGTATATAAAAAAGATCCCGGAGGAATCATCCTTCGGGATCTTGCTTTTTTTGCTTACTGTCACTGCATGATCAGCGGCCATGCCTTGCAATGCTGTTGTCCATGTGGATGCGCATAGCTTCTGCTCCGGCTTCGGGGTCTTTCATTATGAATGCCTTGTAGATCGCCCGGTGCTCGTCGAGCACGTCGTTCAGATACTGCTCGGTATCGCCGATGACGCGCTCCTGATATTTGACATATATCTGATACGAAGAGAGCATCTGCATCAGCATGCGGTTGTGGCTCGCTCTGTAGATCATGTTGTGGAACGAGGCGTTGATGTTGCGCATCTTTTCGACGTCGTTCTTCAGCGTGTAGAATTCCATGAATTCGAAGTTCTCCTGAAGCTCTTCCATCTCTTCTTCGGTGATGCGATCTATCGCCCATTTCGTCGCCTGGATCTCATATATCTTTCTCAGTGTGAAGATATCGTCCATCTCCTGATCGGATATCCCTCTGACGAAGGCACCGCGGTTCGGGATGCTCGTTACGAGTCCTTCTGCAGCGAGCTGGGCGAGGGCTTCTCTCACAGGTGTCCTCGATACTTTGTAGGTATCGCAGATCGCCTGTTCCACCAGTTTGTCGTTTTCTTTGAGCTTGCCGGAGAGGATGTCCTCCCTGAGCTTTACGGCAAGGTCTGTCGTGAGAGAGACGGACCTCTGCTCGACACCGGCAAGGCTCTTCATTTTAACAGCCATTTTGCTTACCTTAAGCCTCCGTGATCTTCGAAAGGATGTAGTCAGCGAATTCGTCGCCTGTCGCTCCGTCTTCACGGCCCGTGATCACGAGCTTTTTCTCTGTGACGGTGCACTCTTCGAGAGCTTTGTAGAGCTTGTCAGCCTGCTCCTGATATCCGATGTGGGAGAGGAGCATCGCGCCGGCGCGGATGACGCTGCACGGGTCTGCGTACTTGTCTCTTCCTTCTTCTACCATTCTCGGAGCGCTGCCGTGTACCGCTTCGAACATGGCGTATTTTTTACCGATGTTCGAGCTGCCGGCTGTTCCGACTCCGCCCTGGAATTCGGCTGCCTCGTCAGTGAGGATGTCGCCGTAGAGGTTCGGAAGGATGAGGACCTGGAACTGGTTCCTTCTCTTTTCGTCGACGAGTTTTGCCGTCATGATGTCGATGTACCAGTCGTCGACTTCGATGTCCGGATAGTCCTTTGCGACTTCTTTACATACGTTCAGGAATTTGCCGTCCGTCTTCTTGACGATGTTCGCCTTCGTGACTATCGTGACGCGGTTCTTGCCGTTTGCTTTAGCATATTCGAAAGCGAGGCGGGCGATACGCTCTGTTCCCGGAGTCGTGATGACTCTGAAGTCGATAGCGAGGTCGTCATTGATGTTGACGCCCTGCGAGCCGAGAGCGTATAGGCATTCAGTGTTCTCTCTGAAGAAGGTCCAGTCGATGCCCTTTTCGGGGATCGATACCGGTCTTACGTTGGCGAACAGGTCGAGTGCTTTTCTCATAGCAACGTTTGCGCTCTCGACGTTGCCCCATTTGTCTCCGGCTCTCGGAGTCGTTGTCGGGCCCTTGAGAAGGACGTGGCAGTCCTTGATCTCTTCGAGGACGTCGTCCGGGATGGCCTTCTGTACTGCGGAGCGGTTCTCGATCGTCAGTCCGTCGATGACTCTGAATTCGACTTTGCCTTTCTCGATTTCGTCAGCGAGGAGGGAAGCGAGCACTTTGTGGGCATGCTTCGTGATGGCGGGGCCGATTCCGTCTCCGCCGATGATGCCGATCTTGATAGTGTCGAGAGCCTGGTAGTCGATGAAGCCGCCGTCATTTTTCATGGCTTCGACTCTGGCTGTCTGCTCTTTGATTATCTTTTCGAATTGTTCCATATATTCCATGGGATGTTTCTCCTTTCAGTCGGCTTTGTCCGCCGTACCTGTCTGCTTACTCGTTGCTCTTGATGTAGTTGATCTTGCCGCCTGCGAGGACCATCTTCAGCTCTTTTTCCTGGAAGTTGGTCTTGCATTTGTATTCGTGTCCCTTTGTCTTGTTGACGACTGTGATCACGTCGCCGTTCAGCTGGTCGACAACGTTTTCGATCACGAGAGCGTCGCCCTGTTCGATGTCGTCATAGTCAGCCTGATCGCAGAATACGAGCGGGATGATGCCGCTGTTGATCAGGTTCGAGCGGTGGATACGCGCGAACGATTTCGCGATGACGGACTTGACTCCGAGGTGGAGGGGAGCGAGGGCAGCGTGCTCACGGCTGGAGCCCTGACCGTAGTTCTCTCCGCCTACGATAGTGCACTGATCCGTCTCCTGGCATCTCTTCGCGAATCCTGCATCGATCTTTTCGAAGCAGTAGTTCGAGAGGTGTGGAACGTTCGATCTGTACGGCAGCAGACGCGAGTCGGACGGCATGATGTCGTCAGTCGTGATGTTGTCGCCTGCGTGGAGCGTTACTATAGTTTCCAGATCGCCGACAGGCTTCGTGTTTCTCGGGAACGGCTTGATGTTCGGTCCCATTTCGACTTCTGTGTTCTGCGTGTTGCAGCCGTCCGGGTGGATCATGAAGTTCTCGTTCTGGTGGAAGTCTGCCATCTCGGGCTGCGAGATCTCGATCCCCGAATCCATTCCGTCTGTCAGTACGCCTGTGATAGCGGAGATGGCCGCTGTCTCCGGGCTGACGAGGTAGACCTGAGCGTCGTTCGTGCCGCTGCGGCCCTTGAAGTTACGGTTGAACGTTCTGAGGGAAACGGCGCCGGACTTCGGGGACTGTCCCATTCCGATGCACGGTCCGCATGCGTTCTCTATGATGCGCGCGCCGCTGGCGATGATGTCAGCCATAGCGCCGTTCTTTGCCATCTTCTCTGTGATCTTGCTCGATCCCGGGCTGATGACGAGGGAAACGTCCGGATGGACTTTCTTTCCTTTGAGTATCTCAGCTACCTTCATGAGGTCTGTGTACGAGGAGTTCGTGCACGATCCGATAGCTACCTGGTCGATCTTGATCTGGCCGATGCCTTTGACAGTGTCTACGTTGTCCGGGCTGTGCGGTTTCGCGGCCATCGGAACGAGCTCGGAGAGGTCGATCGTCAGTTTGCCGTCGTATACAGCGTCTTCATCGGCAGCGAGCGGGATCCAGTCTTCTTCGCGGCCCTCGTGAGCGAGATAAGCCTTCGTGTTCTCGTCACTGGGGAATACGGAGGTCGTAGCTCCGAGCTCAGCGCCCATGTTCGTGATAGTAGCTCTGTCAGTTACCGAAAGCGATTTGACGCCTTCGCCTGTGTATTCGATGATCCTGCCGACTCCGCCCTTTACAGTCAGTTCCTGCAGTACCTTGAGGATGACGTCCTTCGCGGATACCCACGGTCTGAGTTCTCCTACGAGTTCGACTTCGAAGACCTCAGGAACTGTGAGGGAATATGTGCCCTTGGCCATAGCTACAGCTACGTCGAGGCCGCCGGCTCCGATAGCGATCATGCCGAGGCCGCCGCCTGTCGGTGTATGTGAGTCACTTCCGAGGAGAGTCTTGCCGGGCTTACCATAGCTCTCGAGGTGGAGCTGGTGGCAGATGCCGTTTCCGGGTTTCGAGAAATGCACGCCGTGTCTCTTAGCTACGCTCTTGATGAAAGCGTGGTCGTCAGCGTTCTCGAATCCTGTCTGCAGGGTGTTGTGGTCGATGTAAGCGACCGACAGCTCCGTCTTGACCTGTTCGACGTCCATGGCCTCGAGCTGCAGGTATACCATAGTACCTGTCGAGTCCTGTGTAAGCGTCTGGTCCATCTTGATCGTGATCTCTTCGCCCGGCTTCAGTTCGCCTTCGAGCAGATGATCTTCCAGGATCTTGTAAGCCAGTGTTTTGCCCATTTGATTTGCCTCCTTATTCGTTTGAAGTTAGATGTATTTGTTGGATATCTTTTCGGATAAATGATATCTTTCTGCTTACTGCCTGACGGCAGTTTGTATTTATGTATACAATTATACAATCATTGATTTTGATGTCAATATTTTAGATGCAGAAAAGGGTGGAAAATGATTGGAATTTGTGGTGATGAATACCTGTGATCGCGGCCTTGCGCAAATGATTTTAAGTTAAATATCATATTCCTGTGGTATCATATACACATGCTCGGATATGTGACATGTGAAAAGGCTGAATTGAAAGTCAGAGAATACGAACTGTACAGCGCTTACTACTGCGGCGTGTGCAAATCGATCGGCGCGCGCTACGGCCAGCTGGCCCGTACGGTGCTTTCGTATGATTCGGTCTTTCTTTCGATGCTTCTGGATGGAGTAAGCGGAAAGGCGCCCGGAGTCGAAGAGGGCTCGTGCCTGCTGCATCCGGTCAAGGGGAAGAATATCGCGTCGAGCAAGGGGATAGATTTCGCGGCGGACGTGATGCTGATACTTGCGTGGTTCAACTATCTGGACGATCAGAATGATAAAGATACAGTAAGCGAAAAGGGCGGCGCAGGCGAGATCGCGAAGGCTACGGCTCTGAAGGTCGCGGGCAGGTCGCTGAAGAAAGCATACAGAGATATCGAACCGAAGTATCCGGGGCTTTGCGAAGAGATCGCCGGGCAGCTGGACGAATTGTCCGCTCTCGAAAAGGAGAAATGCACAAGTCTCGACGAGGCGGCCGAGCCTTTCGCTAATATAATGGTGAAGATATTCGAGGCCGGTTTCGAACATATGGCAGATCCGGCATTGGATCAGGATCAGGCCGCGGAAGCGGATATGCAGGTCAAGGATGCAGATCTGAAGGTCGCGGGCAGTATGGGGTATCATCTCGGTAAATGGATCTATCTCATGGATGCGTGGGAGGATCTGGAGAAGGACATAGCGAGCGGGGCTTACAATCCGCTGATATACAGATTCGGATATGGCTCCGGCAATGTATCCGATCCCAGATCCGGAGCAATGTGCAGTGAGACCGGGGCGGAGACTGCGGACGGATTCCGCGACAGGATCAGGGAAAGCGTCGAGTTCAATCTGATGACTTACCTTTCCATGATAGGGAGCGCGGTGGATCTTCTTGAACTGAAGGGCAATAAAGGTATAATAGAGAATATAGTTTTCATGGGACTTCTCAGAAGGACCGAGGACGCATTGAAGGCAGAAGAGAAAGGAATACAGGAATGAACGATCCTTATGAAATTTTGGGAGTATCCAGGAACGCTACAGATGATCAGGTAAGAGCTGCTTACAGAGAGCTCGTGAAGAAATATCATCCTGACAAGTATCAGGGTAATCCGCTGGCTGATCTGGCGGAGGAAAAACTGCGCGAGGTCAATGAGGCTTATGATCAGATAATGAAAGAGAGGAGCAGCTCCGCGGGAAGCGGATATCAGGGAAGCTCCGGGGCTTATGGAAACAGCGGATACGGAGGCGGCGCGGGTGCTTACTCCGGACAGAACGCTGCTGACTTCAGGACGGTCAGGCAGTACATCGACGCCGGCAACCTTGCGGCAGCACAGGCGAAGCTCGACAGCATTCCGATCAAGAACGCTGAGTGGATCTTCCTTTCCGGTATGATCTCGTACAGGAAGGGATGGTATGACGACGCGGTATCGAAGGTGGATCAGGCCATCAGTATGGACCCGAACAATCAGGAGTACAGGGTCATCAGGATGCAGATGAGACGTCCGGGGCAGATGTACCAGCAGCAGGCTTACGGACAGGGGTACGGAAATCAGGACCCGTTCTGCCAGGCTCTGCAGGCACTGATATGTATCGACTGCCTGTGCCCGATCTGCTGATCGCCGGATGACGAGAGA
>CAMKAM010000070.1 GCA_946410475.1 uncultured Bacillota bacterium
ATCTTCATCCTGACTCTCTCTATACGTTTGTCCCTTATGCTCTCGACAGTGAATTCGTAATTGTCCAGCGTGATGACATAAGGACCGCTGCCGTCTTCGGGTATCTCACCGAGGGCTTCCATTATCAGTCCTCCGACGGTCTCGCTGTCCTCTGAGAACAGCTCAGATCCTGTCTCCTCATTGACGTCGTCGAGATCCATGGAGCCGTCGAGATAGAACGTGTCCTCACTGATCTTCTCGACGTCGGGCTCTTCCTCGTCGTACTCGTCGTCTATGTCGCCGACGATTTCCTCGATGATGTCTTCCATCGTGACGATGCCGGAGAATCCGCCGTATTCATCTATCAGTATCGCGATGTGCTGCTTCGTCTTCTGGAGTTCAAAGAACAGCGAGTCGATATTCTTCGTTTCCGGGACGAAGAAAGGTTTCCTCAGGATGGCCCTGATATCGACGTTCTCGAAGCCGCTCTCCCTCGCCGCTATGATCCAGTCCTTGATGTTCAGGATGCCGACGATGTTGTCGGACTCGTCCTCATACACCGGTATCCTGGAATAGCGCAGCTCCATCAGTTCCTCTATGTATTCGCTCGTCGGGTCGGAGATGTCGATGGCGAAGACGTCAGTCCTCGGCGTCATGATCTCATAAGCGAGCTTGTCGTCGAAGGCGAAGATCTGGTCGATCATCTTCTTGCCCTCTTCCTTGATCGCTCCCATCTCCTGTCCTGTCTCGAGTATGGACATTACTTCCTCTTCGGAATATTCCTCGACAGTCTCGAACCTTCCCTTCTTCGTGAGGACGAGGCATGCGTCTGTCAGAAGTCTGGCTATCGCCGCGAACGGTTTCGTCAACGTCATCATGACGCGGGCGTAAGCACACAGCTTCGCCGCCGTCTTCTCAGGTTCCTTCTTCGCCGACTGACGCGGATAGAGGACGCAGATCACCAGGAAGAGACAACCTATCCCGACTACGAGGATCACGTCCGATATCGCCCCTGAATAAGGGACGCCGCGTGAAGCGAGCGCCGATGACAGATCCCCGTTCATCATCCTGACGAATATAAGGCAGGACATCAGTCCGCAGAACACCTGCATGACCAAAGCAGAAGCGACCAGTTCGTTCGATCTTTCGAACAGCTTTACGATCGTCTCAGCTCTTTTGTCGCCCTCTTCTGCGCTCTGCCTTATCTGGTTCCTGTTGACCTGATCGACGGCCATCTCCGCCGCGGTGAGCAGCGCGCTCATAAGGAACAGCGCTGCTATCAGTATTATCATTATCCAAGCATGTCCGGTTCCCGGGTCAGCTTCCATTTCGTTTTCACTCCTTCTGTTTTTCTACTTTTTCTTTCTTATCAGCCAGTCTTTTCCCGCCGGCTGCTCGAGCTTCATATACAGTTTCTGCTGCGGATGCGGCGCGGCTTCTATCGCCTCGCCCTCCTCATCGTACATCTCTTCTATCTTCTGTGTGAAGAACGGCGCTCCGGGACCGAAGACCTCGATCTCGTCTCCTACGCACATCTTGTTCCTCTGCTCCACATAGGCCAGTCCCTTCTCCTCGTCCCAGCCGAGCACCTTCCCTACGAAAGCGTAATCTCTGATGTAATCGCTGGTCAGATAGTCCTGATCCTCAGCGCCGGGCTGCCTGAAGAAGAATCCTGTCGTGAACTTCCTGTGGCTGACCTTTCCTACCTCATCGAGGAGTCCTTCGTCGAACGGTCTTCCTGCAAGATAATCGTCGATAGCCTTCCTGTAAGCCCCTACGACTGTGGCAACATAGAACATGCTCTTCATCCTGCCCTCGATCTTCAGGCTGTCGACACCTGCCTCGATCAGCTTGCCGACGTGCTCTATCATGCACAGATCGCCCGAGTTCATGAAATACGTCCCGCGTTCGTCCTCCTCGATCGGATAGTACTCGCCCGGTCTCTTTTCCTCCACCAGAGCATAGTTCCATCTGCAGGGATGAGCGCAGGCTCCCCTGTTCGAATCGCGCCCTGTCAGGAAGTTCGACAGCAGGCATCTGCCCGAGTACGATATGCACATCGCTCCGTGGCAGAAGGCTTCCAGTTCGAGATCCTCAGGGAGATTGTCCCTGACTCCTCTTATCTCCTCCAGAGTCAGTTCCCTCGCGAGCACGAAGCGTTTCACACCGTGCCTTGCCCAGAACTGAGCCGTCCTGTAGTTCGTCATGTTCGCCTGCGTCGAAAGATGTATCTCCGCGTCAGCCATGACCTCTTTGATTATGTCGAACATCCCCGGATCGGATACGAGGAAGGCGTCGATGCCAAGGTTCCTGATCTTCAGGAGATACTGCTCTATCGGCAGTACGTCCTCGTTGTGGGGATATATGTTCATGGTCAGATAACAGCGCACGCCGTGTTCGTGGCAGAACTTTATGCCCTCTCTCATCTCTTCGACGGTGAAGTTGCCGGCGCCTGCCCTGAGGCCGAACGCCTCGCCGCCGAAGTAGACCGCGTCCGCTCCGTAGATGACCGCTGTTTTCATTTTTTCAAGATCGCCGGCCGGTGCCAGCAGTTCAGGTTTTTTCATATATACCGCCCTGTTCGTTCTTATAGTACGACGCTTATGCTCATACCGTCTCCCGCCGCAATGACGGAGGTGATGACCCTTTCGTCGTTGGTTATCATATCGAGGAACGCCCTCATGTACTTGATGTTAGTCACGAAGCGTCCTTCCTCATCGATAGACGGATCAGCCGTCTTTCCTTTCATCAAAACGTTGTCGCAGATGATGACCGCTCCCTCACTGACATGGGGCATGACCGCTTCCCAGAATTCAGCGTAGTGGCTCTTCGCAGCGTCGATGAAAACGAGGTCGTATTCATCATCGGTCTCAGCGAGCACCTGTCTGGCGTCGCCTCTGACGAGGGTGACGTTGTTCCTTCCCTTGAGGTTCTCCTCCGCATCGTTCGCATACAGCGGATCGACCTCTATCGTCGTGATCTTCGCCGCATCAGAATACCCGGCAGCCCTCTCCGAAAAGTAGGAAGCCGAATAACCGATCGCAGCGCCGATCTCGAGTATGTTCTTCGGTTTTTTCATCTGCAAAATGACACCGATCAGAGTCTCCGTGTCTTTCAGGATTATAGGGATGTGCCCTTCTTCGCCGACCCTGCGAAGCTCCGCCAGGCCTTCTGAAGCAGGACTGTACAGCCCGTCTATATATTCTTTGACCGCGTCCCTTCGGTGTACGTCGCTCTTATCAGTCATCACTTTTCTCCGGGTGTTCTTTCAGATAATCTGCATAAGCCTTCTCGAAATCAGACTTCGCCTTGGAGAACTGCGTCTCGTTCTCACAGAACGTCAGCGACCCGTCAAGCTTGGCCGAATTTACGAAGAAGAGATACTTCGTGTCAGCCGGCGAAAGCGCCGCGTCTATCGCCTCGAGTCCCGGCGAGCAGATCGGCCCCGGGGGGAGCCCCTTGTTCTTGTACGGATTGTAATCCGACTCGACAGCTATATCGCTGTATGAAGCGATGACCTTGTCCTCCTTGTGGATGTAAGCGATGATCGAATCCATCTGAAGGAACATGTCCTTGTCTATCCTGTTGTATATGACGCTGGCGACCTTCGGCTTGTCCTCGGAGAAAGAAGCCTCCCTCTCCACTATGGAAGCCGTCGTGACTATCTTGTAGATATCGGTCCCGCGTTTCTTTGCTTTTTCGTAATACTCTTCCGTCACCTTGCTGTCGAAGTTGCTGAGCATGGCTTCGATAGCCTCATGCGCGCCTCCTTCAAGGGAGATCGTGTATGTATCCGGAAAGAGGAAGCCCTCGAGCCTCGTCGGGCCCTTCGGCAGATACTTCATGAAGGGATGATCGAATTTGCCGTTTTCGACCTCTTTGAAGAATTCCTCTTCCGTACAGATGTCCTGAGCGGCAAGCTGGGAAGCCACCTTGTCAAGGGACTGTCCCTCGATTATCCTGAAGCTCTTCGCTGCCGTCCTTCCGTCAGCTATCATATCGATGATGGACGCTGTCGACATCGACTTCGATACCGCATATGCCCCCGCCTGGAAGCTGCCGGCCTTACCGGAAAACTTCGATTTCAATTTGAATGCGAGTTCGTTTCTTATAAGACCTCTCTCGCCGAGCATCTGAGCTATCTGCGATGCTCCGCTTCCTTCTTCCACCGTAACGAACACCTTCTGATCATCAGAGGCGTCGACTGGTCTCGACTCCACTGTGAGGAAGGCGAAGAACGTTCCGGCGAATATCACTATCGCGGCCAGTATCAGGCCGATCACTTTTTTCATAAACTACTTTACCCCATATACCGCAGTATCAAAAACGGGGCGCACCTTCTCTGCGCCCCGATACTGACATGTTCTGTTATTTGGATCTTCCGAGATACTCGCCCGAACGGGTGTCGATCTGGATGACCTCGCCTTCTTCGATGAAGATAGGCACATGTACGACGGCGCCTGTCTCGACAGTAGCCTCTTTCGTAACGTTGGTAGCTGTATCGCCCTTCACGCCCGGCTCTGTCTCGATGACCTTCAGGTCTACGAAGTTCGGCGCCTCTACGATGAACGGCTCTTCCTGGTAGAACTTGATCGTTGCCTCGTCGTTCTCACGAAGGTATTTGATAGCATCCTCTACCATGTCGAAACTGATCGGGACCTGTTCGAACGTCTCACCGTCCATGAAGTAGTACAACTCTCCGTCGTTGTAGAGGTACTGCATCTTCTTCGTCTCGATGTGAGCGTTGTCGAATTTGTCGTTCGGGTTGAACGCCTCTTCACGGATAGCGCCTGTCTTGATGTTCTTGTACTTCGTTCTTACGAAAGCTGCGCCCTTGCCCGGCTTTACGTGCTGGAAATCGAGAACTACATACGGCTCTCCGTCTATCTGGAATGTGATACCTTTTCTGAAATCTCCTGCAGTCAACATATCGATTATCTACCTTTCCTTTTTCTACAAAATAATAAGTTCCTTCGGTGAACTCGTCGCATTGATTATACCAAAATCAGTTACTATTGCCAAGTCCTCTATGCGTACTCCGAATTTGCCCGGGATGTATATCCCCGGCTCGCATGTCACAGCCATGCCGGATGCGAGCACTTCGTCTGTCCTCGTGTTGAGATACGGCGGCTCGTGCACCTCCGTGCCTACTCCGTGTCCCGTACCGTGGATGTAGTATTCGCCGTATCCGGCGTCCTCTATTATATCCCTTACCAGTCTGTCGACATCGAAGCATTTCTCTCCGGCTTTGATCGCTTCCAGTCCGGCTAGCTGCGCCTCGAGCACTATATCATAGACCTCGGCCATCTCCTCCGTCGGAGTCCCGACAGCGAAAGTTCTGGTCATATCGCCGCAGTATCCTTCGTAAACGGCTCCCATGTCTATAGTGACGAAGTCACCTATCTCTATCTCCTTGTCCGATGGCTCTCCGTGGATCTGGTCGCCTCTCGTTCCGCTTACCACTATCGTGGGGAAGGACAGTCCTTCCGCTCCGAGCGATCTCATGTAAGCCTCTATCTCATCGGCTACCTCGATCTCCGTCATCCCCGGCTGCAGCCACCCCAGCAGATGGTCGAAGCACTTGTCTCCGATCGCCTGGGCGGTCAATATCTTCAGCAGCTCCTCAGCAGTCTTTACCTCAGCCAATATCCATCACCTCTCCAAGGATCTTGTAGACGTCCTGCATCATTACCTGGAATCTCATCTCGCACTGCAGATACTGTGCCGCGAGCGGATCTGTCGCAACGACCTGATAGAGGTTCTGCACCTGCTGCATCATCTCCTGGCTGACTTCTTCGCCCATCAGCTGCTTTGTCTGGACCTCCATCTGCTTCATGTGGAAGTCTTCGATCATTTTGTCCAGCTGTTCGTTGGCTTTTACCTTTTTCTTGACCTCGTCGTACTGTTTGAATTCTTCCGAGGCTTTGATCGCTCTTGAAAGAGCATGAGCTTCTTCATATACGTTCATTTGTTACACCTCCATGAATATCGGGAGTATGACAGGTCTTCTGCCCGTCTGCTCCGTGATGAAGCGCCTAAGGTCGTCCCTGACGGCGTTCTTCATATTGTTCCAGTCTCTCACTCCGCTGTTCTCACATCTCTCAAGCGACTTCACTGCTACGCTCTGGGCCCTTCCGAGAAGGTCCTCGTTCTCCTTTACGTATACGAAGCCTCTGGATATGAGGTCCGGTCCCGAAACGACTCTCTTCGTCGCTTTGTCCACTGACGCAACGACGATGATCAGTCCCGATTCGGAAAGGATCTTCCTGTCGCGGAGCACTATGCTTCCTACGTCTCCTACGCCCAGTCCGTCTACGAGGACTTCGCCGGCCGGAGCTTCTTCGCGCTTGATCTGCGGACGCTTCTGAGCTATCTCTAGAGCGTCGCCGTTTTCAAGAAGGAAGATATTGTCCTTCGGTATACCCAGCTCCAGCGCCAGGTCGGCGTGGGCTTTGAGGTGCCTGAACTCTCCGTGCACCGGCATGAAGTACTTCGGCTTGATCAGCGAAAGGATCAGCTTCAGCTCCTCCTGGCAGGCGTGGCCGGAAACGTGTGTCTCGGCGATGTCCGAGTATATGACCTCGGCGCCCTTCTCGAACAGAAGGTTGACTACGTTCCATACGAGCTTTTCGTTTCCGGGTATCGGTGTGGACGAGAGGATGATCCTGTCGCCCTTCTTTATCTCTATGTTCTTGTGATCGTTCGTAGCCATCCTCGAAAGAGCGCTCATCGGCTCTCCCTGGCTTCCCGTCGTGATGATGACGAGCTGGCTGTCAGGATACTTTTTCGCTTCCCTTATGTCCACGAGAGTGTTGGCCGGCACCTTGAGGTAGCCGAGCTCCTGGGCGAGGGTCACGACCTTCTCCATGCTCCTTCCGGATACAGCGACCTTCCTCCTGTTCTCCTTTGCCAGGTCGATGATCTTCTGTATCCTGTGGACATTCGATGAGAACGTCGCGATAATGATCCTCTTCTTCGACGATCTGAATATATCTTTGAGAGTTTCTCCGACGAGCTTTTCGGATTTCGTGTATCCGGGCCTTACGGCGTTCGTCGAATCGCTCATCAGAAGAAGGACGCCCTTCTTTCCGATCTCTGCGAATCTTGCAAGATCTATCGGCTCTCCGTCGACCGGAGTAAGATCGATCTTGAAGTCGCCCGTATGGAAGACCTTGCCGACAGGTGTATCTATCGACAGGCATACAGCATCGGCGATCGAGTGCGTCGTCCTTATTATCTCGATATTGAAGCATCCGAGTTTTATCTTCTGTCCTGCTCTGATCTTCTTGAGTCTGCCCTTCATGCCGCGCTCATCGAGCTTTGCCTTGATGAGCCCGAGCGGAAGAGGCGTGCCGTAGATCGGCACATTGACTTTTTCGAGCAGGAACGGCACGCCGCCAATGTGGTCTTCATGACCGTGCGTTATGATGACACCCCTGATTTTCGCCTTCGTCTCTTCGAGATAGGTATAATCAGGGATGACGACATCGATACCGAACATCTCATCGTCCGGGAACGACATGCCGCAGTCTATGATGATCATTTCCCCGTCGTATTCGATGGCCGTCATGTTCTTTCCGATCTCATGCAGCCCTCCGAGCGGGATGATCTTCAGTTTCTTTGTGTCATTATTTCTTTTTCTGTTCTTACATGCATTAATTGGTTCTTATTAAGCATATCTTCTTTTCTCATT
>CAMKAM010000071.1 GCA_946410475.1 uncultured Bacillota bacterium
ATAGATGAGATGCCGCCCGGAAGGAAGAGAATCATCACTAAGGCTGTCACTGAAAAAAAGAGGGATGACGTATACAGGGCCGCTCTTGATATGGTCAGGGACGGAGGACAGGTCTACGTCGTCTGTCCTCTGATAGAAGACTCCGACGTCGTGGAGGCGCGCTCCGCAGCCGGTGTCTATGAAGAACTGAAGAAGAAACTGCCGGGCGCGAGGATCGCGCTGCTGCACGGCGAGATGAAGAAAGATGAGAAGGAAGCCGTCATGGCATCATTTGCGGAAGGGGATACAGATATACTCGTGTCCACTGTCGTGATAGAGGTCGGTATCGACGTGCCGAACGCTTCAGTCATGATAATCGAGAACTGCGAGAGGTTCGGTCTGGCCCAGATGCATCAGCTGCGCGGACGCGTGGGAAGAGGAAGCCGGCAGAGCTACTGCATGCTGATCCTGGGAGGAAGGAGCGAGATCGCTGTCGAGCGGGCAAAGGTAATGACGGAGTCGGACGACGGATTCTATATCGCCGAAAAGGACCTCGACCTAAGAGGGCCTGGTGAAGTCTTCGGGACGAGGCAGCACGGCATCGCGGATTCGCACATCTCAGGTCTGATCAGCCATCTGGATATAATGGAAGAAGTGAGAGATGAAGCCGTCAGGATCCTGAAGGAGGATCCTGAGCTCGACGACTGGGAGAACGCGATCCTAAGAGAGAGGATCGAAGCTCTTTACGGCGAAGATATGACGATGAATATGTGACGGGGACAAATAACAATGAGAATAATAGCAGGAGATTACAAAGGAAGGCGCCTTATTGCGCCGCAGGACTACAGTGTGAGGCCGACGACCGATAAGGTCAAGGAGGCGATGTTCTCCATGCTCCAGATGAGGATAGACGGAGCGACGGTGCTCGACCTGTTCGCGGGCACGGGAAATCTAGGCCTTGAGGCTCTGTCGAGAGGGGCTGACAGGTGCATATTCTGTGATGCGAAGAAGAGCAGCATAGACCTGGTAAAAGAGAACATAGCAATGTGCCGCGCCGGAGAGTACTCGGAAGTGATCTGGGGCGACTGGATGAAGGCGCTCTCCAGGATATCGGGGCAGGAGAAGATGGACATAATCCTTCTCGATCCGCCGTACGCAAAGGGTCTTTTGCCCGATGTTCTGGCGAAGATAAAAGAGCTGGATATCCTTGCCGAGGATGGCATAATCGTGTGCGAGCACTATAAGCAGACAGAGCTTGCGGACGATGAATCGGGCTTCCAAAAACTGAAGAGCAAACACTATGGCAAGGTTGTACTATCACTCTTTGTATGATAGAATACAGCCAACAAAAAAGGAAAGGATCAAGACAGGAATATCAATGAGCAAGGCACTATTTGCCGGATCGTTCGATCCGCTTACAAACGGGCATCTCGACCTCATCAGAAGGGCATCCAAATTCACCAGTGAAATGGTCGTTGGAGTGATCTCAAACCCTTCGAAAAAGCCGCTTTTCTCAGAAGAGGAACGCATAGCTATGATAGAAGAGGTATGCTCGGATCTTGATAATGTTACTGTCTCTTCTTTTTCGGGACTTCTTGCGGACTATGTCAACGACAACGGGTTCGACATGGTCGTCAGAGGACTTAGGAGCAGCACTGATTTTGAGTACGAACTGCAGATGGCGCAGATCAACGCCCGTCTCTACAGGGACGATGTCGAAACGGTATTTCTGATGACCGATCCCAAGTATTCGTTCGTCAGCTCCAGTCTCGCCAAGGAAGTCTCAAGTCTCGGCGGAGACATAGAAGGGCTCGTACCTGACTGTGTCCTTGAGGCAATGAATGAAAAGTTTCGCGGAGGTAAATAATGAAAGTATTGGAACTGCTTGATGAGATAGAGGAAATAATAGAAACATCTTCGGGTTTTCCGCTTACAGGAAAGATCATGGTAGATGCCGAGGAACTCAAGGAGATCGTCGGTGATATCAGAACATCTCTCCCCGATGAGATACAGCAGGCTCAGTGGATCAAGAATGAAAGAGACAGGATCCTCGACGAAGCCAGAACGGAATATGAAACTATCATAAGGGATGCTCAGCGTCAGTCTGAGGACCTCATCAACGAGAATGAGATCACAGCCAGATCGCGCGCTCTTGCAGAGGAGTTGATGAGGACTACTGAGGAGAACAGCCGTCAGCTGAAGATGAGCACATATGATTATGTGGACGGTATCCTGTTCGACTTCCAGGAGAAGATGGACGGTCTCAAGGATACATATTTCAAGAAACTCTTTGAGGATCTCGACAATACATTCAAAGGGGTCGACGGCACTCTTGCAGCAAACAGAGACGAGATAAAGGAGATGGCTTACCGCACGACGATGAATCTCGATGGAGTTTCGACAGTCGAAAGACCGGAGCAGACGGTTGCCGCCGCTCCTGAAGACGCAGCTGTCTATGAAGAAGAGTAAAGAAAGAACGATAAAGTGAGGATCGCAGGGATAATAGCTGAATACGATCCGTTTACGAACGGCCATGCATTCCATCTTGAGCAGACGCTCAGGGAGGGCAGGGCCGATTTTGTTGTTGCGGTCATGAGCGGTGACTTCACGCAGAGGGGAAGGGCTGCCTGTCTCGACAAGTGGACGAGAAGCAGGCTCGCCGTGGAAAACGGCGTCGACCTCGTGCTGGAGCTTCCTTTCTGTTACGCTGCGTCCGGAGCCGAAACGTTCGCGAGGGGAGCGGTCAGCATCCTTGAAGGTCTTGGAGTTGTAGACGCCATAGGCTTTGGAAGCGAAAGCGGAGACGCCGATGAGCTCCAGTTCCTGGCGAACTTCCTCAGGAATGAACCGGATGAATACAAAAGGGCGATAAAGCGCCACCTCGATATGGGAGTATCCTTCCCGAAGGCGAGGGAGATGGCTGTCAATGAGACTCTCGGCATGGACGCCGGAAGGATGCTCAAATCGCCGAACAACATCCTCGCCATAGAATACCTCAAGTATGTCGTCAGCATGACGCCTGTCACGGTCAAAAGGGAGAGCCCCTACGGCGCGGAAGACCTTCCGGCTGAAGGCGGATTTGCATCGGCGAGCGCTGTCAGAAATGCCGTAAGGAGCGGCAGGATCGAAGCCGCAAGAAGCTTCGTCCCGGAAAACGTATATGAGGCGCTTCTGGCTGCTTACTCTTCAGGCGGGAGAGCAGCGGCCATGGACAGCAGATACTTCGACCTCGTCAGGACGGCCGTGCTCAGGACATCGGCCGAAGAGCTTTCGGATATCGAAGGCGCTGTCGAGGGCATCGAGAACAAAATGAAGAAGGAATTGAGGATGCACGCCGATCTTGAGGCGTATGCCTCTTCGCTCAAATCGAAGAGGTTCACGAGAACGGCGATAGACAGGCTGCTCCTGCATTCGCTTATTGGAATGACGAAGGACGACGCTGCCGGTGCCGAGCCGTACGCCAGGGTCCTTGCGATGAGCCCGGGCGGAGAGAAGATCCTCGCGCAGGCGAGGGAAGTTTCGAGCATCCCTGTCGTTACGAACATCAACAAATATGCGAATCTTCCGCAGACGTCGCGCTTCGATGTTCTGGCGGGCGACATATACAGCATACTGACGGCTGCTGACATGTACGAAAACAGCGATCACGTGAGAAGACCGTTCCGCATTGCTTATTGAAAAAGCGTGTGGATGTAGTATAATCAGTAATGGCGGCGCTTTTGCGCCGAGTCACATTATAAAGCTTTATAAAGGAGAGTGCATATGAAAATCTTAGTAATCAACTGCGGCAGCTCCTCGCTGAAGTATCAGGTTCTTGATATGGACGGCGAGATCCTGCTCGCTAAGGGCCTCGTTGAGAGGATCGGAATGGACGGTTCCGTGATCACACATGAGAAGATGGGTGCAGACAAGTGGGTCAACGAGACTCCGATGGAAACTCATAAAGAAGCGATCCAGCAGGTCATGAATGCTATCGTTGATCCGGATCACGGCGTTCTGAAAGATATGTCCGAGCTCGGCGCTGTAGGCCACAGAGTCGTACATGCAGGCGAAAAGTTCGCAAGCTCGGTAATGATCACACCGGAAGTAATCGCAGCACTGGAAGAGTGTACAGACCTCGCTCCGCTGCACAATCCGCCTAACCTTCTTGGTATCGCTGCATGCCAGGAACTCATGCCGAACACACCGATGGTCGGAGTATTCGACACAGCGTTCCATCAGACGATGCCGCCTGAATCATTCATCTACGCTATCCCGTATGAGTACTATCTCAAGCACGGAATCAGAAGATACGGCTTCCACGGAACGAGCCACAAGTATGTAGCTCAGAGAGCAGCCGAGATCCTGAACACGAACCTCGACGAGATGAAGATCATCACATGCCACCTCGGAAACGGAGCTTCCGTATCGGCTATCAAGTACGGAAAGTGCATCGACACATCGATGGGATTCACACCGCTTGAAGGTCTCGTAATGGGAACACGTTCCGGTGACATCGACCCGGCTATCGTTACATATATCAGACAGAAAGAGAACCTCGAGCAGGGCGTTGCAAACGAGATCCTGAACAAGAAATCCGGCGTACTCGGTATCTCCGGCGTTTCCAGCGACTTCAGAGACATCGAAGCAGCTGCAGAGCAGGGCAATGAGAGAGCTCTCCTCGCGCTGAAGGTATTCGCTCACAAGGTAAGATTCTACATCGGAGCTTACATCGCTGAGATGAACGGCGTTGACGCTCTCGTATTCACAGCCGGCGTTGGTGAGAACGACTACGGTATGCGTGACATCATCTGCAACAACCTCGGAAACCTCGGTATCAAACTCGACGTTGTCAAGAACAGAGTACGCGGCAAAGAGATGGTCATCTCCAGAGATGATTCGCCTGTAAGCATCCTGCTCATCCCGACAAACGAAGAGCTGATGATCGCAAGAGACACGAAGGCTATCGTAGAAGCTGCTCAGAAATAAAAAAACTGTTGACAATCTAGCGCCCGAAGTACTATAATCATAAAGTCGCGTGAGCGGCTTGTGTCGCAGAGGGCGACGACAAATCGAAAAGGAGGTGTGGAAATGGCAGTACCTAAGAGAAAAACTTCGAAAGCTAAGAGAGATTCGAGAAGAGCGCCCAACATGAAGATGAAGGCACCGGCTCTGTCGATCTGTCCGCAGTGCCACGAACCCAAGCTTCCGCATAGGGTTTGTCCGAATTGCAACTACTACGACGGTAAGGACATCCTTGCTGACGCTGAGTAAGCTTTGAGAAGTAAGCAAAGACCGTACATCATGTACGGTCTTTTTGTATAATGCTGATAGAACGATCCGGTTATGAAAGAAAAATCGATCGTAAAAAACGTAGTACAGACATTCTATGATGATATCGCTTCGCAGTATGACAAGTTCTATCTCGACTGGGATGAGGCGGTCCGCGAAGAGGCGCAGTTTCTTGAAAAACTGTTGAGAGACAATGGGTACGGTGAAAGCGCGCGTGTCCTGGACTGCGCATGCGGGATAGGGACGCAGGCGATCGGTCTGGCTGCACTGGGCTATGATGTAACCGCCTCCGATATCAGCATGGGCGAGATCGAAGAAGGAAAGAAGAGGGCTGAGGAGAGGAACGTGGATGTCCGCTTCGTGCAGGCCGACTTCCGCTGCCTTGATGAGACCTTTTCCGATCCTTTCGACATAGTTATCGCTATGGACAACGCTCTTCCGCATATGCTGACGGAAGACGATCTGAAAAAGGCAGTGGGCAGCATCTCACAGGCGACCCGCCAAGGAGGGATGTTCGCTGCGAGCATCAGGGATTACGACCGGATGACAGAAGAAAGACCTGAGCATTCTGCACCTTACGTGCACAAAACAGGCAGCGGTCAGAGGGTGCTTTTCCAGACTTGGGACTGGACGGATGCGAATTACAGATTCGTTCAATATATCATCGAAGACGGTGACTCTCTTGAAGTAAGGAAATTCGAATGCGAATACAGAGCGGTCACAAGAGATGAACTGACACGGATGCTCCTCGATGCGGGTTTCAGTGACGTGTGCTGGATGATGCCGGAGGAAACGGGCTTTTATCAGCCTGTCGTTACAGCTGTCAAGAAAGCGGTTTGAAAATAAATGACGGTTTTACTGACGTGAAGATGGGTATGATATAGGAAAGTTAGTGGATAGAGAAGGAGGATCAAAAATGAAAGACCTTAAAGGAACGAAAACACTGGAAAATCTGATGACAGCTTTTGCGGGCGAGTCTGAAGCAAGGAACAAATATACATTCTATGCGTCGAAGGCGAAGAAGGACGGTTACGTACAGATCCAGAAGATATTCGAAGAGACAGCCGGAAATGAGAAAGAACACGCTGAGCTCTGGTTCAAACATGCGGTAGGCATAGGTGATACGAAAGACAATCTTCTCGATGCGGCTGCGGGAGAGAAGTACGAGTGGTCCGAGATGTACAAAGAGATGGCAAAGACCGCAAGAGAAGAAGGATTTGATGAGATCGCAGAGCAGATGGAAGGCGTTGCCGCTATAGAAAAGGAGCACGAAGAGCGATTCAGAAAGCTTGCTGATAATATAGAAAACGACAGGGTATTCAAGAAAGACGAAGAAGTCGTATGGCAGTGCTCGAACTGCGGCCATCAGTTCGTAGGCAAAGAGGCTCCTGAAGAGTGTCCTGTATGCCATCACGCACAGGCATATTTCCAGGTCAAGGCTGAGAATTATTGATCATCATGTACCTTGAATATATTGCCAGTGTGTCTCATGTTTTGATATAATAGATGCGGAGGCAATATAATGAGAGAACTGGATGTCAAAGAGATCACAGAAGCCATCGCAGGCTTATCAAAAGAAACAAATGTCAGTCTCTCCGAAGACGTCAAAAGCAGGATATGCATGATGCGCATGAAGGAAACGGACGATGGCGCGAAAAGCATCCTTGAGACGATAGAAAAAAACATAAAAATAGCAGGCGAAGAAGATATCCCGCTGTGTCAGGATACCGGGCTCGCCTGTGTTTTTTTGGATATCGGTCAGGATGTGCATCTCGTGGGCGGCAGTCTGAAGGATGCCGTAAATGAAGGCGTAAGGAGAGGATATACGGAAGGCTACCTCAGAAAATCTGTCGTGACCGATCCGATCAGGAGAGGCAACACAGGAGATAATACCCCTGCGAGGATGATCATCGATATCGTGCCGGGAGACAAAGTCACGATCACATTCGCGCCAAAGGGATTCGGCTCCGAGAACATGAGCCGTATAGCGATGCTCCCTCCGGCAGCCGGAGAAGAAGGGGTCAAGGACTTTATAGTCGATACGGTAAGGCAGGCAGGCGGCAATCCGTGTCCGCCGGTCGTCGTCGGAGTCGGTATAGGAAGCACATTCGACGGAGCTGCGCTGCTCGCAAAGAAGGCCCTGCTCCTTCCGCTCGACGGGCATCATGAAGACCCGTATT
Organism: uncultured Bacillota bacterium; assembly: GCA_946410475.1. Lineage (GTDB taxonomy): Bacteria > Bacillota > Clostridia > Peptostreptococcales > Anaerovoracaceae > UBA3738. Next base: position 7,431 of record CAMKAM010000071.1, read on the forward strand.
ACGCGGCTATGGAGGACGAACTGCTTGAGAGGATCAACAAACTGGGCGTAGGGCCGCAGGGTTTCGGCGGGGATACGACGGCTATAGGGCTGAGGATCAATACGGCGCCGACCCATATCGCAGGTATGCCGGTCGCAGTCAACATCAACTGTCATGTAGCAAGGCACAAGACGGTAGTTCTGTAACGACGATATTAGAAAGATAAGATCACGAGGCTGAA
>CAMKAM010000072.1 GCA_946410475.1 uncultured Bacillota bacterium
GTTGTCGCCGAACCACAGGGCTTTTCTGCTGAGATAGTATTTGTTCAGTTTGCTGACGAACTGCTGGTTCTCGCGATGCCTGTCGTATTCGAGAAGCAGCCAGTCGAGTTCCCTCTTCTCGTCCCACTCTATGAACTGTCCTATCTCCTGACCCATGAACGTCAGCTTTTTGCCCGGGTGCGTCATCATATATACCAGGAAGCACTTCAGCTGCCTGAATTTGTCGTCGTACTCTCCCGGCATCTTGTCCAGAAGCGATCTCTTGCCGTGCACGACCTCATCGTGCGATATCGGCAGGATGAAGTTCTCGCTGTAAGCATACGTTATCGCGAACGTCAGCTTGTTGTGCGAGCCCTTCCTGAAGTAAGCATCCGTCTGGAAATACTCCAGAGCGTCGTTCATCCAGCCCATGTTCCACTTGAAATTGAAACCCAGACCTCCTACGACAGGCGGCTTTGTCACGTTCGGCCACGCCGTCGACTCTTCCGCTATCATCAGGACGCCTTTGTGCTCTGTCAATATATCCTTGTTCAGATTCTGAAGGAACTTCACAGCCTCTTTGTTCTCTGTTCCGCCCTCATCGTTCGGCGCCCACTCCCCGTCTCTCCTGTCATAGTTGAGATAGAGCATGGCTGCTACGGCGTCGACCCTCAGACCGTCCGCGTGATATTCGTCGCAGTAGAAGAACGCATTGGATATCAGGAAGCTCTTGACTTCGCCCCTTCCCAGGTCGAAGGCTCTCGTGCCCCATCCTTTGTGTTCCATTTTGAACCGGTCTTTATATTCGTACAGCGGGCCGCCGTCGAATTCCACAAGACCGTATTCGTCCTTCGGGAAATGAGCCGGCACCCAGTCGAGTATGACACCGATCCCGTTTGCGTGGGCGGCGTCTATCAGACGTTTGAAGCCGTCGGGCTTTCCGTATCTGGATGTCACGGAATAGTAACCTGTGATCTGATATCCCCACGATCCGTCAAACGGATGCTCCATCACCGGAAGAAGCTCTATATGGGTATACCCCATCACCTTTACATACGGGATCAGTTCTTCGGCTATCTCGTCGTAAGTCATCTGACTGCCGTCTTCGTTGTGCTTCCATGAACCGAGATGGACTTCGTATATGTTCATCGGCGACTTGTACGGATCGGAAGTATTCCTCTTCTTCATCCATTCGTCGTCATGCCATGTGAAAGGCTTCGAGATATCATATATCCTGGAAGCGCGCTGGCTCCCGTCTTCAGCCCTTGCGGACTCCGACTCGAATGCGTACGGATCGGCCTTATAAAGGAGCCTTCCGTCTTTTGTCCTTATCGCGAACTTGTAGAGATCCCCCTCATTCGCGTCGTCTGATGATGCTTCCCATATGCTGTCATCATCTTCGAGTCTCTTCATGGGATCCTTTTCCGTATCCCAGCCATTGAAATCACCCACAAGGGATACGGCTTCGGCATCCGGTGCCCATACTCTGAAAATATATCCTTTCGGACTCTTTCTATGCGCTCCGAATATCTCGTAGCATCTGTGATCCGTCCCCCTATGGAACAAGTATTTGTGTTCGCTGATGTCGCGTGTCATATCGTATCTCCTTTGTATATAATAATACCGAAATTTCGCATAATTATCAATGCTATAAAGGTGCTGTCAGGTATGCTGAAAAGTGATCTCGCATACGCGCACCTATACATCGAATCTATTTTTTGATATCATATATCCTGACATGGAAATAAATAAGAATGAGATTATATGAGGTAAAGTGAATGGCAAAGAAAAAGACAGCTGCCGGCAAGACCGCGCAGAGCAACAATAAAAACAACAAGATCAAAATACTGTACGCAACATCGGAGTGCGTGCCCTTCGCAAATTCAGGCGGACTCGGCGAGGTCGCAGGCTCCCTGCCCCGCGCCCTGAACAGGAAACGCGACATAGAGTGCCGCGTCATCATGCCGCTCTACGGGGCAGTATCCGACGAATTCAGAGAGAAGATGCGCTTCCTCGGAAGCTGCGAAGTCGGCGTCACCTGGCGTATGCAGTACATGGGACTCTTCGAGCTCAGATACAAGGGAGTCACCTACTATTTCGTAGACAACGAATACTACTTCAAACGCGACGGCCTGTACGGACACTTCGATGACGGAGAGCGCTTCGCATTTTTCTCGAAGGCGATATTCGAGGCCCTCGGCATGATGGAAGACTTCGTTCCCGACATCATCCACGCAAACGACTGGCAGACCGCCCTCGTTCCTGTATACCAGACTTCGATATACAAACGCGATTTCATGAAGACGGTATTCAGCATCCACAACGTCGAGTACCAGGGATACTACGGTGATACCGCCATTGAGGATTTCATCGGCATACCTGACAATTACAGACATGTCCTTGAATTCAAAGGCGGGATCAATCTCATGAAAGGCGGCATAGAAACGACGAACGCTGTTTCTACAGTCAGCCCGACATATGCTATGGAACTGAAAGATCCGTTCTTCTCATTCGGCATGGACGGGATCATCAACAGGAACAGCCACAAGCTGTCCGGTATACTGAACGGCATCAACACTGTACTCTACGATCCCGCAAAAGATCCGCTGATCGCAGCTAACTATTCCGCAGACGATATGTCAGGCAAGAAGGAATGCAAGAGGGATTTCCAGAAGATGCTCGGCCTTCCGGAAAACGACTCGATGATGATCGCTATGATATCAAGGCTCGTACCGGCAAAGGGTGTCGACCTTCTCATCCCGATCCTCGATGACATTATCGGATTCAACGACGTACAGTTCGTTCTCCTGGGAACAGGCTATCCGGAATATGAAGGCTTCTTCCGCGGAATCGAAGCCCGCCATCCGGACAAGGCACGCTGCATGATCCAGTTCGACACTGCCCTTTCCCACAAGGTCTACGCCGCTGCGGACGCACTGCTCGTACCGTCAAGGAGCGAACCGTGCGGGCTCACTCAGATGATAGGCTGCCGCTATGCGTGCGCACCGATAGTCCGCCGCACGGGAGGTCTTGCTGACTCGATCAAGGATTGCACTCTTGGCGATGGAAACGGCTTCGTATTCGACGCTTACTCCTCGGACGGCCTCTACAGCGCGATAATGAACGCTTACGGAACATACAACCGGGCGGACGACTGGAAAAAGCTGGCGGAGCACGATCTCAGATGCGACTTCGGATGGAGCAGTTCAGCAAACGCTTACCGCGAACTGTATAAGAGCATCCTTTAGAGCCGGCTTGGCGGACTTCGCCGGTAAGCGATACGATCAAACAGACGAAAGACCCTGCACACATTGGTATGCAGGGTTTTCTGATGCCTTCCCCGGTCGCCTCAGGTTGGACAAATCACGAGAAATATGGTATGGTATTTCTTTGCATAGTCATGTGTCATGAGTACTTCATGGCATGCGGAATATACCTATCAGCAATGATTTATCAATAGTTTTATATAAGGATCATCCCGGCAAAGCGCCGGACCCTATGAAAGGATAAGTAAGGATGGCTGAAAATAAGACAAGAAAACACAGCATACACAGCAAAGACAGAAAGCATATGGAAGAGTTCAAGAAAGAGATGGATCTCTATCTTATCAATAACCTCCATACTTCATTCGAAGATGCCGACGCATCGCAGCTCTATAAAGCAGTGGCGACCGTCATCAACAACCGCCTCGGAGCGAAGAGACTCGCTTACAACAAGAAGAGGAGCGAGATAGAAAGAAGATATCCGAGCAGGAAAAAGGTCTGCTACATATGCATGGAATTCCTGATGGGCCGCTCGCTGAAGAACAATCTGTTCAATCTCGGCGAGACTGCCGCAGTCGAAGAGATACTGAAAAAGAGAGGCATGACATGCGAAGACCTCTATGAGCAAGAACCGGATGCAGGTCTCGGAAACGGCGGTCTCGGAAGGCTCGCTGCCTGCTTCATGGACGCACTGACATCGCTTGGATATGATGCCACAGGATATTCGCTCTGCTACGAATACGGTCTTTTCAAACAGAAGGTCATCGACGGCTGGCAGGTCGAGCTTCCGGACAACTGGCTGCCCGGCGGCAGAGTCTGGCTGAACGCGCGTGAGGACGACATCTTCAAGGTGAACTTCTACGGCGAATACGATGAATACTGGACGGAAGACGGGATGCGCTACGAGCTGAAGAATCCTCAGGTCGTAGAGGCAGTCCCCTATGACATGTACATAGCCGGAGCCAACTCCGAAGCAGTCAACAAGCTCCGCCTCTGGCAGGCCAGAGATTCTGAGGGCTTCGACATGGCCCTCTTCAACAGCGGCGACTTCACAAAAGCAGCCCAGAAGAACAACAGCGCGGAGCTGATCACTAAGGTCCTCTACCCCGCTGACAATATCGAAGAAGGAAAAGAGCTGCGTCTCAAGCAGCAGTACTTCATGGTATCGGCTTCATGCCAGAACATAGTCAGGAACCAGCTGAGAGTCCACGGAACTCTGGATGACTTCCACAACAACACGGTCATCCACATCAACGACACCCACCCTGCTCTTGCGATACCTGAACTGATGCGTATCTTCATGGACGACTACGGATATGAATGGGACCGCGCCTGGGACATCGTGACCAGCACGATCTCCTACACGAACCATACGGTCCTCGCAGAGGCGCTCGAAAAGTGGAACAACGACATCGTCAAGGCAATGATGCCCCGTGTCTACTCCATCATCTGCGAGATCGACAGACGCTTCCGCGAGAAGATGAATGTCAAGTTCCCGGGCGACATAGGAAAGATCGACTATATGTCCATTCTCGGAGACCAGCAGGTGCGCATGGCTAATCTGTCAGTAATAGGTTCGCACATGGTGAACGGAGTATCCGCTCTCCATTCGCAGATCCTCAGAGACGATCTGTTCCATGACCACTATCTGGCTACGCCGGACAAATTCACGAATGTAACGAACGGCATCGCTTACAGGCGCTGGCTCTGCCAGTCCAACCCGGGCCTCACCGAGCTGATCGACACATGCATCGGCGAAGGATACAAAAAGGACGGCCGTCTCCTCGAAGACTTCTCAAGATTCAGGAGCGACAGCAGCGTCCACGAGAGACTCGACAAGATAAAACTCGAGAACAAACAGCGCATGGCTGAGATGATAAAGAAAAACGAAGGCATCGAAGTCGACCCGGAATCAGTCTTCATCGTTCAGGCAAAGAGGATGCACGAATACAAGCGCCAGCTCCTGAACGCTCTTAGGATCATCTCAAGATACCAGCAGCTGAAACGCGATCCGTCATCCATAACGAGACCGGAGACATATCTCTTCGCGGCAAAGGCCGCGCCCAGTTACTTCCATGCGAAGACTGTCATCCAGCTCCTGTCGCACATCAGCCGTGAGATAGAATCGGATCCCCAGGTCTCGAAGATGCTCAAGGTCGTATTCCTTGAGAACTACAGCGTTTCCATGGCTGAGGCGCTGATGCCTGCCGCTGAGATCTCGGAGCAGATCTCGCTTGCCGGCAAAGAAGCCAGCGGCACGGGCAATATGAAGATGATGATCAACGGCGCGATCACTATCGGTACTGAAGACGGTGCCAATGTCGAGATCCACGAAGCAGTCGGAGATGACAGCATCTTCATCTTCGGCCAGCGCGAGGACGAAGTCAGAAACAACCTTCTCGCAGGCTACAACGCGCGTCAGTACTATGATCAGAACGACCGCATCAGAGAAGCCGTCGACGCACTCGGAGCCGGATTCGCAGGCAAGAGCTTCGCCGACCTCAGATCGTATCTGCTCGACGGATCGTACAGTATCGCCGACCCGTACATGTGCCTGGCAGACTTCGATGACTACTGCCGCGCCCATGACGATATGTCCGAAGCCTACGAAGACAGGACGAGATGGAACACCATGTCCGTCGACAACATCGCGAAGGCTGCCCGCTTCTCGGCAGACCGCAGCATATCCGACTACGCAAGAGACATCTGGCATACGAAACCTGTCGTATAGTTCATCGGATGAAATAAGCATATCGATACAGCGGACCTGTTTCGAACAGGTCCCTTTTTTTATGCAATTGGCACACTTTTGCCAAAACCAATTCAAAAAGTGCCAACTTCTGCATGATCTGGTTTTCGCGGATCGCATCACTACTGCTCATGCATCAAATCGCTTTCCATAAACAGAAAAGGAGCGGTGTTATGTAAACACCGATCCTTGATCATTACTGACTTTATTGTGGACATATATCCGATCGATCCGGAAAACTATACTGATGCCCCAAAGTTGGAACTATTCATCCGCTTTTTATCAAAAATGGTCCAACTCAGCCTTCAGAACAGCCATCAAAGCAATCATCCCGGGCTCCGGGATCATTCCTCCTCCCGGTCCGGATCGAAATCATCATCCAGCGGCACTGGAACTATCACGTTCTTCGCATCCTCAAGGAGGTCAGCGGGAACATAGATCTCGATATCCTGCGTCGTGTTGCTCCCGAGGGCGATCTCCATGAAGTTCCCAGCTCCGGAATACCTCTTAACGCATGGGATATCCTCGCCGCGCAGTTTGGATTCGATTATATCCGCCTCAAGGGAATCCCTGACTGTCGTGAGGTAGACACCGTCACGCCACTCGATCCCCTCGGCGTTCTTTTTATCTCTGTCGAAAAAACCCATCTTCGTTCAGTTTCCTCTATACAGCCTTCGTTTCAACTTCTTCGACCAGCTTGGCTGCGAACTCTTCAACGCTCATTGCGCCGAGTTCTCCGACCTTTCCTGAACGTACTGCGAGAGTACCTGCTTCCTCTTCACGCTCGCCGATGACGCACATGTACGAAACACGCTCGTTTCTTGCTTCTCTCAGCTTGTAACCGATCTTCTCGTTACGATCGTCGACTTCGACTCTCAGGCCCTTCGCTCTCAGCTCTTCAGCTACCTTGTTAGCATAGTCGTTGAACTTCTCTGTTACTGTCATCAGTCTTACCTGGACAGGTGCCAGCCACAGCGGGAACTTGCCCTCGAAGTGCTCTGTCAGGATGCCGATGAATCTCTCGACCGAACCGAAGATCGTTCTGTGGATCATCCACGGTGTGTGCTTCTCACCGTCAGCTCCGATGTATGTTACATCGAATCTTCCCGGCATCTGCATGTCGAGCTGGATCGTTCCGCACTGCCATGTCCTTCCAACCGCGTCCTCGATGTGGAAGTCGAGTTTCGGGCCGTAGAACGCGCCGTCGCCTTCGTTGATCGTGTATTCCATGCCCTGTCCTTCGATCGCGTCACGCAGCGAATCCGTAGCCAGAGCCCACTCTTCTTCTGTTCCCATGCTGTCCTCCGGACGCGTGGAAAGCTCTACGAAATATTTGAATCCGAACATCTTATAAACTTCGTCGAAGAACTTGATGACGTTCGATACTTCTTCTCTCGTCTGCTCAGGTGTGTGGATGATGTGAGCATCGTCCTGTACGAACGTTCTTACTCTCATCAGTCCGTGCAGAGCTCCGGAAAGCTCGTGTCTGTGTACCTGGCCCATCTCAGCCATTCTTACCGGAAGATCTCTGTACGAGTGCAGCTTTCTCTGATAGGAAAGGATAGCTCCCGGGCAGTTCATCGGCTTGATAGC
>CAMKAM010000073.1 GCA_946410475.1 uncultured Bacillota bacterium
CCTCCCGATCCGAGCGCCAGCAGCGACTGCACCACCTGATATCCATCTCCGAGAGCATCTGCGAACGGGTCCGTAAAACTGGTGAACCTCTTGAGTCTGTATCCGTCGGGGTCGGAGAATATCAGCCCGAATATGCCTACTCCTCCGAGTACCATAGCGGCGACGAGGTATTTGTAACTGAGCCCTGCAACGAACATCACTGCAACTATGATGAATACGACCGTCATAGCCGTAGACATGTTCGGCTGCATCATGATCAGACCGGCATATATCAAGGCTAATCCGAGCAGAGGCAGTATGCCGTGCGTGAACGACATGATCCTGCCCGGCTTTACCGAGAGGAACCACGCCGTGAAAAGGATGGCGCTCGGCTTTGCTATCTCGCCCGGCATCAGCGTGATCGGTCCTACGCCGATCCACCTCGTTGCGCCGTTGACCTCACGGCCGAGAGGCGTCAGTACGAGCAGGAGCAGCACGAGACTGATCCCGAGGAGCCACGGTGCATATTTGCTATACTTGTGATAATCGAAAACTGTCGCGAATATCATGATAGCAAAACCGCTGACCGCCCAGAACACGTCCCTGATCAGAAAGTGATAAGGGCTGCCCGTCTTGTCGATCGACCAGTAATAGCTGGCGCTGAAAACCATTATGACACCGAATATCACGAGTCCCAGCGTCAGAAGTATGAGTATGAAATCGCCCGGTGCGAGTTTTTTCCTTCCAGCCGCCTGCATACTAACCCTTCAATTCCTCAACGCATTTCTTGAAGTGACGTCCGCGCTCTTCGTACGATCCGTACATATCCCAGCTGGCGCATGCCGGCGAGAGGAGGACGTTGTCTCCCTCGGAAGCCAGTCTGGCTGCTTCGCGCACGCAGTCGTCCATATCCTTAACGATCGTCGTTGCCGTGAAGCCCGCCTTCTCAGCAGCATTCTTTATCTTCACAGCCGTCGTTCCGAGCAGGATCACATGCTTGACCCTGCCGTCAAATGCCTCCACGAATTCATTGAAGTCCGATCCTTTATCATATCCTCCGGCGATCAGGATTATGTTCTCCTTTATCGCCTCTATCGCCTTGATCGCGGCATCCGGGTTCGTTCCCTTGGAGTCATTGAAGTATTTGACTCCGTTCACCATGCCGCAGTCCTCTATCCTGTGTTCTACTCCCGCGAAAGTCGTGAGCGCTTTCGTGATCGCTTCCTTCTCGACGCCGGCGAACCACGCAACAGCAGCTGCTGCGAGCGCGTTCTCAAGGTTGTGAGTTCCCGGTATCAGAAGATCGTCGACCCTGCAAAGAGCGACAGTCTTCTCGTCATGCCCCGTGATCACGATCTCATCGTTCCTGACGTAGACTCCGAACGGCAGCTCTTCCACCCTGCTGAACGGCACCACTGTCGCCTCGATCTCCGGAGCGAGTTTCATCACCTCCGGATCATCGAAGTTGAGGACCGCATAATTCTCCTTCGTCTGGTTCTCGAATACGCGCGCCTTCGCAGCGATATAGTTCTCGAACGTCTTGTGTCTGTCCAGATGGTCCGGCGTCAGGTTCAGCAGCGCCGCGACCTTCGGATGGAACGTATCTATAGTTTCGAGCTGGAAACTCGACACTTCAGTTACGAGCCAGTCGTCATCCTCAGCCGTGACTGCTTTGCTTACTACGGCTACGCCGATATTGCCGACAACGTGCGTCGTCCTTCCGGATGCTTTGAACATCTCTCCGACCAAAGTCGTCGTAGTAGTCTTTCCGTTCGTTCCGGTTATGGCGACGTAGTTTCCTTTGCCGAGTCTGTAAGCAAGTTCGAGTTCGCTTATTATCTCTGCTCCGCCTGCAACGGCTTTCTTTATGAACGGAAGGTCAAGAGGGACACCGGGGCTTACTACCACGCTGTCATAACTCTCCATATCCTCCGGCACGGAACCGAAGAACATCTTCACGCCCTTCGCTTCGAATATCTTTACTGCTTCGGTATCTATCGCGTCTTTCTGCTTCGAATCCTGGACGCTGACTTCAGCGCCTGCATTGATAAGAGCATAAGCCGCCGCGATGCCTGATCTTCCCATCCCTACGACGAGTACTTTCTTATCTTTCATTTAAAACAACCTCCACATTGAACCGAGCGCGGCCAGGCAAGCGATGAGCGTTATGGTCCAGAACATAGCAACGACCTTCCTCTCATGCATCCCGCCGAGTTCGAAGTGATGATGGAGAGGCGTCATCCTGAATATGCGCTTGCCGCCTGTCGCTTTGAAATATCCTACCTGCATACATACCGAAAGTGCTTCGAGTACATATATTATCCCCGCTATCGGGAGTAAAAGTTCCATCTTCATCACTATGGCAGCCACGGTCAGTCCGCCGCCCAGAGCGAGCGATCCGGTGTCACCCATGAACACCTTCGCAGGGTTCTTGTTGAATACCAGGAAGCCTGCGCATGCTCCGGCCATCGCCCCTAGGAATATCCCCGACGATACCGATACCGTTACAGCGGCTATTATTGCCATAGTCACTGATACGATGCCTGTGGTCCCTGCTGCCAGCCCGTCCAGTCCGTCCGTCAGATTGACAGCATTCACCATGGCGAGCATCGTGAACACTATGAACGGGATGTACAGAACGCCGAAATCGATCCCCTGTCCGTAGATCGGGATCATGACGTTCGTCTGATGCTCCGAGAGCATAGTCATGTATATCGCGAGAAGCAGAGAGATGACCAGCTGCCCCGCGAACTTAGGCTTGACTTTCAGTCCTTCATTTTCCTTCTTTATTACTTTCAGATAATCGTCGAGGAAGCCGAGCGCTCCAAAAGCCGCGAACGCAGCTATGATGACGAACAGGTCTCTTCCTGCGCCGTCCTTCGACAGGAACGCACCTATCACGGACGCGCATATAGTTCCGAGTATTATAGCTATGCCGCCCATCGACGGAGTGCCCGCCTTGCTCTTGTGCGATTCAGGGCCTTCCTCTCTGATATTCTGGCCCATCTGCTGTTTTTTAAGTATAGGGATCAGCACGCCCGTCATCGCGCATGTGAGAGCTGCCGATATTATCAATGTCAGTATTACTGTTAGATTCACTTTTTCTCTATTCCTCTTCTATTATCATCCGGTGCCTGCGCGGTGCGCTATCCGATGAGCGCCTCGACTATCTTCCCCATCTCCATCGCATGCGATGCTTTGACGAGGATCACGTCTCCGTCCTGCACAGTCTGTTTCAGTATCTTGATCGCCTTTTCCTTCGTCGGCGCCATCATACCGTTCGTGCCGGCGCTTGCCGCGGCCAGCTGTCCGAGATCGCCCACTCCGATCACGAGGTCGACGCCTTTGCCGACAGCGTACTCTCCCATGCTCTGATGGATATCTGCAGCGCCGTCTCCGAGCTCGTACATATCCCCGAGGACAGCTATCTTCCTCTGTCCTTCCGTCGCGATCAGCTGGTCTATCGCCGCCTTCATCGCTTCCGGACTGGCATTGTATGTGTCATCGAGTACCGTTATCTTTCCGTTCGTCAGGTAGGAGAGCCTGTTCCCTGTGAGGACCATCCCCGCCAGACCGCGTGCGGCTTCTGACATGGTCACATTCAGCTCCGCCGCAGCCGCGATAGCCACAGCCGCGTTGCCGGCGTTGTGCGACCCTGCCGCAGGTATCCTGAACCGTTCGCTCCTCCACATGTTCGTAAGTGTGAATTCGCAGCCCTCTTCTCCGAGGTTCTTCACATCGGACAATCTGAAGTCGTTCGTCACGGCCCTGCCCGCTGTTACGAGGCGATATCCGCCTCTTACGTTCTCCGGCCTAAGAAGATCGCAGTCTGTGTTCACCACCAGAGCATCGGATGCTCCGAGATAGTTGGCTATCTCCATCTTTGCTTTCAATATGTTCTCGCGCTTTCCGAAAAACTCGAGATGCGCGCTTCCTATCGTCGTTATCACGGCCACCTTGGGTCTTGCTATCCTTGCGAGAAGATCTATCTGTCCCGGTCTGTCCATGCCCATCTCGAGCACGGCGACCTGGGTCCCCTCTTCAAGAGACAGCGCTGTCAGCGGCAGGCCGACGTCGCTGTTGTAGTTCCCTTTGGTGCAGCTCGTCCTGTATTTCTGCGAGCATATCGCCGCTATCATATCCTTCGTCGTAGTTTTTCCGACGCTTCCCGTCACTCCGATGACTGTGACGCCTATCTCTTTCAGATACCATGCGGCAAGATCCTGGAGCGCTTCTTTCGTGTCGCTGACATACAGCGCTGTGATCCCTTTTTCCGTTACCGGTCTGAGCGCTTCGACGTCGGATATGACGACGTGCGTGCATCCGGCTTCCACTACGTCCGGAATAAATCTGTGAGCGTCGTTCTTCTCACCTATCAGGCAGAAGAAAAGCGTGCCCGGACCTGCGTCGCGCGAGTCATGGCTGACTCTTGTCACCTCATCATTCGGCATCCCGCAGACTATATCAGCGCCTATCGCGCTTGCTATTTCCTTTATCTTAAGGCTCTTCATATCTGACCTTCCATCACCGTTACTTGGATTTTTCTATGTTCATATATCTAAGTGTCTTTTTCATTATTTTTGCAGCGGGCGGCGCGGCTACCATATTGCCGTGATATTCGCCCTTCGGGTCGTCTACTATGACGAGTACTGCTATCTTCGGATCATCCATGGGCGCGAGGCCTATGAACGAACCAACTATCTTGTCACCGTATTTCCCGGTCTTCGAGTCGACGCTGTTCGCTGTTCCCGTTTTTCCTCCGACTCTGTATCCGTCTATCTTCGCTGTCTGTCCGCCGCCTTTTTCGACAACGTACTCCATGATATCACACATCGTGTTCGCTGTGTCACGGGAAACTGTCTGCCTGACCTCTTCAGGCTCTATTTTTTTGACCGTATTGCCGTCCTGATCCTTTATCTCTTTCACCAGATGCGGCTTCATCAGTATCCCGTCATTTCCAAGCGAGCACACCGCGGATATCAGTTGTATCGGGGTGATCGCTATTCCCTGTCCGAATCCTATCGTCGCTATACCGACAGGACCTGCTTCTTTCTCGCCCTGGAATATCGCCTTCGCCTCTCCGGGATAGTCTATCCCCGTTTCCTGATCTATGCCGAACAGTTCCAGATAGTCGTAGAATTTCTTGATCCCTACTCTTGTGGCGAGCTTGACGAACACGGGGTTGCAGGAGTTTCCGACAGCCTCCGTGAGAGTCTCCGTTCCGTGCGGGTTCTCAGATCTCCAGCACTTTATAACTGTTCCGGAAACATTGACAGCTCCCGAGCAGTGGAATTTCTCGCTCGGTTTCGTCTCATTCTCCTCGAGCGCCATCGCAGCGGTGATCAGCTTGAAAGTGGAGCCCGGTTCGTACACGTCGCTTACCAGAGGGTTCCTCCACATCCTGTTGAGATAGTCGAGCTGCTTGTCTTCAGGAAGCTTCGCGAGAGCTTCTTTCGCGCTCTTCGAAAGCGGTGTCCTCGGATCGTTCGGATCGAATCCGCCTGTGGATGCCATAGCGAGCACCTCGCCTGTCTCCACAGCCATAACTATCGTCCTGACCCTCTCTGCTCCGGTGTCGCTCTTTGCCTTGGCGACCTGTTCCTCGGCATAATGCTGTATGACCTCGTCTATCGTCAGCACGATAGAATTGCCGTCGACGGCATCGTAGTATTTTTCTTCACCGTAGAACAGCGACTTCCCGGAAGCGTCCTTGCTCTGGACCCAGCGCCCGGGGCTTCCCCTCAGTTCCTTGTTGTAATACTGCTCGAGTCCCGAAAGACCGTTGTTGTCGTCCGTTACGGAGCCGAGCACCTGAGAAGCAAAATTGCCGAGAGGATAAGCTCTCTTCGTCTCCTGTGTTACAGAGATGCCGGAGATATCAGCTTCCCTTATCTTCTCGACCGTGTCGTTGTCCTTATATTTCGCTATCTTGATCAGAGCTATGTTCTGCGAGAGTTTTTCATTGAGCTCTGTCTCGTTCATGCCAAGAATAGGCGCAAGCGTCTTTGCCGCCTCAGCGAGCTTCTGCTTCTTTTCCTCATCGGTCTTGCTTCCCTGAGCTATGGAAGCCGGCCTTGCCCAGACCGAGTATTTGATCGTGCTGACCGCCAGCTTGTTGCCGTTGCGGTCTGTTATCTCGCCGCGCTTCGCCTCGACGAGTTCGTCTTTCATCTGCTGGTTGATCGCCTTTTTCTTCAGCGTATCGCCTTTGACGACCTGGATATATCCGACGCGGCAGCAAAGTCCGACCATGACAAGACAGAAGAGAGTGAATGCTATCACGAGTCTCTTCCTTCCCTGGAGTGCTGTTACTTTCCTGTTACGTCTCTTGCTCATCTTCGTTACTGATTATATATGTTTCCGCTCAGAGGTATATCACTTTTTTGTCATGATTTTGTGTTTTTTTCCTCATCAGCAGGTGTTTTCAAAAAAGAAAGAGTCGAACAACAACACTGGTCCATAATTCAGTTGTCCGACTCAATCTCTATATGAAATTATTGCAAACAGTTTTATTGGCCGTAAGCGTTGTTCCTCAGCTTAGCGGCAAAATTGTCATTTCCATTCTTTTCATCTGAAGAAAGTACTACATAGCTGCTTCCCTCGGCGTACTTCATGCCCAGATCATGCGATGCTTTCTGCTCGACGGCAGCAATGTTGTTCGCGCTCTGTATCTCTATCTCAAGCGCCTCGACTTCTCCTTCAAGTACCGTTATATCGTTTTGCAATTGATTGTTCTTATAGTTGATAGTCGCTGAGAATGCCGTCGTTATGATGATTATTATCCCGAATATCCCGGCAACGATAAGCATCATCAGGAGATGCTGCCTGTCCCTTGCCGTCAGCCCCGAACTCGACGTGCGGCGGGTCCTCTTCGGTCTGGCATTATATCCGGCGCGCTCCTGCGGCCTGTACATATTCTGTTGTCTGTATGTCTGTGCCTGACTCATCGTTCGTTCCCGCTTACTTTTTCTCTATTATCCTTACCTTCGCGCTCCGGCTCCTGGGGTTTTCCCCGACCTCTTCATCTGTGGGCCGCAGCGGTTTCTTAGTTATCTTCTTTATGTCTGCCTTCTTCCCACATACACATACCGGGAATTCCGGAGGACATGTGCACGGGTTCAGCCTTCTGTTGAACGTTTCCTTCGCGATCCTGTCCTCGAGCGAATGGAATGTGATCACGCACAGCCTTCCGCCTTTTCCAAGTACATCGATGAAGTCTTCCAGTGCCCCGGCCAGGGTGTCGAGTTCGTCGTTGACCTCTATCCTGATGGCCTGGAACGTTCTCTTTGCCGGGTGCGGGCCGTCTCTTCTTGCCGATGCCGGGATGGCTTTCTTGATCTCATCAACGAGTTCTCCCGTCGTCTCG
>CAMKAM010000074.1 GCA_946410475.1 uncultured Bacillota bacterium
CCGGCTTTGAGGGATCCCATGATCGCTTCGACCTGATCCTTCTTTTCGAAGAGGACGCAGCCGCCGGCGTGGTCTTCTTCGAGGACGTGGCCGTCGCGGAGCGCGTAGAAGAGGCCGGAGCCGAGAGCTTCCTTCAGAGATGTGTCTTTGACGTTGATATCGGAGTAAGCCGAGAACGGGCACGGCTCCGCGCCGCCGTGGGAGTTGATGTGGAAGAATCCTCTTCCTGCGGCGAGGCATCCGCCCGAGCTCTTTTCATCGCCCGGGAATGAGATGAACATTATATCGTCGCGGCCGCCGCGAAGGCGGTCGATGTTTTCTTTCATGAACTGTCTGTCGTCGTCATCGGGTGCGAGGGACTTTGCTTCCTTGGTCACCGGGACGAATTCGATGTAGAACACGGCCTTGCACCCGCGGGAAGCAAGCGAATCGATGAATCCGTCTGAGGCGACGTTGTGCATGTTCTCTTTTGTGACTGTGACGGAGACGCCGTAGACGAGTCCGCGGGCGTTGAACTCCTCCATGTTCGCGATGGAGCGGTCGTAGATGCCGTCGCCGCGGCGGGAGTCGGTCTCCTCTCTGTCACCCTCGATGCTTACTACAGGAATGAGGTTGCGGCACTTGTCGAGCAGCGCGAAGTATCTTTCATCGACGAATGTCCCGTTCGTGAAGATCGGGAAAACGATGTTCGGGATCTTGCCCGCTGACTCGATGATGTCGCGCCTGAGCATCGGCTCGCCGCCTGCGAGGAGGATGAAACTGATGCCGAGGTCTTCTGCTTCCTTGAAGATGCGGAGCCACTCTTCGCCGGTCAGCTGCTCTGCCGGCTGGCAGTCGACTGTGGCGTGGTTTGCCCTGGAGTAGCAGCCGGCGCAGTGGAGGTTGCAGCTGGACGTGATGCTGGCGATGAGGAAGGGCGGCACGTGTAAGCCGTCATTTTCACTTGCCTTTCGCTTCTTCGTCGCCTTTGCGGCGGCGAGGGCGAATCTGCCCATGAATACGGATTCGCGCGGGTTGCTGAAAGTCGCTTTGGCGGCTTCTTTGACCACGCGCTCTACGCCTGCTGACATATATTCCTGTAGATCGAATTCTTTGTTCATAGTCTTGACTGTGCTTATTTGTGGTCGAAATGGTTTCGGCATTTTGCGAACTGCACGGACCGGTGATCCGCGCAATGTGATTGTATTAGTTACTGATAATTCAGTCAATGAGTTTTTCATGGTTTCATGTTATTATAGCAGTAGCCGGTTTGGCTACAGAAGTGGATTTGGCTAATAGTATTTGGCCGGAGGCAGAGAAGGGAAATAGACATGAACAAGAGGACTATCGCGATAGTATTAGAAGCGCTGCCGGTGATATCGGCACTGATGTTTTTCATATTGCTTTGGTCATCGGTCGACAGCGACCCGGTTAGGGCTCTGATCAAGATCAGCATGCTGATCGCGTTTTTCGGGTTCGTGTTCTTCTTCGTCGGAAGGAGGCTCGCGAAGGGCGATACGGCGGTGCGGATCATGGGGATACTGGATATCCTGTCGACGCTTTCGATAATCGGTTTCTACGGGCTGGCGATATTCGCTTTCGGGCTGTAGAGCCGGTCCTACAAGGACGCAGAGAAGATGAAAAGAAGGCAGTTTGGCTGCCTTCTTTTTTCAATGCTGTAAGCTCATATCAATGGATCGATGTTTGCTTATTTTGAAAGGGATCCAATTCCGCATAGAGATCAAAATGATCGCGCAGGGAAGCACTCTCCGGATGAGGTAAATGCAGCGATGTTTTCCCTTGAAGTCTCTCCTGACGCTGATCTGATGATCAGGTACTGATTGCCTTGCATAGCCGCGTCTCATCTGAATGGATCCACTGCGCGATCGATTTGATTATATCATTACATTGTTACGGCATCAACCGTCGAGGGCTCCAAAGTTGACAACTGACAACAATGTGAATAGTGGATGTTGACGGGGCTTGGCGCAGATGATAACTTGAAAAGCGGGACAGGAGCAAGCTTCCTGATCGAAAGGGGAACCTGATATGGAAAAGAAAAGCACGAAGGAAACAGTAGTAAGGTATCTGGAAGAGAACAGCGGCACGCCGGTCTCCGGCAGCCATATCGCCGAGGCTCTCGGCATCAGCCGGACGGCGGTCTGGAAGGCGATCAATTCGCTGAAGGCGGAAGGGTACATGATAGATGCTTCCACAGGCAAAGGGTATACTTTGCGTCATGAGAACGACATCGTTTCGGAGGCCGGGATCATGAAATATCTCGGCGGGTCCGGCGGCGCGAAGATCATAGTCCGCGACAGCGTTACTTCCACGAACGATCTGCTTCGCGAGATGGCGATGAAGGGCGAGGACGAGGCACCGGAGGGCACGATGATCGTGGCCGCTGAACAGACGAAAGGAAAGGGCCGCCGCGGAAGGAACTTCTTCTCTCCGGAAGGAACCGGCATTTATTTCAGCTTCCTTCTCCGTCCGAATGTTGAAGCCGCGGACGCCGGGATGATCACGACCATGGCGGCGGTGGCCGTCGCGGAAGCGGTGAAGAAGTATGGCGTTTCCGATGTCGGGATCAAGTGGGTCAACGACGTTTACGTCGGCGGCAGGAAAGTTTGCGGGATATTGGCCGAGGCGACGACGAGTCTGGAGACAGGCGAGATCGACAGCGTCGTAGTCGGTATCGGTCTCAATATTTATACGCCGGAGGGCGGCTTCCCGGACGATATCAAGGACAGGGCGGGAAGCATACTCGGAACAGAGCGCGCGGACGACGCGCGCAACCGCCTGGTGGCTTACACATACGAACAGTTCTTCGATCTGTACAGGAATGCTTCGGAGAAAGAGATCGCCGAGCGCTACCGCAGTATGTGCTTCGTCATCGGCAAGAAGATAACGATAATCAAAGGAAACGAGCAGCGGCACGGGACGGCTGTTTCGCTCGATGACCGCTGCCACCTTCTGGTGCGCTACGAGGACGGGACGGAGGAGTCGCTGTTCTCGGGCGAGATCAGTTTGCGGATGGATCAGTGAGGACCGCGAGCGGGCAAGTTGCGGACAGCGAGCGGATAAGGCGCGGACAGCGAGCGGATAAGGAGAACGGATGGATACGGACGAGATATTGATAGCGCAGACTGAGGACCGGATAAGGCGGGCTTACGACAGGAACATGATGACCAGCGGGGACTTTCTCGATATGCATCAGAAGAAGGTTCTGACGGACAGGTTCATGACGAGGAGCCTGCCGGTGAAGATGGTTTTTTACGGCGGATACGCGGATGCGGAAAGGTGCATCCCGGTATTCCTGCCTGAGTATATCGAGTGGTCGGGTGACTACGACGATGTGCCCTGGGATCTGAAGGAACTGGTCAGTGTGATACGCGTCAGCGCTCCGAAGGGCGGACGCAGGCTCAGCCACAGGGACTATCTGGGTTCGCTTCTTTCGCTGGGGATCGACAGGGCTGTGACGGGGGATATCCTTGTGCGCGAGGACAGCTCCGGCGGGAGTTCGGATGGGATGCGCGGCGGTAGCTGTGGTCCGGGCAGTGGCTCCCCGGGTATCGGCGCCGATATAATCGTCATGTCCGATATGGCGGAGTTCATCGAGATGAACTATACGAAGGCGGGCAGGACCGATCTTTCGGTGTCCCGCCACAGCATAGAGGAGCTGTATATCGGTGAGATAAAGACGGTGAAGAAGCGCGACACAGTTGCTTCCCTCAGGCTCGACAGCGTCGTTTCGTCGGCGTTTTCTTTGTCGCGCGCGAAGGCCGCCGAGCAGATCCGCCGCGGGCTCGTATCGGTGAACAGCATGGAAGCTGTGAAGCCTGACATGGAGATAGATGAAGGTGACAAGATCGTTCTTCGTGGAAGCGGAAAGGCCCTGCTCTCCGAAGTCGGAGGCAGGAGCCGCAAGGACAGGATCTGTATCACGTTCGATATATATGTTTAGATAAAAGTTTCGATAAGAATTGCGATTCTATGATCAGATCCATTTTGATGATCCGGCCGGGAGGCCGGTTTTTTTCGCGGACTTCGGTGCGGAGCGCTTCATGCTTTTCCCGTGCGGAGCACTTCCGCGGAAGCGGAAAGCCGGTGGTTTTTCTGATACTGCGGAACGAGATCTGAACAGTTCAATAAATAAAATGGGCATTTTGTCACCACGATCTCATATACATTTTTTGTGGTGACATTTCCGGTAAATCTGCTATATTATTAGCGATATGCCATTGCCGAAATGACAGTGGCAGTATGACATTAGCGGGATGCCATTGGCGAAATGACGATTTTGAAATTACGGATAGATGCGGCGCATGACATGGCCGCGCGACTGAGAAATGGAGACCGGGAACAGATGCTGGATATAAGGAAGGCGAAAAAGGATGATCTTGAAAGGATCATGGAGATATACAGATACGCGCAGGAACTGATGATCGAGTCGGGCAATCCGACGCAGTGGGGGCGGACGTTCCCGGACATCGAGCTGATCCGCAGTGACATCGAGTCCGGTATCAGCTACGTCATCACGGATGAGAGCGGCGTGCAGGGCGTGTTCGCGCTGGGTGAGGGCGACGACCCGACATATCAGCTTATCGAGGACGGCGAGTGGCCGAGCGATGCCCCGTATCTGACTGTCCACAGGATCGCTTCGGGCGGACAGGTCCGTGGCGTGTTCGGCTTTGCGCTTCAGCAGATCAAGAGCATGGCGAACGACATCAGGATCGACACTCACGAGAACAACAAGGTGATGCGCCGCCAGATAGAAAAGCACGGATTCAAAAGGTGCGGGACGATATTCGTAAGAGACGGCTCGCCGAGGATCGCTTATCAGTGGACGGCGGCCGGCACGGTCAGGCTCGAGACGGAAAGGCTCGTTCTCAGAAGGTATGTCATCGGGGACGCCGAGGCGCTCTATGAAAGTTTCGGGACGGACGAGAAGATGTTCGAGTTCTCGGGCTGGAATCCTTATGCGACGGTCGAGATGGCGCACGATTCAGTAAGCAGATCCATCGCGGACTACGATGCTTACAGTGACAGCTCGGACGAACGCTCCTTCGGATGGGCCGTCGAAATGGATGGAAAGTTAGTCGGGACAGTAGGTGCTTACGACTACGACCCTGAAGAGGACAGCATCGAGATCGGCATCAGCATATTCAGGCCCTTCTGGGGGATGGGTCTTGCGAGCGAGGTCCTTGCGAAGGTGCTGGAGCACCTGACCGGAGAGTGCGGCATCGCGGTCGTGAAGGCGTGGTGCGCGGAGGACAATATCGGCTCGAAGCGCGCGATGGAAAAGTGCGGAATGAGTTTCGCAGGCGCCGAAGAGGGCGCGCTGGAAATAGGCGGAGAGACTTTTACCAGGCTGGATTACGAGTACCGGGCTGCGGCTGAGGAAGCGGAAATCCCGGTGCGGATAAGGCTTGCCGATCCGGCAGGCAACATAACGGCGTTCGTGCTCGACAGGTTCGCACGTGAGGATTACGCGCGCGTGGCGACGGCTATTTTGGATATGGAAGACATCGCGGCGGAACAGGTCGCGTTCATAACGGGAGACAGATCGATGGAGATGTGCGGGCTCGAGTTCTGCGGCAACGCGTCGAGGGCTTTTGCTCTGATGTGCGCGGAGAAGATGCAGGGCGGCGGCGACGGCGCAGACTCCACTGATGCAGACGCCGCTGCAGAGATGGCGGACGCATGCGGCGCGGAAACGACGATCAGCGTGGAAGTGAGCGGTGCGGACGGCCCGGTCGAAGTCACAGTCAGAAAGGAAGACGGATACGCGAGAATAGCGATGCCGCTTCCTGTAAGCATGACGGAGAGGGAAGACCTCGGAGGGACGCTGATCGACCTCGGCGGTATCACACATCTCGTTCTCGAGGACAGTGAGGCTTCCGACGCACGGTTCGAAGAATTGAAAAACAAGGTGGCGGAAGAATCCGATCCGCCGGCGTTCGGCGTGATGTTCATGAAGGGCGACGAACTGACGCCGGTCGTCTACGTCAAAGATGTGGACTCCGTATATTACGAGGGCAGCTGCGCTTCCGGCACGACGGCGGTGATGGCGGCAAGAGCCTGCGGGAAAGCCGACGGAACATATAACTACGATATCAAGCAGCCGTGCGGAGTGCTCAGCGGAAGCGTCACCGTGTCCGGCGGAAATGTCAGCGGACTGTCGATCGAAGGTCCGGTCGGGCTGGGCGAAGAGATGACTGTCAGGTTGACTCTTTGCGGCGATGTGATATAATCACGATCGGACGCTTGCGGGAAAAAGCGTCTAAAGCAGTTCGGGTCCGATATCCTGCTTTTAAAACATCAAAACCAAAGGAGAAAGAAATTATGAACATCATCAAGCGCGAGCTGGAGGATTACCGCGCCCTTTTGCGGAGCATCCCCGGCCTGGTCATCTCTTTGTTTTTCATCAGTGTCATAATGATGAATCTTCTGGCAAACAAAGAATTCGTATCATGGAAATATCTTGCCCTCGACTGCGGCTTCCCGCTCAGCTGGGTAAGTTTTCTGTGCATGGATATGATCTGCAAACGTTTCGGAGGAAAGGCAGCAGCCAAGATCTCGATCCTGGCGATGGCGGTGAACGCCTCTGTCTGCTTACTGCTGTGGCTTCTCATGAAGACGCCCGGCATGTGGGGCGAGTACTACGCTTCGGGAAGCATGGAGGTCAACGAAGCCCTGAACAACACGTTCGGCGGCGCATGGTATGTTGTCCTGGGAAGCAGCATCGCGATGGTCCTCGCGGCCCTCACGAATTCGGCGATCAACGAAGCGATAGCCAGAAGGATCAAGAAGGGCGGATACAAGGAGTTCGCAGCGAGGTCGTTCGCCTCGACGATGCTCGGGCAGTTCGTGGATAATTTTGCTTTCGCGACGATCGTGTCGCTGCACTTCTTCGGATGGACGTGGACGCAGGTGCTGATCTGTTCGCTTACGGGCGCTGTCATGGAGCTCCTCTGCGAGGTGGTCTTCAGCCCGGTGGGATACAGAGTAAGCCGCAACTGGGAGAAGGACAACGTCGGAGCCCAGTACATCGAGTACAGGAAGGCCCACGGCGTGCCGGTCGGAGAAGCAGCATGAGAGTATTGATAACAGGCGCATCGGGCGGCATCGGCCGCGCGGTCGCGAAGCTTTTCGTAGAAAGAGGTCATGAAGTGCACGGTATAGACACCGTGCCTTTCGTGTGTGCGGAAGCAGGCAGCGTGTGCGATCGTGTAAGCGGAAACGCCGGCAG
>CAMKAM010000075.1 GCA_946410475.1 uncultured Bacillota bacterium
GCGGGGTTGTGGCACCCTTCACAGCCGTGAGGACAGCCCTGGCAGAAGATCGCGAACCTGAACCCGGGTCCGTCCACTATCGACTCTCCTTCTATCCCTGCAAGATCGAGCAGCACTTCTTTCTTTTCTTTATCTTTTACATCATCCATATCATTAGTTCCTTTATCGTTATATGAATACAGCCGTAAGGCGCCTCGACGCACCGTACTCGTCCTCATATTCGCTCTCACGCGAGAACAGCCTGCCGCTCTCATCGTACCAGCCGTCGAAAGTCCGGCCTTCGCCCGGGTAAGCAAAATACATCTGCTGCCACTCGCCGGTCTCCTTCCACTGTGCATTATACACTGGATTGAACCTAAGACCAACATATCCGCCTTCCTCCGAACGAAGTTCGAGCGGCAGCTGCTCTTCCCTCTGCGGAGCGAGAGCCAGTATCTCCTTCATCGGATTTCCTGTCGCGTTCAGATGGCGTACGAACGGATTCGCCCTCGTATCCAGACTCGTGATCCTGTTGTTGTGACAATAGAGATACTTCAGTTTCTTATTGCCTGCAAGGTCGATCGCAGTGATCTGATTATCATTTATATATAGTTCCACGAGTTCCGGGTTGCCCGAGACATCGATGCTGCCGAGCCTGTTCATCCCTGCGTCGATGCCTTGCACAACAGGCATGCCGCTTGTTTCAAGTTCAGTAAGCAGATTGTCCTGCACTCCGAATATCCTCATTGAGGAAAGTCCTTCGGTGCATATCCTGCTGATGCGGTTGTGGTAAAGATCCAGGAATGCCATATCTCCCGCACCGCTGATATCTAGTTCACCGGACAGATCGCAGCTTCTGAGACTAATCTCGAAGAACTTGATAGGATAAACATCTTCGTTAAAAATGTGTATCCCCAGCCCTATGACCTTTCCATCTTCTATGACAACGCCCGGAAGTCTCGCGCTGTCCTGATCCTCACAGTCCGCTTCATCGTAGCTTTTGCTTTCATCAGTCTCCGGCAGACGGCGCAGCACCTTCTGATTCGCCTGCGCTTTTTCGAGATTTGACACCCCGTTTTCTTTCTGAGCAAAGAACTCTTCGATCTTTTCAATTATTTCCGAAGCAGTTTTCGAAGTATGCGCAGTTGCCGCAGCAACAGGTCCTCCGTATTCCATCCCGGGCTGGTATCTGTCCGTCGCAAAGAATATCGAATAGAAAAATCTCTTAGTCCGCTCTGCTCCGAGCGACTTCACGAAAAGCTCCGTCGAGACACCTCCGTCGTCGACGAGTCGGCGGGCATATTCGTAGTTGCGTTCCCATTTCGCCCTCTTCGCTTTCTCATCCAGCAGCGGAGAAGCCTTCTCCATCTCTATGAAAGTCTCAAGATTGGCTTTGAACTGTTCAAAGATCAGATCATCATCTTTCGGAGCAGACTCCTTCCCAACGACAACAGGACGAATGTCGTCGTACCAGCACTCGCGCATCGGCATGTCTGCAAGATGTTCTGTCAGCTTACTGTTCTCAGCGAACCGGCCGATAAATCCCCGGTACAGATCATCCTCGTAGTCCACCAGGCTGTATATCTCATTAAGGAACATCCGCTTCGTCTCGAAGTACATGTAGTCCGTCGTGAACAGAGGAAGGTTCTTGTAATACGGTGTGATCGTGAATGTATCCATCTGCATCATTCCCGGCAGAGGATTGGTCATCACGAGAAGGTTTCCGACTCCGTCGATCTCGAACTGTCTCACCCTGTGGACGCGTCCGCTTACAGTGAACTCTTCGAGATCGCCAACATCGACCTCCGTCAGGACATAGTCCTCCTTCAGTCTCGCAAGGCCCCACTCGATCCTGCGCCCGATCATCGCCATATTCGTTTCGTAACTGTTGCTGTCTTTCATTGTTCCGGTCATATCCTATATAAAAAGAGCGGCACATAGCCGCCCTCTCCCATCTCTCAAAATACTCTTACGACAGTTTTGCTTCTGTCTCTTTGGCGTCTTCCGTCTCGACGCTCATGTCTTCGAGACTTGCCGCCTCTACGCCTACCTTATGCTTGACTCTGTCGCGTACTTCAGCAGTCTTCGCATCGTTGAAACGATCCATCGTTCCTACGAGATATCCCGTGATCCTTCTGATCCTCTCGAACTTCGGCTGGCCGTCGTCCTCACGGCGTCCGCAGTGCGGGCACTCGTTCTCGATCAGTCCCGTGTATCCGCATACAGGGTCACGGTCTACCGGGTGGTTGACCGAACCGTATCCGATACCGCTCTCCTTCATGCATCTGATGACCTGCTCGAAGGCGTCGAGGTTCTTCAGCGGATCGCCGTCGAGTTCGATGTAGCTGATGTGGCCAGCGTTGGTAAGCGCATGGTACGGAGCTTCCTTCTTGATCTTGTCGAAGGCGCTGATGTTGTAATATACCGGGATGTGGAAGGAGTTCGTGTAGTACTCTCTGTCCGTTACGCCCTTGATCGTTCCATAGCGCTCTCTGTCGATCTTGACGAATCTTCCCGACAGTCCTTCTGCCGGAGTAGCGAGCAGCGTGTAGTTGAATCCTGTCTGCTTCGTAGCCTCATCAAGACGCTTTCTCATATATCCGATGATCTCAAGGCCGAGGTTCTGAGCAGCTTCGCTCTGGCCATGGTGCTCACCTGTCAGCGCGACGAGCGTCTCGGCAAGACCGATGAAGCCTACCGAAAGAGTTCCGTGCTTGAGGACTTCGCCTACCTTGTCGTCCTTGCTCAGCTTTTCAGAGTCGAGCCATACGCCCTCACCCATGAGGAACGGATAGTTGTATACGTGCTTCGAAGCCTGGACCTTATAACGCTCCATCAGCTGGTCGATGCACAGATCCATCATCCTGTCGAGGGACTCGAAGAATGTGTCAATGTTCTTGTTCGCTTTGATCGCGAGTCTGGGCAGGTTGATCGATGTGAAGGAGAGGTTTCCTCTTCCTGCCGTCACCTGCTGCGACTGGTCGTAATAGTTAGCCATTACTCTCGTACGGCATCCCATGTAAGCGACTTCTGTATTATGATCCCCTTCCTTATAGAACGCCTTGTTGAACGGAGCGTCTAAGAACGAGAAGTTCGGGAACAGTCTCTTTGCGCTGACTCTGCATGCGAGTTTGAAGAGATCATAGTTCGGATCTTCCGGATTGTAGTTGACGCCTTCCTTGACCTTGAAGATGTTGATCGGGAATATCGGTGTCTCACCGTTTCCGAGACCTGCTTCCATCGAAAGCATCACGTTTTCGGAAACGAGTCTACCCTCGCTCGAGAGGTCTGTTCCGTAGTTGATCGATGTGAACGGCACCTGTGCGCCTGCTCTGGAATGCATCGTGTTGAGGTTGTGCACGAAGGCTTCCATGGCCTGGTATGTCGCTCTTCTGATCTCCTTGTGAGCATACTTCATAGCTCTCGTCTGGAGTTTGTCTATATCTTCTTCCGGAACGAGCTCCTTGAGGTAGATGACCTCCTTCTCTCTGTATCCGTTGTCGTCGTCCATGATGGGATAGATACCGTCTGTATCCATGATGCTCTGACCGATCATCTTGACCTTGTCGACGTTGCCTTCCTGGTCATAGAGCATGTCGATCAGTTTGCCGAGGTTCGTCCAGTAGAGCTTTCTGAAAGTCTTTCTGACACCGTCAGCCATAGCGTAGTCAAAGTCAGGAACGCTCTGTCCGCCGTGCTGGTCGTTCTGGTTCGACTGGATAGCGATGCATGCGAGAGCAGCGTAGCTCTGGATGTCGTTCGGCTCTCTGAGGAAGCCGTGGCCTGTGGAGAATCCGCCCTTGAAAAGTTTCTGAAGGGGTATCTGTGTACATGTTGTAGTAAGCGTATAGAAGTCGAGGTCGTGGATGTGGATATCGCCTTCAGCGTGAGCCTTCGCGTGCTCCGGCTTGAGGACGAACATCTGATAGAACTGCTTTGAACCTTCGGATCCGTACTTGAGCATCGTGCCCATAGCTGTATCGGCATTGATGTTCGCGTTCTCACGCTTCA
This sequence comes from uncultured Bacillota bacterium, assembly GCA_946410475.1. GTDB lineage: Bacteria > Bacillota > Clostridia > Peptostreptococcales > Anaerovoracaceae > UBA3738. The sequence continues at coordinate 3,991 of CAMKAM010000075.1, forward strand.
TATCATTGTCCTTCGCAGCCTTGAACGTCAGATCCTCGTACTTTTTCATGAGACGGGTGTTCATCTCTCTGATGCGGGTTCTTTCAGCTCTGTAAAGGATATATTCCTTAGCCGTTCTGGCATGACCGTTCTCGATCAGGACTTTTTCTACCGCGTCCTGGATCTCTTCTACTGTAGGTCTGTCGTTGTCGAGTTCTTCGACGAGGTATCTTTCTACTTCTTCAGCAAGCTCCTCGGCCATCTCTTCGTTCTTTCCTCCGAGGACTTCAGCAGCTTTGTAGATCGCTATTTTGATCTTTTCTATATCATATGCTACCGTTCTGCCGTCGCGCTTGATTATCTCCTTGATTCTGTCAGACATCGCGTACCCCTCCGTTCCTGGTTCTTCCAACTGTTCAATTCTTTTCGCTATCTATTTACTATGTTTTCCGCGCCGCGTCAGCAGCGCAGGGATCATAAGCGGCTCCAATCACCGAAGACGGTGATACTGCCTCAAAAGGCGTATTTTAAAGGCAGTTCACGGAACTGCCGTACATTTTTTGCCCTAAAACACCCTTAACAACATGTAGTGTTTATCCCTTGCCGTATGAATCATTATACCCCAAATGGTGGGCGTGTCAATCATCAATTAACGTCGAAAAAGTTGACATAAATATCTACCTCGTAACATCTATTCCCCATAACCGTTAGAACTGCTTGCTTTGTCATATTTTGGTACAAAAAAATTCATATGATCTTCATCGTTTTTTCTTGAACACGGTCCATTTCCCATTATGTTCGTGCGCACTCGACCCTTTTGTATTATAATCAATGAAGAACAGAAAGAGAGATAATGAGATATGAAAAAGATCCTATCAATCATACTTATCATGGTGATGTGTCTGGCTGCTGTATCAACGACAGCATGCTCGCCGCTCGACAGTGAAGAAGAAGCAGATATCAAAAGCGATGTATACGGCATATATGATCAGTTCCGCACGGCATGGAAAGATGCAGGTGAGATTTCTGATATCCAGGAAACGATCAGGGACTGGGCACGTGAAAATGAGATAGCCTGTCAGGATATCGATACCGACAGCCTGATGCTCAGCCTTGACGCAACTGATGATTATACGCATGCCAAAGGAACTATGATCTCCTGCGACATCAGTCTCGACCAGCCGAAGGAAAACAGCCAGTGCGCCGCCATCGCTCTTGCCGCTATAAAAAACAGCGATGAACATGGACCTATCCGTGTGCTTTTCACTGCATCGAAAAAAGGTGACTATTACGGCGCCGGATCAATAAGCAAAAAGTACCTTACGATGGACAACTTCATCAGCATGGACTACTGGCCTAAAGTAAAGATGTTCACCGGCAGCACATCATCGATGGAATACACCTTCTCCAGAAATATCAAGAGAGTTTCGACAGAGGGGAAAGCGGCTTACAGGATCAGGATCTCCGGACTGAAAGGCGGCGACTCCGCCGACAGATCCGAAAAGCACCCAAATCCGATAATGACACTTGGCGAACTGCTCAATTCATTGAATCAGTCGCACCTGATATTCCAGGCGACCGGTCTCAAAGGCGGAGAAGCATCCGGTGAATATGCTAAGGACGCCGAGATGATCGTTATAGTAAGCGACGACGACGCGCAAAAGTTAGAGGACAGAGTCAGTTCTAAGATAGATGATTTTGAAGAAGCCTATCTTGACGACGAATCTGATCTGAAGTACACATGCACTCCGTGCAAAGTTCCGAAAACTGCTTACTCGGACAAAGATCTCACCAATATCATCAGCCTCTTCTACACGATTGTGGACGGAAAGATCAAAAGCGATGATGAAGACCAGACAGCGATAACGAACGTCGGCTATGTCCGCGACGATGGGAAAGCGCTCGTGGTCAAAGCAAAAGCGAGAGCGATGTCCAAAGATCAGTTCTCAGGTATCACAACATCATACCAGAGCACATCCAAGCTCTCGGAGTTCGACCTTAAATACGAAGAGACATACCCCGCCTGGCCGTACATCGAAAACAGCGATCTGATCGAGAGGTACTCGCTTGCGACGAAGCAGGTCGATCTGGACCTCAAGCCGGAATGGACATACCACGAGAATGAATGCGCGATATTCTATGAAAAGAAACCGGCTCTGGACATGATCTGCATCGGAGCCAACATGGACAGCGCGCAGGAACTCGCCCAGAGCCTTGTGCTTTATTTCAGAAGTTTCGCCGATCATGACAACTGATGATCAGCAGGCCGGTCCATCAGACGCGTGATCCTTCCGGGATGCTCTCCGTGACCAGCGCGCCGCCGCTGATAGTAGAGCCGCTCCCTATCACGGTATCACCGCCGAGGACAACAGCATTAGCATAAAGAGTGACATCATTTCCGACTGTCGGGTGACGCTTCGTCCCCGACAGTTTTCTTGCTTTTCTTGTCGTGAGGGCGCCGAGCGTTACTCCCTGGTACATCTTAACGCGGCTTCCGATCTTAGCCGTCTCGCCGACGACGATCCCCGTGCCGTGGTCGATGAAGAATCCCCCGCCGATCTCAGCTCCCGGATGGATGTCGATGCCCGTCCTTCCGTGTGAGATCTCGCTCATCATCCTCGGCAGGATGGGCACGTTGAGTCCGTAGAGAAGGTGCGCGATCCTGTGGACGAAAATGGCGTACATGCCCGGATAAGCGATTATGATCTCCTTGTAGCCTGAAGCCGCGGGATCTCCGTCGTAAGCTGCTTTTACGTCATCATGGAGCAGTTTTATGACCATGGGAAGAAGATCTCTGAAAGCGGCCGTAATGACCTTCGATTTCTCGTAGCATACCTCTGCGCGTTCTCCCTCATAGATCATTATCGATCTTGCAATGAGGGTGCCGAGCTCTATCATCACGTTGTCCGTGACCATTTCATTATCGATATCTGTAAGCGAAGCGTCTGCGCTCTCGAAGAAGTCTGCGAGAGCGAGATGACGAAGTTCTTCAAGGACATCATCCACTACGTCCCTGTCGATAGCCTTCAGCTGACTGCTGATGAAACTTCTTCTGCCTCTTTTTGTCATTTCCTGTTCAAGTACCATTGCCATTTTTCTTATTCCCTCTCTTAAAAGCTGTTATCCTGATCGTTTGTTTACTGCAAGCTCCGCTGCCGCGACTTACTCT
>CAMKAM010000076.1 GCA_946410475.1 uncultured Bacillota bacterium
CCCCTGTGGTGGGACAGTTGTCCCAGCTCACAGGAAACTCTAACAAAAGTGGGAAGGATCTGCTTGATTATGCGCTCGCAGTCCTGATTCTGTCCCAGCATTCAACAGTTTTCCTCCAGGCTGGGACGAACCCAATCATTCTTCCCACGCACGAGCTGTTTTCCCCTGTGGTGGGACAGTTGTCCCAGCTCACAGGAAACTCTAACAAAAGTGGGAAAATCTGCTCGCTGCTGTTTAAAACGGCCGGCCGCAACATTGCGGGCCGGCCATCCAACGTTTGATTTAGAGGCTCTTGATTTTCAGGCTTAGCTTTGCAGGCCGACTTTTGCAGACCGACTTCTGCAGACCGACTTTTGCAGATCGATTTCATAAGCCGATTTTGCAAACCGTTATTACAGGCTCTCTACGAATTCCTGGATCCTCTTGAGGCCTTCTTCGATATTCTCTTCGGATGTCGCATAGGAGATGCGGATGAATCCTTCGCCCTTCGGTCCGAATCCGGTTCCCGGAACTGTTACGACGTGCTTTTCTTCAAGCAGGCGGTTGCAGAATTCTTCCGATGTCAGGCCTGTCTTGCTGATGTTCGGGAACTCGATCACATGCTGAATTGATCACATACCGGCTCATCACACATTATACAGCCCGGCGTATATACCGCCCTTCTCTATCAGTTCGTCGTGCGTGCCCTGTTCTACCAGGCGCCCGCCTTCGATGACGACAATCCTGTCAGCGTTCTTTATCGTGGTCAGACGGTGGGCTATGATCAGAGTCGTCCTTCCAACGGACAGTCTGTCAAAGCTCTCCTGGATGCGTTCCTCAGTGACGGTATCGAGAGCCGATGTGGCCTCGTCGAGGATCAGGATCTTCGGGTCCTTGAGGAATATCCTTGCGATGGACACCCTCTGCTTCTGACCTCCCGAAAGCTTCGTCCCGCGCTCGCCGACATATGTCTCGAACCCGTCCGGCATCTCCATGATATCGTCGTATATCTCCGCCCTCTTAGCAGCCTGCACGACCTCTTCATATGTCGCGTCGGGGCGGCCGTATCTGATGTTCTCGAGTATAGTATCCGCGAAGATGAATACCTCCTGCTGGACGATGCCGATACTGCGCCTGATAGAAGTCTTCGTCACGTCGCGCACATCGGTGCCGTCGATCCTGATGCTTCCTTCCGTCACATCGTAGAATCTCGGTATCAGCTGGCACAGAGTCGTCTTTCCTCCGCCGGACTGTCCGACTATGGCGACGGTCTCTCCCGGCTTGACTGTGAGATCGATGCCGTGGAGCACTTCGCTTACATCATCATAAGCGAACGAAACGTTCTCCAGCTCTATACCTCCGCGGTCCACGACCAGCGGGACAGCGTCCTCTTTTTCCTTCACCTGCGGCTCGATGGCCATGACTTCCATGAAGCGCCTGAGGCCCGCCGTGCCGTTCGTGAATATCTCGGCGAACTGCGACATCTTTCTGATCGGTGTGACGAACGCATTGACGAACAGCGTGAATGTGATGAGGTCGATGTAGTTCAAGTCTCCCTTCATGATCAGCCACCCGCCGAAAGCGATCACCACGACCGGCATGATGCACATGAAGAACTCCTGGCTCGCGTTGAAGCGACCCATCGCTTTATAATAGTCCTTTTTCGCACCCTTGAAGAGATCGTTCGAATCGTCGAACCTCTCCTGGTCGACGCCCTCGTTCGCGAACGCCTTCGATGTCTTGATACCGGAGATCCGCGATTCGATCTCGCTGTTGATCTCCGCCATTTTCTTTTTGACGTTCACCGAGGCTGTCGACATCGCCTTCCTGTTCCTCATGACTATCAGGAGGAAGATCGGTATCAGCACCGCGACTACCAGCGCGAGCCTCCACTCTATGATGAACATGCAGACGAGCGAGCCGATTATGGTCAGCACCGATATCAGCAGATCCTCCGGCCCGTGATGCGCCAGCTCCGTGATCTCGAACAGGTCACCCGTCAGGCGGTTCATCAGTTTTCCCGTCCTGTTCTGGTCGTAGAATTCAAAGTCCAGTTCCTGCAGGTGCGAGAAGAGAGCCGCCCTGATGTCGGCTTCCACCCGTATGCCAAACGTATGCCCCCAGTAAGTCATGATGTAATAGCATCCCGACCTGAGCACATAGAACAGCGCCACCGATATCATGAGTGCGAAGAACACCCCGTAAGCCTTGCTCGGCAGCAGGTCGTACATAGCCTTCCTCGACACGAGCGGGAACGCCAGATCGACAGCCGCCACCGTCACGGCGCACAGCATATCCGCCAGGAATATCGTCCGGTGCGGTTTGAAATAACTGAATAATGTCCGTATCATTGTTTCGCCTTCTTTATCTCTGTTTTAACGGGATGATACCCGGATGACTTAAACAATAACACACATTCCGAAAAAAAAGAAATCCGCGGACAGATCCGCGAACAAAATAGTGGGTCCGCTGCAGATGACAGCGGACCCGGTAGGGATATTTACAGCCCGTTTCGAGGCCATATAGCTTTATTAGTCGGCTTACTTCATTCTGCTTACTGCACCCTCACCATGCGCACCTTGCCTGCGCGCCTGCCCGGCGCACCTAAATGAAAAACGCGATGCCGATGAACTGCAGAAGCGTCCCAAGCAGTATGAAGCAATGGAAGATCTCGTGGAATCCGAACTCTTCTGTGAGGTTCGGCTTCTTCAGGATGTAGATGACCGCACCGATCGTGTAAGCGACCCCGCCCGCGGCTATCATCGCCAGGCATCTCGGATCTATCAGCCCGAGCGACTTCGGATCGACCAGTATCGACCACCCCATCAGTATGTACAGCGATGTGTAAAGCCACCTCGGAGCATCGAGCCAGCACACCTTGATCACTATCCCCGCCAGCGCGACCAGCCAGATCGCAGCGAGGAACACAGCGCCCTTCGGCATCGGAAGACAGTTCGCCAGCACCGGAGTGTAACTGCCTGCTATCATCACATAGATCATCGAGTGATCGAGTTTCCTGATCCTGACAAGCTTCTCGGCGGGCCCGTTGTAATAGTGATAAACAGAGCTTCCCGTATACAGAGCGATGACCGACAGACCGAACACTACGAACGATACCGCAGAAAGAGTCCCGCCGGCCGCTCCACTTACGCCGGCCGCGCCACTTACGCCGGCAGTACCGAACACTTTAACGATCAGGAAATAGATCGTCGCCATGACTCCGAATACGATGCCCGCAAAGTGAGTCCAAAAGCTCCACTTGTCTCTGGGGCCCTTCATCAGTCCGTCTGTCACTTTATTTGCCGCTTCATTGTCCGCTTTCTTTGTCATTTCCTTTGTCGTTTCTTTTGACATTTCCCTTAACAAAGCCGGTTTTCCCGCCTGTCCTCGTAGCGATACGTCCATTATAGAATTCCCCCTGTTGTTTCAGTTCTTACTGTTCTTGTCGATTCAAGAACAAGGTTCAAGCGTTTTCGTTATTTTATAATCTAGTTTTCAATATTATATTATCCGATATCCATAATGTCAACAGGTCTTTTCCTCAATTCTTGAAGGCTTGGAACATCCACATATATCCACATATCTCGCAAAAGACCCGCATTTCAATGAAAGCTATACGAAAACTTGATTTTTTTTCGCCGTATCATAAAGATTTGTGGTTTTGACCACATCCTCAAAGTGCCTGACTCTCTGAAAAGGCCGATCAGACCCTGCATATCCACAGATTTGTACAAAAAAAGACGCCATCCCCTTCGTTCACCGAAACTGAAAACCAACTTCGGCACCGGGACTGGCGAAAAACTATATTTATATGAAATCCGTTATCTCTACGCCCTCACCGCGCACGATCCCGCGCAGCTCCTCCATCCTCTCCTTCGAGGGACGGGTGAATCCACCGGATCCATCTGCATCTGCATCCGCAGCTGCGCCCGGACCGGCACCGGGATACTCCATCCCCAGCGCCTCATATTTTATCCGCCCGAACTCATGATACGGCAGTAGCTCCATCCTCGCATCCGGCAGAGCCTCATACACGAAAGCAGCCGACCGCCTTATATTCTCATCGTCGTCATTCACCCCGCCGATCACAGGGATCCTGATCACTATCTTCTGCTCCCCGGCCTCCATGCCTCCCTGACCGAGCCGCCCGAGATTCCGTATATTCTCCAGTATCACCCTGTTCGAGACCCCTGTGTAAGCAGCGTGTTTCTCATCATCCATCATCTTAAGATCCATGAAGATCAGATCCATCTTCTCAAGCGTCGGCGCAAGCTCATCAAAATCGAACATGCCGCTCGTCTCGATGTCGAGGCTGTATCCCATGTCGTAGAGCTGCTCCGTAAGATAAGCCAACAGTTCCGACTGATAAGTCGCTTCTCCACCGGAAAAAGTCACTCCGCCTCCGCTCTGCTGAAAGAACAGGCGGTGCTTCGTGATCTTATCTATTATCTCATCGGCGTCCATCTCACTGACCATGAACGTTCTGGCTCCGACCGGGCATGCCGAAACACACCGCCCGCAGGCAGTGCACTTCTCTCTTCCGCCCGGCCCAGCCGGACCCATATCTATACCGATCCCCTCGGGGCATACCTTCTCACATTCACCGCAGCCTATGCACTTTCTCCGGTGCCATCCGACAAGCGGCTTACACGAGAAGCCCTCAGGATTAGAACACCATTTGCATCTCAGCGGGCAGCCCGCAAGGAATACGGTAGTCCTTATGCCGTCCCCGTCATTCACCGAGAACGGCTGGATATCCATCACATATCCTTTCATCGCCATTCTTCCCTAGAACTCCTTGTGAGCATTCCTCGCCATGATCGAATCCTGCATCTCCTTCGACAGATTCGTGAACTGCGCGCTGTATCCGGCGACCCTTACCAGCAGGCTCCTGTATTTGTCCGGGTTCTTCTGCGCATCGGCGAGCACTTCGTTCGATATCGTATTGAACTGTACATGGAAGCCGCCGAGCATGAAATAGCTCTGCAGCATCGCGCCCAGATTCGCGCGGCCCCTCTTCGTCGCTACAAGGTCGTGGTTCAGGCGCAGGTTCAGAAGAGTTCCGCCGCTGTGGATATCGTGCTTCATCTTCGCAGCGCTCCTGAGCGCCGCGAGGCATGTCGATGTGTCGCTTCCCGTGTAAGGCGAAACGCCTTCGTTGATCGGATCCATCGCGTGGCGTCCTTCCGGCGTCGCGCCGAGTACCTTTCCTGTCGGCAGGTAGTTCGAGATGCCCATGAAGGCCGTCACGAAGTGGTTGCCGTAGATGTCGTCGTACTTCGTCACCTCATCGTAGAAGAAGTCCGCGAGGTCTCTTGCTATCGAATCGACATAATCGTCGTCGTTTCCATATTTCGGGCAGGCCAGAGCTCTAGCGCGAAGCTCCTCATATCCTTCCCAGTTATTATCGAGGGCGTCGATGATCTCGGAGAGCGTTGCCGAACCCTCTTCAAATACCAGCTTCTTGATGACAGCCAGCGAGTTCGCCGTTACCGAAAGTCCAACGCCTGTGAACACAGGTCCGATGTTGTACTTCGCTCCGCCGTCCACGAGGTCTGCGCCGTTCTTCATGCAGTACTCGTTGCACGCCGACATGAACGGGCGGTGTCCGATCTCCTTGTGTATCTCCTGTGCCGTGACCAGGCTGATGACGCCCTGGCGCACGAGGTATCTGAACTGCTTTTTCCACGCTTCGATGATCTCGTCCAAAGAAGCGAACGTTTTCGGATCTTTTTCCGGCACCGATACCTGCTCGCCCGAAAGCCTGCTCTTTCCTTCGTTCAGAGCAAACTCCAGAGCTGCCGCAAAGCTGATGCTCGCAGCGCTCGTCCACTCGAACGTCTTCCTCGAGTGCGGGACGACGCAGCCGCAGTTGTTCCAGTCGCGCGCGTCCTCCGGCTTGTAGCCGAGGTTCGAAAGCATCTGATATCCCGTCCTGTCGCCGTGGATCGCGGGGAAGCCGCAACCCGTCGAAACGAGCTCGGTGACCGCTTCCATGAACTCGGGCGGACAGTCCGGATGGATCCTGCAGCTAAGCGTCGGCTGGTGCGTCATGCACTCGCGCGTCGCCTGGATCGCCATATATGAAACGTCGTTCGTCGCATCGGTCCCGTCGACCTTCGTTCCGCCGATCGTCAGATTCTCAAAATTCGTATATCCCGCAAAGAAGCTCGCCGTGTTCTTCGATATCGTCCACGCCCACTCGCTGTACTTGAGCCACAGGCACTCAACCAGCTCGAGCGCCGTGTCGTAGTCGATACTTCCCGCTTCCTTGTCTGCCTTGTAGTACGGGTACATGTACTGGTCGAACCTTCCCGGGTTCCACGCCAGCGGGTTCTCCGAAATGATGCCGCCCAGCTGAACGAACCAGACGAACTGGACCGCTTCTCTGAACGTTTCGGGCGGATTCTCAGGCACCTTCGCGCAGACGCGCGCGATCTCCTCGAGCTCGGCCTTTCTGACCGGGTCCGCTTCCTCGGCAGCCATCTCGGCGGCCTTCGCTGAATAGCGTTTTCCGAGCGTGATCATTCCGTCCGCGATAAGCACTATCGACCTATAGAATTCGATCTTTTTCTTCTCTTCGGGGATCGCCTCATCGAGGCCCTCCATGTAAGCAAGCGCTTCTTCTTTGATCCCTTTGTACCCCTTCGGCAGGAGGACGTCGATATAGTCAGCGGAGATCTCGCCTATGCCGTTTCTCCACTTCGAGTCCGTATCGAGGAAGCCGGTGTCGACGCCGATCTTCTTCGTGTCGTCACTGATCCTGGCGAGGAATGCCTCTTCAACTGACTTGCCCTTCCAGTACGGGAAAATGTTCTCGCGAATGAACTTCGTCTGCTCCGGCGTAACGTCGTACGGATCCTGTCCTCTTTCGGGGAAGGTGTCGATCTCGTCGTTGATCCACAGCCAGCCGAACTCCGGCGTGAGGATGGCGCACTTTCTGTATTCGCCGCTCGTTCCGACGATCAGCTCGCCCTCCCAGATGTTGACGGACAGCTCTTCGCATGTGTCCTTGAACGCCTGCGCCGTCCTGATTATATGCGGCATGCCTTCCGTGCGCTGGAAAGACTTCGTCCAGCTCCATGCCCTTTCGTA
>CAMKAM010000077.1 GCA_946410475.1 uncultured Bacillota bacterium
TCATATGAATGGTGGAGCGGAAGCACCGAGAAGAACACATCCTGTCTCGGCTCTACATTGAACAGCGTCGGCGCGACCATCAGGTCGGTGATCAGGTTCTTGTGGCTGAGCATGACGCCCTTCGGATTGCCCGTCGTTCCCGATGTGAACAGGATCGCCGCCAGCGCCTCCGCGTCTATCTGAGCGTCGAGGAAGCCTCTGTTTCCCTCCGCCATCAGTTTCCTGCCTTCTTCTATCATCTGTTTGTAGGACAGGACTCCGTCTTCTTCCGCTTCCGCGTCGAGGTCTATCAGTATCTCGACCGGAGAAGCCGGATCAGCTTTCAGCTCTTTCATTATCTTTATGTGCTTATGCTTACAGAGGACGCATTTGACCTTGCCCCTCTCAGTAAGCGACCTTACCGATTCGTCGGAGAGTTCTTTGTCGAGCGGCACTACTACTCCCGTTCCGCAGATGACTGCCAGATACGAGATAGCCCACTGCGAGCAGTTGTCTCCCATGACCGATATCATCTCACCGCTGAGTCCGAGATCGACCAGCTTCGTACCCAGAGCGTTCACCATCTCATAGACTTCCTTGAACAGGATCGGCTCGTAGCCCTTCTTCTTGTCGAACTTCTGATACATCAGGACTTCGTTGCCGTACAGTTCCTCAGAGCAGCTGGTCTCCATCATGTGACGCAGGTCCATGATCGGTCTGTGCTGCTTGTGGCGGACATCCGGGTCCGGGCTGTTCAGGATCTGATCCCAGATGCTGTTCGCGAATGCCATATCACGTTCTTTGATCTTTGCGTATTCTTCAGGCGTGTACATTATCTGCTCCCTTCGTGCGTGTTGTGCGTTGCCTTCTGTGCTTTGGCTTTCCGTTCTTATTCTTCTTTCTCAGTCTACTTACTCTTTCTGTCTATTTTCTTTTCTCTTTTTTCTTTCTGCTTACTCGCTCTTCTGCTCTGTCATATTCTCCGGGATGAATCTCTTGATCTTCCTCGTAGTCGTCTTCACGAATTCAGTCTTCCTGATACCTATCCTCTTGACCCTCTTGTACGGAGGCATCCTGTCGTTGATGTCGTCTACGACTCTCTTGATGAAATCGTACATCTCGTCGTCATCGAGCTCTTTTCCCATATCCTGCTTGATCAGGACGTAGTTCGGGTAGATCTCGGCCTTGATGACTGTGTCTTCACCGCTGAACGATTCGTCTTCGTGGACGAATGCTTCTTCGATATAGTCGTTCTCCGTGAGTTCGAATTCGACCTCTTCGGGGAATACGTTCTTTCCGTTCTTTGTAACGATGACGCTCTTCTTGCGGCCTGTGATGTAGAGGAATCCGTCCTCATCTATCCTGCCGTAGTCGCCTGTGTAGAGCCAGCCGTCTTTGATCGCGTTCTTCGTTTCTTCCTCGTCGTCATAGTATCCGATCATGACCGACGGTCCCTTGCAGAGGATCTCTCCCATGCCGCTCTCGTCCGGCTCCAGGATCTTCAGCTCAGTTCCCGGCATCGCTCTTCCGGCAGAGTTCGCTCTGCTGTACCTGTCGCGGTTGACGGCGAGTATCGGAGCGTTCTCCGTCATGCCGTAGCCCTGGATCATCGGGAAGCCCATGGCCTCGAAGTCTTCGATGACCTTCGGATTGACGGCAGCGCCGCCCGTGATGAAGAGCTTGATGTCTCCGCCGAGATTCTCGTGGACATCCTTGAACATGCGCTTTACGACTGCGGGCCTGTTGTAGAGCTTGAGCTTCTTGGAAAGTTTGATTCCCCTCTGGAGCTTTTCAAGCTTGCCCTGCGACTTCGCCTGACGCATGATCCTCTTGTGGATATTCTCGAACAGGAGCGGAACGCCCAGCATTACGTTCGCGTTCGACTCCTTGAGGTTGTTCGTGATGTGCTTGAGTCCTTCGCAGATCGCCAGCGTGCAGCCCTGCGAAATGCCCGTCATGATGTGACATGTCATCTCATAAGTATGGTGCATCGGCAGGACCGAAAGGCCCGTCATGCCCTTTACCTCGACATACTTCGACATGTTGTAGACGTTGGCGACGATGTTCCTGTGGCTGAGCATTACGCCCTTGGCCATGCCCGTCGTTCCCGATGTGAAGAGAAGCGAGCACATCGCCTCCGGGTCGACCTCGGCATCGATGAAGCTCCTGTCGCCCTCGTTCATCGCATTCTTTCCCTTGACGACGAGTTCGTGGCCCGAAAGCCTGTCCTCAGTGCTGTCGTCGGAGTCGAGCTCGATGAGTATCGGCTTTTCGCCTTCGATCAGGGGAAGAGCCTCGTCGATCTTCTTTCTGAGTTTCTTCGAGTGGGCGATGCAGCTTACTCCGGCTCTGTTGATGAGGTTCGCGACCTCGCTGGAGTGCAGCTCTCTGTCGATCGGCACGACGACTCCCGTGCCGTTGACCGTCGCAAAGTAAGCGACTACCCATTCATAACTGTTCTCGCCTATTACGGCGATCTTCTTGTCTTTGAGTCCAAGCTCTATAAGAGCTGTTCCGGCGCCGTTGATATCCGTCAGAAGCTGCGAATATGTGATCGGCTTGTACGGTGATTTGTGGTCCGTCTTGACCATGAACGCAGCCCTGCTTCCGTAGAGTTCAGCGCTGGTCCTGACCATCTGTCTGAGATCTGTCAGCGGCAGTGGTTCGTAAAAACTGTCCTTGTATTTTTCCTTATTCATTAAATATATATATCCCTTTCCTTCGTGTCTTTTTCCGGCCTGTCATACCGGGTTTCTGCGTAATGGGCCTAACGACCCATATTAAAGACATCATGGTATTATATCACAACAAAAGGCACCTGCATAGTGCAGATGCCTTGAAATTACTTGATTACTTTGCCTTGGACGGATGCAGGCTGCGCCTCAGGGCGTCAGTACGTTTTAGTCGTCGTCCTCGTCCCAGTCGTCATCGTCCCAATCATCATCATCGTAATCGTCGTTGATGTAGAGCTCGAGCAGATCGTCTCTAGTGTAGTGGCCTGTCGCGTCGAACTCCATCCTGCTTCTCGGGACTTCGTTCGGATCGAGGTCAGCATAGATGATCGTCTCTTTCTCCCAGACCGGCTCGTTCACATAGTGACCGAACGGGTCGACGATGCAGCTTCCTCCTGTCAGAGGAACGTCAGGCAGTTTGGCATATTCGTCCGGGCAGTGGAACCCTTCCGGATACATGTCCTTCGTCACATACGGATTCGCGTGGAATACGTATACATGGCCTTCGACCGCGATGTGTTTGATAGTGTCATGCCACTCCTGGTTGTTGTTCGTGTTCGGCGCCAGGTAGAGCGCTACGCCTCTCTTGTAGAGCGCGACTCTTGCGAGCGGCATGTAGTTCTCCCAGCAGATAAGCGTTCCCATCTTGCCCCACTTCGTATCTGTGATCGGGAAGTGATATCTCGGATCATGCCCGTCAGCCCAGATGAATCTCTCTGCTCCTGTCGGCTTGATCTTTCTGTGCTGAGCAACGAGCTCTCCTTCCGGCGAGAAGATCAGGTTCGTGCAGTAAAGCGAGCAGTGAACTGCGTCTCTTTCAGTGACGCCGATGCTTACATAAGCGCCTGCTTCCTTCGCCGCAGCGGCAAGCATCTCAGTCTCTTCGCCCGGCACTACTACCGAATTGTCATAGTATACTTTCCAGTCGTCGCGGCCGGCTTCGTCTCTCTGGCCGATCGTGAATCCGAACGTCAGTCCCAGCGGATAGCACGGAATGAACGATTCCGGGAACACTATCAGCTCAGCGCCGTTCTCGCCTGCTTCCTTTATTAATTTCACACATTTTTCTGTCGTGGCTTTTTTGTCGAACATAACAGGCGACGCCTGCACGATCGCAGCTCTGAGGCTACTTGCAAGATCTTTCATGATTTCACACCCCTTCTTCCGGATCCTCTCCGGACACTATTCCAGATCATACTCCGGATGCATTTCCGGTTTTCTCCGGATATCGTCGGCATTAAGCTTGCGGCTGTCCGCAGCCGCTTACTCCTTGATTGTAATATTTTTTTCAACCAACCGCAATAGAATGTAGATGTGTTGGGATCCGGCTTCGGCCCGGAAACCACTTCGGCATCCGGCTTCGGGCTTCGGGCCTGGATTTTGGGTGTTTTTGATTTTTTTGAGCCGATTTTTCCAAATTGCTATTGGGGTTTCAGATAATATCTCTGCAATTAGCTCTGCACTCATGGAATCAGCTCCGACAGCCACTGTCAGTTGTCCCCAAGCTGCTCGGATCAGTAAATTATTACTAATTTCCATCCTCTGGCACTTTCATCGCTGGTTAACATAATCCCGGAAATCACGCCGCCTTATGCTATTCCGATCAACACAATGATCGCTCCGGCTGCGATGAACGGGCCGAGCGGGAATGCCGAACTCGTTTTGAGTTTTCCAACAGCCAGTCCTGCCGCGGCAAAAGCTCCGGCAGCGACCATTGAGACCAACATCGCTTTCATCATCCCCGGCCAGCCGAGAAATGCTCCCGCCGAAAAGCAAAGAAGGATATCACCTCCACCGAACACAGGCCCGCGACCGTGGCTGGATCCCGAATCTGGTCCTGAAGCGAATTTTGAAATGAGATTTGCAAATATCATGAGTCCAGGGACTATCAATGCTCCTGCTGCGGCGCCAAGCACGACATCCGCCAACGCCGCATCCGCAAGCGCTATATCAACAACTAGCCTTAATATCGCGAGCAAAAGAAGACCGATGCTCCATTTGTCGCTGATCTGCATCGTCCGTATGTCTTCGATCGCGGCCGCTGTCAGTATTACACCTGCGGTCAGATAGAGAAGGCTCTTTAAGATAATGTATGTCATCGTTAGTTCCCGCTTCTCGATGATCCTGCCTGCATCGGGATCATGCTTTCTCAAATCACGCTTTTCCAGAACATGCTTCTTCAAGTCATGTATCTTCAAATCCAGCTTTTTCAAACCAAAAGGCTATATGGTAAATTTTACCATATAGCCTTGCGCTGTTCAATGTTCCGTCCTGTGTTCAACGCTCCATTCGCCTCAGCTGATCAGTCTGCCTTGCACAGTCCCTTCAAAAACAGTGGGAGGATCTGCTGCGAATACTGGCAGAGCGGGTAGTTGCCGCTCGACAGGCACCAGTCATACATCATGCCGCGCTCGAATACAGAATATGCCTTCATTATGTCATTGATGCTGAGGTCATCTCTGAAAAGCCCTTGCCTCTGCCCGTCGATAGTGATCTCTCTGAGGAGCCTGAAATACATCCTGTCCGGGTCGAGCAGATGTCTCTCGCCCTTCGTCAGGAGCTGGCTTGAAAAGAGCTGGCTCAGCATCGTTACAGGGACCGTGTTCTCGATCATCAGGAAAAGTTCCCGGTTAAGGTAGATCAGCTTTTCCAGCGGGTCAAGATCAGGATCTATCGTTTCTGCAAGTTCAGTGTATTTATCATCGAACAGGTAGCTGAGCGAGCCGAGGAGTTCGTCCTTCGATGAAAAGTAATGATAGAACGATCCTTTTGATGTGCCCGATGCTTCTACGATATCGTCTATCGTAGTGGCGTCATAGCCCTGCCTGTAAAATAGCTGCCAGGCGGCCGCAACGATGCGGCCTTTCGTCTGTTTTTTCTTTGCTTTTGCCATAGTTTTCGGATTATTCTTTTTGTAAATATATCTTTCTAAAACGTAGTCTAATATAGTTTTGTTGGAATTTCAACATATTCACCGCAAATATGACAAATATTTTCTACATTTAGTCCACAACACAGTCTATATTCCATTCTACTCTAAAAAGTATTATTATAGACAGGCTGATTAAAACAGAATAGGAGATTTATATTTTATGAACATTGAAATTGTTGTTTTCTTAGGATACTTCATAGTTTTGTTCTTCGTAGCGCTGGCATTTTTCCTGCGCGGCGTCAACAAGAACGAAAAGGACTTCTTCCTCGGTGGAAGGTCGATGGGACCATGGGTCACAGCGATGTCGGCTCAGGCCTCCGATATGTCGGCCTGGCTGCTGATGGGACTTCCGGGATCTATACTGGCCTTCGGCTTCGGTCAGATGTGGATAGGCATCGGCCTTGCCTTTGGCACAGCTACGAACTGGATATTCTGCGCTAAGAGGCTCAGGAAATTCTCGCAGGCTGCCGGTGACGCAATAACAGTGCCTCAGTATCTGACGAACAGATTCGCCAGCAAAAGAAAGACCCTTCAGGTCGCATGCGCTATTATATTCCTCGTCGCCTTTACCGTATATGTCGCGTCGGCGTTCGTAGCAGGAGCATCCGTATTCTCGACCCTTTTCCCGGGTGTCAACGAAAGGTTTGCAATGATCCTGTTTGCGCTGCTGATTATCGGATACACATTCCTTGGCGGATTCAAGGCCGTCTGCTGGACGGACTTCTTCCAGGGCATCCTGATGCTGGTCGCTCTGCTTGCGGTCCCGATCATCGTATTCGCAACACAGAATCTTGATACATCCGCTCTTTCGACTGTATATCAATATACTGACGCAGCTACCGGCGAATTAGTTTCCTGCGATTTCGGAGCAGGACTGTTCAGTGCCAGCTGGCAGGATGTGCTTTCAGGTCTTGCCTGGGGACTCGGCTATTTCGGCATGCCGCATATAATAGTCAGATTCATGTCGATCGAAAAACCTTCGATGGTGAAGAAATCATCGATAATAGCCATCGTCTGGGTCGCTCTTTCCCTCGGCGCAGCCTGCCTCATGGCTTATCAGGCAAGAATGATCATGGGCGAAGAGCTTTTGACTCAGGGCCTTCAGAAGACTGTATTCATAGCAATGGCCAGAGCGCTCTTCCCGGCGGCCATCTCGGGACTGCTGCTTGCAGCTATCATGGCAGCATCCGTATCAACAGCTGATTCACAGCTGCTGGTCGCTTCCAGTTCGTTCACAGCCGATATCTATGATCCGATCATCAGGAAGCAGAAAGCAAGCGACAAAGAGATCCTTCTCGTCGGCCGTATCACCGTTATAGTGATAGCGATCATAGCATTCCTGATCGCTTCTTCGAAGG
>CAMKAM010000078.1 GCA_946410475.1 uncultured Bacillota bacterium
CCTTTGTTTTTTTGAACTTAGTTCAAAACGATCGATGTCTTTTGATCAAGCTTTGTCAGCCTATACAAGACCCTGCTGCATCATAGCATCTGCAACTCTTTCGAATCCAGCGATGTTAGCACCCTGAACAAGAGCGTTCTTGTTGTTGTAGTACTTCTCACCAGCGTTAGCGCAAGCGTTGTAGATGTTTCTCATGATCTGGTGAAGCTGTTCGTAAACATCTTCGTGCTGGAATACTGTGTGACCAGCATTCTGTCCCATCTCGATGCAGGAGCAAGCAACGCCGCCGGCGTTAGCTGCCTTAGCAGGACCTACAGCTGTGAGGTTGTCCATCAGGTAAACGAGAGCGTCGTTCGTTGTCGGCATGTTAGCGCCTTCACAGTAGAACTTGCAGCCCGACTCAACGATGTTCTTAGCATCTTCCATGTGTACGTCATTCTGCATAGCGCACGGGATGAAGAGGTCAACTTTGACGTCGAAGTCCTGACATACGCCCCAAGGCTTTTTGCCCGGCATGAATGTAGCATTCGGGAATTTCTCTGCATACGGTGCGCAGATGTTCTCGCCGCTTGCTCTGAGGTCGAGCAGGAAGTCAACCTTTTCCTGAGTGCTGATGCCGTCCGGATCGTATACATAGCCGTCCGGTCCGGAGATCGTTACGCACTTAGCTCCGAGCTCCCAGAGTTTCCAAGCTGCGCCCCAAGCAACGTTACCGAAACCAGAGATTGCGCAAACCTTGTCTTTGATCTCTTCGCCGTTTGTCTTCAGCATCTCTTCAGCATACCATACGATACCGAATCCTGTAGCTTCTGCTCTGCCGAGGAGTCCGCCGTAAGGGATGCCCTTACCTGTGAGAACGCCTTCATATCTGTCGACGATTCTCTTGTACTGTCCGAACAGGTATCCGATCTCTCTGCCGCCAACACCAAGGTCACCAGCCGGAACGTCTGTGTTCGGTCCGATGTGTCTGTAGAGTTCTGTCATGAACGCCTGGCAGAATCTCATGATCTCTGCGTCGGATTTGCCGTTAGGATCGAAGTCCGAACCGCCCTTGCCGCCGCCGATCGGAAGACCAGTAAGGCTGTTCTTGAAGATCTGCTCGAAGCCGAGGAACTTGATGATTCCCGGATATACGTTCGGTGCAAATCTGAGACCGCCTTTGTAAGGTCCGATAGCACTGTTGAACTGATATCTGTAGCCCTTGTTGACCTGGACTTTGCCCTCATCGTCAACCCAAACTACTCTGAAAGTAACGCCTCTCTCCGGCTCTGTCAGTCTCTCGAGAAGTGCACACTCTTCATACTCAGGGTGCTGCTCGATGACCGGAACCAGCGATGTCAGTACTTCTTCAACAGTCTGGTGAAATTCTACTTCGCCAGGGTTCTTTGCTTTACAAAGCTCGATACATCTTTCTACATAATTGGACATTTGCGTTTCGCTCCTTTTTTCAAAAAAACTGTTTTAGTGAAATAAGTAATTTTGCTAGTTAAAAATATATCACAACGATATTTGTTTAGCAACACCATTTATACAAAACATAACTTAAACAGGCCTTAAAAGAATAATATAGGAATAATATGCCGGGAAAAAAGTTCGGCCGTTGTCATTGCTGTACTGTACAGGAGTTTTTCTGTCCTTTTTGGTTGCGAAACCTTTCACAAATAAGGTATACTTAATATTCGGGTAGAAAGGAGGCAGCACATGGACGAGAAAAGAGAATTCGAAGAGATCGTTGAAGCGGTCCTTGAACTACTTGAAGAGAAAAAGTACACGGCTGCAAGGAACGAACTCCTTCTCCTGAACGCGGCGGATATCGCCGAAGTAATGACCGAGATCATCGACGAGGTCAGTCTCGAGGATGCCATCATCATATTCAGGATGCTCCCCAAAGACATCTCCGTCGATGTGTTTTCATACCTTTCGACAGACGACCAGGTCGAGGTCGTCAACAGGATAACTGACCGCGAGATCAGTTATATTATCGAAGAACTCGACTTCGACGACAAGATCGACGTACTGGAGGAACTTCCGGCGAATGTCGTCGACAAGATACTTGAAAAGACGCCGAAGCACGAGAGAAGCCAGATCAACACATTCCTGAACTATCCGGAGAACTGCGCCGGAGCTCTTATGACGCCTGAATATATCAGTCTCAGGCGCGACATGACCGTGCGCGAGGCCCTCGACTACATAAAGAATGTAGGAATGGATTCAGAAACGATCTACACATGCTATATCAAAGACTTCGGTAGAAAGCTGACGGGCATCATCTCGCTGAAGACGCTGGTCATCAGCGACGACGACACTCCGATCGAGGACCTGATCCGGACGGACTTCGTCAGCGTCAACGTATATGAAGACCAGGAAGAAGTATCCGAGATGTTCAAGAGATACGGCTTCCTCGCCATCCCGGTAGTAGATAATGAAGACAGACTCGTCGGTATCGTCACGATGGACGACATCTTCGAGGTCATCGAAGAAGAGACCACAGAGGATATCGAGAGGATGGCCGGCGTCGTCGACGACACCACGACGGAGTATCTGGACACGTCAGTCATGCAGCACGTTAAGAGCCGTCTGCCGTGGCTGTTCTTCCTGATGCTCTCATACATACTGACCGGAGCGATACTCACTCACTTTGAGAACGGACTGCAGGCAGTCATCTGCCTCGTGACATACATGCCCATGCTGATGGGTACCGGAGGAAACTCCGGATCGCAGTCGGCAACGCTGATCATACGAGGCATCGGCGTCGGCGACCTTGACATCCAGGACGCGGGAAGGGTGCTGTGGAAGGAGTTCCGCGTGAGCTTCGCCATAGGAGCCTGCCTCTCGGCGTTCACCTTCGTGAGGGTGATGATAGAGCAGAGGGGAGATCCGCAGCAGGTGATGATAGCTCTCACCGTATGCATAGCGATGCTGGCGATAGTCGTGATCGCGAAATGCATCGGCGGGATGCTGCCCATGATCGCAAGGAAGATCGGCATAGACCCGGCCCTCATGGCGAGCCCGATGATAGCTTCGCTTACAGACATGGTATCTGTAACGACATACTTCATGCTCGCATCGATCATACTCGGAATATGACGGAGGAAGCAGCGTATGCGTGATGCTGACTATGCATATA
Source organism: uncultured Bacillota bacterium (assembly GCA_946410475.1). Taxonomy (GTDB): domain Bacteria; phylum Bacillota; class Clostridia; order Peptostreptococcales; family Anaerovoracaceae; genus UBA3738. Next base: position 3,128 of record CAMKAM010000078.1, read on the forward strand.
TAAAGGATAGAGCAAGCCTCCTTGCCAGGAGACCGGACATCTCCAAATACGACAACGGCAGATGCCTTCTGCTCGCCGGCAGTTTCGGCATGGCGGGAGCCGCCGTCATGGCAGGCCGCGCCGCGCTCAGATCCGGATGCGGACTGCTGACGTACCTGACGGACAGGGAAATAATACCGATACTGCAGCAGAGCCTGCCCGAGGCTATGGCAAGACCTGCAGACGGAGACATAGATATATCGAAATACGACGCCGCTCTGTGCGGACCGGGATTCCTCGGACCGGATTCTGAGAGGCTCACGGAAAAGATGATCGCCGGCTTCGAAGGGACGCTCGTCCTCGACGCGGAGGCGCTCAACACAATAACGAGGAACGATCTCTTCCCGCTCGTACGCGAAAGAGCTGCGAAAGGATGGCCGACCGTACTGACGCCTCATGAAGGTGAAGCAGCGAGGCTCCTCGGGGCAAAGAGCGCGGACGTCAAGGCAGACAGGGAAGGAGCGGCTGCAAAGCTCCGTGACAAAACGGACTCGGTCGTAGTGCTGAAAGGCCCGGGGACGATAACGGCGGCGCCGGGACACACCGGCGGCGTACCGGAAATGATAAGGAACACGACAGGCGGAGCCGGACTTGCAAAAGGCGGGAGCGGAGACGTGCTCGGGGGCATGACAGCTTCCTTCGCGGCCCAGGGGCTTACTGCCTTCGACGCAGCGGTATGCGCCGTATACATACACGGCCTGGCGGGAGATGCAGCCTGCCGGGAGAAGGGCATCATATCGATGATGCCGACAGACACAGTCGAAACACTGCCCTATGTAATCAAGGGCATGTTCGAATAGATCAAGTTGAAATAATATGATTATTGCAAATTACCTTGGAGGAAACAATGGATCAAAAGGAACTTGAAAGGATCGCTAATGATGTCAGGATAGACATCATAAAATCCGTCCACGCGGCGGGTTCCGGTCATCCGGGCGGTTCGCTCTCATCAGCAGACATCTTGACTTTGCTGTATTTCGACATCATGAACATCGACCCGGAAGAGCCTGACATGAAGGGAAGGGACAGATTCGTGCTTTCAAAGGGGCACGCGAATCCGGCGCTTTACGCAGTACTGGCGGAGAGAGGCTTCTTCCCTGTGGAAGAGCTGATCACGCTGAGAAAACCCGGAAGCAGGCTGCAGGGTCACCCGAACATGAAACTCGTGCCCGGCGTCGAGATGTCGACGGGATCGCTCGGACAGGGGCTGTCGGTATGCGTCGGAATGGCGCTCGCCGCAAAGCTCGATAATGACCCGGGCAGGATATTCACTGTCATGGGCGACGGTGAGATCCAGGAAGGCATGATATGGGAAGCAGCTATGGCTGCGGTCCATTACGGTCTTTCAAACATCACTGCTGTCGTCGACTGGAACGGCCTGCAGATCGACGGATCCAACGAAGAAGTAATGACGGTAGCTCCGATCGGAAAGAAATTCGAAGGCTTCGGATGGAACGTCCTTGAGTGCGACGGTCACGACATGGCGGCGCTCAAAGAAGCGTTCGCTGCTGCTGACGAAGAGAAGGAAAGACCGACAGTCATCATAGCGAAGACTGTTAAGGGCAAAGGCGTGTCCTTCATGGAGAACCAGGCAGGCTGGCACGGAAAGGCTCCGAACGATGAACAGTTCGCTCAGGCGATGATAGAACTGGGAGGTGAGCAGTAATGGCTGAAGAGATAAAGAAGGTAGCGACGAGGGAATCATACGGAAAGACTCTCGTAAGACTCGGTGAGAAGAACAAGGACCTCGTGGTCATGGACGCCGACCTTTCCGGTTCGACGAAGACAGGAGAGTTCAAAAAGGTCTTCCCTGAGAGATTCTTCAACATGGGTATAGCTGAACAGGATATGTACGGCGCCGCAGCGGGGCTTGCTCTCTCAGGCAAGGTCGTCTGCGCAAGCACCTTCGCGATGTTCGCGACGGGAAGAGCGTTCGAGATAATAAGGAACTCTATCGGATATACAAAAGCGAACGTCAAGATATGCGCTACGCACGCCGGCATCACTGTCGGTGAGGACGGAGCGAGCCACCAGACTTTCGAGGATATCGCTCTCATGAGGACGATACCGGGGATGACTGTAGTCAACCCGTCCGACGGCGTATCGGCGGAGAAGCTGATAGAACAGGTCGTAGAGATGTACGGACCGGCTTACGTAAGACTGGGAAGAGCGGCAGTCCCCATCGTATATGACGAAGACGAAGAGTTCGAGATCGGAAAGGCGAAGACGATCAGAGAAGGAAACGACGTAACCATCATAGCGACAGGCATCATGGTAGCCGAAGCTCTGGATGCGGCCGATATCCTGAAGGATGAGGGAATCGAAGCCAGAGTCATAGATATGTTCACGATCAAGCCGATAGATACGGAGGTTATCGTAAAAGCGGCAAAGGAGACGGGCGCGATCGTCACAGCTGAGGAGCATTCCGTCATCGGAGGCCTCGGAAGCGCAGTCTGCGAAGTCACGGCTGAAGAGTGCCCGGTCAAGGTGCGCATGGTCGGTCAGCTCGATACGTTCGGAAGCTCCGGAAAACCGGAAGAACTGAAAAAGGAGTATCACATGACAGCCGCGGACATAGTTGCCGCTGCCAGGAACATACTCCAGAAATAGGGGATGTGAGCTTACTCTTCCCCGGAAGCAAATCTCAAAGCATCATTTTTCACCGCATCAGCCACATCGGAAGGTGCGGTGATCTTTATTATGCCGGCAAGCGAGAAGAGCCAGCCTTCGAACTGTTTGCTTATCGCTACGTCGACAACGCAGATGAAATGTTCGTCGTCTATCTTCTGCATGATGACGTCTTTTCCGAACCTGTCTATTATTATCCCGGCCGCCTCTTTGCGGCATTCGAGCGTCACCTTCCTGACTTCGCCGCCGAACATGCCGAAGAGCTGCTTCGAGTATGTCGAGACGTTGAAAGATCCGAATTCTTCGCGGCCTGCGCGCGCCTCTTCAGTCTGCTCGATCTCGAGCATCTTGTCTACGCGGTAGTGCTTGATCCTTTTGTCGTCTTCGTCGAAGGCGACGAGATAGTAGTATTCGTCGTCCCAGATAAGGCTCCACGGACTCGCTTTGTACAGTTTTCCTCCGTGGCGCAGCTCCGGTTCTTTGTCCATGTTCCACTGGAAGTACCTGAACGTGATCTGTCTGTCGTCGTTGATCGCCTGATGTAGCTTGTCGACGCCATAGTAGACGCTCTCGTTCATCGTCTTGACCCGTCCGGAGATGAGGACCTGGCGCGTGAGCTGTTTCGCTTCGTGGCGGCTCGCGAGCTCTCCGAGTTTTTTGATGAGCTCCCGGGATTTTTTCTCCGATATGAATTTCGCTGCCTGGACGGAGTCGACCAGGAGCTTCAGTTCGGCGAGTTCGAACGTCCTGCCGACAGCATGATAGATATATTCACGGCCGATCTTTTCGCCTATGATATCGACGCCGAAATCAGACAGTTCGGCGATGTCGCTGTAGATGGTCTTCCTGTTCGCCGTTATCCCGTAAGTCTCCAGTTTTTTGATCAGCTGCGGCATGGTGAGCCCGTGTTCCTCATCAGTTTCTTCGAGGAAAATTTTCATGAGATAGAGTATCTTCGCTTTCCGTTTCTGCGAGTCAGCCATTTGTTCCTCCTGCGGTTTGTGTCCCGATAGACTTTTCTTTTAGAAGTATATCACGGAGCCTGCATTTTTGATACACGCAGGGTGGATGCTTACTCCGTCACCTACTTTTCACAGACCCGACATATTGCGGCGGATGAGGATGCTTGAACATTGAAAAACACAAGTTTTAGTGCTATAA
>CAMKAM010000079.1 GCA_946410475.1 uncultured Bacillota bacterium
TGGTGAAGGCGGACGATGCCGCGGCGGAAGCCGAAACGGCGGCTGCTTACGTATCGCACCTCGTCAGGGACAAAGGGTACAGATACTCAGATATACTGATCATAGCGAACGATATCGCAAAGAGGGGCCCGCTGTGCCGGCGCGTGTTCGCGCGTCACGGCATCAGGCTGTTCGTTGACGAGAAGAGGGGCATCCTCCACACACCGCCGGCCGCGTTCGCGATAGCGCTGGGCGATATCATCGCGGATTCATACAGGACGGACGACGTGATCCGTCTGATCAGGACCGGCCTTACAGGTCTGGACCGCAGACAGGCTGACAGGCTGGAGAACTACGCGAAGAAATACGGGATAAGAGGGCAGCTTTGGAAGCAGCCTTTCGAAAAGGGTCTTGCGGCTTACAGCGAAGAGGAAGCGGCGGAGCTCGAAGCCTCAAGAGCAGCGGTGATAGACCCTATAGCCGCCTTCCATGAAGAATACAAGAGCACAAGGGACGTAGGCGGCAAAGTGCGCATCCTTTACAAGTTCTTTGAAGAGTGCGGTCTGCCGTCAAGGATAGAAGCTCTGATGGACAGGCAGGAAGAGGCGGGCGACAGAGAAGCCGCCGAAGAGACGGCTCAGGTATGGGATAGGATAGTCGGTATCCTCGAGCAGCTCGCCGAGATAATGGGAGACGAAACGATACGTGCCGCCGACCTCGCTGTGATGATAAGGGCGGGGATCGAAGCGGTCGAGATCGGTGTCCTTCCGCCCTCGAGCGACGGCCTCATGATGGGAACGATGCAGAGGACCAGAGGCCAGAGGGTGAAGGCTCTCATTGTCATGGGAGCGAACGAAGGCGTCCTCCCGATGGACCCCGTTTCTTCAGGCATACTGACAGACGAGGAGAAGGAGCGGATCGCAAAGAAAAAGGAAATACAGATCAGCAAACCCGACAGCCTCAGGGCGGCGGAAGAGAGCCTGGCGATATACAGGAACCTCTCAAGACCTGAGGAAGAACTGTATGTCAGCTGCGCAGCCGCTGACGATGAAGGGAAAGTATCAAGGCCATCCCATATATTCAGCAAGCTTGAGGAGATGTTCCCGGGAGCTGCCGTTCGCCCGGACGTGTATGCTTGCGGCGATCCTATGGAGCTGGTCGATGCGGCATCGAGCACGGTGCTCGCGGCGGCAGGAGCCGCAAACGGAGACGGAGCGAATGACGCTGTCTGGAAGGAAGTCTTCGCGTGGCTGACACGGACAGATCCGGAAACGGCCGCGGGGATGCGAAGAGCGATGGAATACGACGGCGGCCAGAAGAAGATCGAAAGGAATCTGATAAAGCGCCTGTATGCTTCCGATGACGGGGCGGTGAGAGTATCGGCTTCCAGGCTCGAGAGATTCAGCAGATGCCCGTTCTCGTACTTCATGAAGTACGGACTGAAAGCCGATGAGGAAAGGAAGTTCGAGGCGGACTCCCTCGAGATGGGAAGCGTCTATCATGAAGTCCTGATGCGCGTCAGCAGGCGCCTTACCGGAAGCGTGCCGGTGACCGACGAAAACTCCGACTGGATGACTATATCTGACGATGATCTCGAGAAGATGACGAAGGAGACGGTGGACGATCTTGTAAGCGAATACAGCGAAGGATTGTTCGTCAAAGGAAAGCCCGAGATCTACAGGAGCAGCAGGATGCGCGAGCTTTGCACGTGGAGCGCGAAAGCGATGGTCCGTCACGTCAGGAAGTCGAAGATCAGGGAGATCATGTGCGAGGTGCCGTTCGGGACAGGCAAGCGCCTCGATCCGATCGAGCTGGACACGGACAACGGTAAGGTGATCGTTGAGGGAAGGATAGACAGGCTAGACATATCAGAAGACGGATACGCGAAGGTCATAGATTACAAGTCGTCATCGCGCGACATGAACGAAGCTGAGGTAAGAGGCGGCTGGGATCTGCAGCTGATGCTGTATATCAAGGTCGCTGCGGAGAACGGATACAGACCGGCCGGAACGTTCTACTACTATATCCACGAACCGGAGCTGAAACTCAAGGAGAGCGAGCCCGAGCCTGAAGGTCCTGAAGACAATATCAAAAGAGAGTACGCGATGAAAGGCTGGTTTTCGAACGAGCCCGGAGCGATTCGGTCGATCGACGGATCATGTGAAGGTGATTCAGAAGTGATAAAAGGAATGGGCTTCAAAAAAGACGGAGATCTGAAAAAGACAGACAGAGCCAAGAGCCCTGAGGAATTCGACCAGCTGATGGACGATGTCGCAGATAATGCAGGTGCGCTCGCTTCTGCGATACTGGACGGCGAAGCCGCGGTCAGGCCGAAGAAGACGAAGAGCACTACGGCTTGTGAGTATTGTCCGTACAAGGGCGTATGCAAGTTCGATACGGCTTTTGCGGAGCACAGATACGAATATATCTGATGATGCATGTGGGATGTGAAAGGAGATAGCAGATGGCAGGAAAGGATCTGGCAAAGCTGCTGAAAGGAAGGAAGACGGAAGAGAGAAGGTTCGCTTATACGGCAAAAGACGTGATGCTCTACGCCCTTGCCGTAGGAGCGGGCACGGACGATCTTGACTATACTTTTGAAAGAGGAAAGGACGGAAGCGGACTGAAAGCGCTGCCGTCATTCGGAGCGCTTCCCTGCTGGGCGGCTCTGGGAACGGAGCCTGCGCGCGATCTTCCGGAGCCTGCGTCAATGATGGCGCTGGAGTACATAGACCTGAAAAAGCACTACCTCCACATGGATCTTGAGATCGTGATGGAAAGACCGGTCGATCCTTACGGAGGAGTCCTGGTGTGGCAGGACGAGATAACCGATGTATTCGACAGAGGCGAAGGAAAAGGCATCGCTGTGCAGGACGAGATCATCGTGAAGGACGAGAGCGGCGAGACGATATGCACCGACAGATTCAAGACGTATTTCTTTGAGGGAGGCGGATTCGGAGGCGCACCGATGCCGAAGAGCGAGGTCGTGATTCCGGAGAGAGAAGCCGACAGAGAACGCGAAGATCACGTCGGACCTATGCAGCACATGCTCTACCGCCTGACGGGAGATACGAATCTGATCCATGCCGATCCGGAATACGCGGAGAAGTTCGGCATGGAAGGACCTATCGTCCAGGGATCGTGTTCGTTCGGTTACGCATGCAGGATGCTCGTCCGGACATATATCCCGGGAGAGCCTGAAAGGATGACGCGCATGGCATCGAGGATGAGCGCTGTCCTCTATCCGGATACGCCCGTGAGGCTTGAGATGTGGGATGCGGACGAAGCCGGCGCGGGAAGAGCATATTTCAGACTGGTGAACCTGAAGACGGGAGCGGCCGTGCTCGATAAAGGCGTCTTCGAGTGGAAATAGGCTTGAAAAGCGTGGAAACTTGGGAATTGCGGACATATTGCCTTTGCTATATGTCCGCATTTTTGATACAATATAAACTTGAGAAAAAATGCGCATTAGGAGACAAAGATGTTTGACAAACTAGACTTTATAACGGACAAATACAACGAACTTTCGGCCATCGTATCCGATCCGGAAGTGATCGCGAACCAGGCCGTATGGCAAAAGCATGTTAAAGAAATGGGCGAGATGGAGCCCATAGTCAAAAAGTATCAGGAGTACAGGAAGGTCAAAGAGGGCATCGAAGAAGCAAAGATGCTGCTCGATGAAGCCGGCTCCGATGAAGAGATGAAAGAACTCGCGAAGATGGAACTTTCGGAACTCGAAGATCAGGTCGAGCCTCTTGAAGAGGAACTGAAAGTCCTGCTTCTTCCAAAAGACCCGAACGATGAGAAGAACGTCATCCTCGAAGTCCGCGCCGGAACGGGCGGAGACGAGGCTGCTCTTTTCGCGGCCGATCTTCTTCGTATGTACACGATGTATGCTGAGAACAGAAGATGGAAGACGGAACTGATCGAAGCCAACGAGACGGGTATAGGCGGCATCAAAGAAGCCGTAATGATGATCAAGGGCAAAGGGGCTTACTCCAGGCTCAAATACGAGAGCGGAGCCCACAGGGTCCAGCGAGTCCCCGAGACAGAGAGCAGCGGCAGGATCCACACATCGGCGGCGACGGTCGCGGTGCTTCCTGAAGTAGATGATGTCGAGATCGAGATAGACCCGAACGATGTCAGGGTGGACGTCTACCGCGCGAGCGGAAACGGCGGGCAGTGCGTCAATACGACTGACTCGGCGGTAAGGCTCACGCACGAGCCGACAGGCCTCGTCGTCACATGTCAGGACGAAAAGTCGCAGATCAAGAACAAGGACAAGGCATTCAAGGTCCTCAAGGCAAGACTGTACGACCTCGAGATGCAGAAGCAGCAGGAGAAGATCGCGGGCGAGAGACGTTCGCAGGTCGGAACAGGCGACAGGAGCGAGAGGATAAGGACATACAACTTCCCGCAGGGAAGGATCTCCGACCACAGGAGCGGCGTCACGCTTTACAAGCTCGACAACTTCCTGAACGGAGACATGGATGAGATAATCGACGGACTGATCACTATGGACCAGGCCGAAAAGATGAAGAATTTCTAGAAAGAGTCAGAGGAACAATGGAAACGAAAATATTAGAACCTACGTTAGAGAACATAAAACTGGCGGCCGAAGTCATCAAAGAGGGAGGCCTGGTAGCCTTCCCGACAGAAACGGTCTACGGACTTGGGGCGAACGCCCTTGACGAGGTCGCTGTAAAGAAGGTATATGAGGCGAAGGGACGTCCGAGCGACAACCCGATGATCGTTCATATCGCGAGAGCTTCGGATATAGGCCAGCTGACGAGGATGCTGAGCCCGGATATCGTCAATCTGATAGACAACTTCTGGCCGGGTCCGCTTACTATGATAGTCAAGAGCAAGGACACAGTGCCCAAGGTCACGCGCGGCGGTCTTCCGACGGTCGGCGTCAGACTTCCGGACAACGAGATCGCCAGAAAGCTGATAGAGTACTCGGGGCTTCCGATCGCTGCTCCGAGCGCGAATATCTCCGGAAGACCGAGCCCGACGAGGGTAGAAGATGTTATCGAAGATCTCGATGGAAAAGTCGACATCATACTCAAGGGCGACGACTGCAGGGTCGGCATCGAGTCGACAGTGCTCGACGTATCGGGAGACAAGCTGATGATCCTAAGGCCGGGCCTGATCACGGCAGACCAGCTCGAAGCGGCTGTCGGCAAAGAGGTCGTTTACGATCCGACGCTGAACATCGATCCGAGAGAAATGGAGGCGAAGGGTGAAGAAGAACTGATCCCGAAGGCTCCGGGAATGAAATACAAGCACTATGCGCCGAAGGCTGATATGCTGATCGTCGAGGGACAGAGAGACAAGGTCAAGAATGAAGTCCTGCGTCTCAAGGCCCTGAACGAAGGCCTCGGCAACAAGGTCGGCGTCCTACTGTTCGAGGAGCAGCAGTTCATCCAGGCGGCCCATGATTTCTTTGCGAAGCTGAGAGATCTCGACCACCAGGGCGTGGACATGATCATCGCGGGTGCGCTTACTGACGTCGACGGAGTCGGCTTCGCGGTAATGAACCGCATGCTCAAATCTGCAGGCTACAACATCGTACGCGTGTAAGCGGAAAATGTCGGCGGCATATCCGCTTACTCGAATATAGATTTCAAAAAAAGAAAGAGGTATGACACAATGATTACAGTAGCTATAGCCAGCGATCACGGCGGTTATGAACTGAAGGAGATGATAGCGGGATTTTTGGAGAGTATGGATTACAGGGTGATGGACCTTGGAACGAACTCGCCGGAATCCGTTGATTACCCGGAGTACGGGAAGAAGTGCGCCGAGGCGGTCGCTTCGGGGCAGGCCGACAGAGGCATCGTCGTATGCGGATCAGGCATAGGTATCTCTATAGCGGCCAACAAGGTCAAGGGCATCAGATGCGCGCTCTGCACATCGCTTGAGATGGCTGAACTTTCGAGAAGGCACAACGATGCCAACATGCTGGCGCTCGGCGGACGCACGACTGAGATCACGCTGGCTCTCAATATAGTAAAAAAGTGGCTCGTGACACCGTTCGACGGAGACCGTCACGAACGCAGAGTCAATCAGCTTAATGAAATGTAGGCAAGATCTGCCTAAGGAGGAGTACAAAATGGGAAAAGTATATGTATTTGACCATCCGCTGATCCAGCACAAGACGGCCATGCTCAGAATGAAGGAGACGAACACGAAAGATTTCCGTGAGCTCGTCAAAGAGATCGCTCTGCTGATGGGCTACGAAGCTACACGCGACCTCGATCTCGAAGAAAAGCAGATCGAAACGCCTATTTGTGGAACGACAGTCAAGATGCTTCCGAGCACATCGGTAGCCATCGTGCCGATCCTGAGAGCGGGACTCGGTCTCGTCGACGGCATGCTGGAGCTGATCCCGAACGCAAAGGTAGGCCACGTAGGTCTGTACCGCGATCCGGAGACGCACGAGCCGCATGAATACTACTGCAAACTGCCGGCAGACCTTGAGAAGAGAAGAATCTTCGTAGTAGATCCGATGCTCGCAACAGGCGGAAGCGCAGCAGCAGCAGTCCAGTTCCTGAAGGACAAGGGCGCGAAGAACATCAAGTTCCTCTGCCTGATCGCAGCACCGGAGGGTATCGAGGCTCTACAGAAGGCTCATCCGGACATCGACATCTTCATTGCGGCCAAGGACGATCACCTGAATGAGAACGCTTACATCGTGCCGGGACTCGGTGATGCGGGCGACAGGCTCTACGGCACGAGATAACCGCTATGCGGCGCATATGGTGAGTAAGCAAGAAGGAAAGAAAATAGTATAAGGAGAAAATTACAGATGAAAAATATAATACCCGACAGCGTCAGCGACAAGACTAATGTCTTCGACGTCCTCATGGAGCGCGGCTTCATCGAGCAGTGCACGCATGAGGATGAGATCAGAG
>CAMKAM010000080.1 GCA_946410475.1 uncultured Bacillota bacterium
TCTACATGCATTATACCATGCTTTGCAGACTCTACTTTTTGGGGGACACTTCACTCTCTGCGTAGCCGCTTTCCAAACCGGCTTTTGACCGCCATTTTCACCGCAAAACAGCGGTTTTCAGCCTCCGGACAACCCTCGAACATCCTCCTTCGCCCGACCACCACAGGCAGAATGTACTTTTCATTCGATATCCGATGTCTTTTCGTATACACATTCCTAAAATGTGTACTTTCCCCCTCATTATCCACTCGTTTTCGTACATCCTCTCCCGGATGCCGGACAGCAAGCACCGCCGATCCACCCGGTCACCCCACCGGTGCATCGCGTCCTGCACGCACCGACCAATCTGCCCAGCCGACCACCGCTCAGCCCCGCGCACACGATCCACACGATCCGCCCGGACCGACCACCGACACCTCGCACCTTGCACACCTAACCGCACGCCCTGCACACCCAACCACACCCCAAAAACCAAAAGAGCTGCGCTGCCCGGCGTTGCCCGCCGTCAGCACAGCTCCGATCATCACATTTATGTTTCGCCGTCAGTAAGCGGCCTCTTCTAGCAGTCGACCGATACCGTCAGCACCACTAGAGCGACCGTGATCGCAGTCTTCTCGTCACCATCAAGGGAGATGCCTTCCGGATCAGCTCCGCCATGATGCACGAAAGTCTCTACTTCCCACATCGTCAGATAATCTTTGACCACCTGCGGATCTACCTCTTCCGGATGCGGAGCATAGATATCAGCTCTTACCTTCGCCTGCGTCTTTCTGTCCGTCAGCTCGAATATCTCGCTGATACCGGCCATGCAGCAGTGATGTACAGCATCAGCTGTCGCCTTCTTTACAGCATTGTTCTGATCTCCGCCGTGCATATCGACGCCCTGTCCGATCTCGATTATCAGTCTTTTGAAAGCCATTTCCTTACCTCCCGGTTCTATACCTTTTTCATATATCTGTGATCGCGCCCCTGCGGCCCCCTGCCGCGCCGGCGCTTTCATGCCTTTACCCGCACAGCTTCCGGCGTGCCGCGCACATTCTACACACACTCCGGCCGTGCTCTTCAAACTATCCGCACACTATTATATACCTTTTCCGGAGCGCGTGCGCCGTTTTCTCACAAATATTTCCGCTCTACTGCGTCACATGCTCTACTCTGTCACACGCCCTGCAGCGTCACACACTCTACTGCGTCACAGTTCCGTCGCCATGGATATCGATAGGATCACCCAGGAACGTCGGCTTGGGCTTCACTATGCACTTCAGGAAATCCTTGTCCCTGGCCAAAAGCTCGCGGAAATTCCTGTAGCCCTGACCCATATAGTCGACCTCTTCAGCCGGGACGCCTCGCACATCGATGCCCAGGCTCTCCGCTATATACAGAGCTCTGTACTCATGATACTTCTGGGTCACCACTACCATGCTCGAAACACCGAACACATCCCTTGCGCGGTACATCGATTCATATGTCGAAAAGCCCGCATGATCGAGGAAGATATCTTTCTCCGGCACGCCCGCATCAACAGCATACTGCATCATCACCTTGACCTCATTGTACTCGACCTGCCCGTCGTCTCCGGACATCAAAAGCTTCGGCGCCGCCCCGTTCCGGTACAACTCGATCGCCTTGTCCAGCCTGTCCTTCAGCATCTTCGACGGCGTGCCGTCCGGCTTGACCTCAGCTCCGAGCACCATTATGCAGTCAGCCTGCCCGTCACCGGCCTGTGCCTCGTCGACCAGATCGCCTGAAGCGCTCGCGACAACAATGGCGTTCACTCCAAACACCAGCGCCGCGCACACTAAAACCAATATGATCAATATCTTCAGTGACTTCTTCACTTATATCCTCTCCTGATATCTCTATCCTCTAATCTGCCTTCTCAAATCCCGACGGCGGATCGAATATCCCATCCGGCAGATCAGTCGTGAACTCCAGGATCGTCATGGTGACTCTGGAGATCAGCTTCGTATCTTTCCTGTATCTCTGCTTCGATACGATTCCCACAAGATCGCCCTCCGAGATCTGCTTCGCCTCGCCGTCCGCCGACTTCCTGACATCCTCGGCCGCGACATAATACTCCATTGTCGTCAGCACCTTCGTCCCGTCGTAAACCGCCTCGTTCTCATAAACGTCGCATTTGCACGCCATCCCGCCGAACTCAGCGTCCTTTGTTTCCTTGTATCCGGTGATCGGCGCGTAGGCCTGATCGACCATCTCTCCTGTCCCGGTCGAAGCGAGCTCATAGTATTTCATGGTAAGCGTATCGTAATAGTACTGCTTGCCACTTAAAAAATACTGAATATATGAATTGCTCTCCGAAGAGATCATCTGCTTGTCCTTCGTCTGGGCCGACTCGACGATATCCTTCGTGACCGCGTTCTCCTCCGTCACCTTTGACTCGACCGCAGCTTTCATGTAGTATGTGCTGTCTTTGTCGGCCAGGAGTTTGACGTATTTGTAAGCCGCCCCCTGCCCGGACTCTTCCTGCCCGTCGTCAGCGGTCTGATCCTGACCCGAACTCTGCCCGTTCTCAGCAGCGCCGCTCCCGGCCTCCTGATCCGCGCCGCAGCCGGAAAGGAAAAAGCTCAGTCCCGCAAAAAGACCCGCACACAAAACGATGCCAAGCAAGGCTGCAAGTATCCTGTACCTTGCCGTCTTCTTCGCCGCGGCGGGCATATTCGTTTTTTCGTTTTTCTTCTCTTCGGACATATCGCCTTTTATCACTGATCCGACCTTACAATCGATAATTGGCCAACAATCGATTACCGGCCGGCAATTGATTACCGGCCGAAGTGATCCGGCCGGTTTTCCTGTCGTCATGTTACATATTATTAGTCATATCCCGGATGCCGTGTCCGCCTCCGCACCGCCTGCGACACCGCAGCTTCGGCCCGGCAGCGAACTGCTATTTCCTCACATCCGCAGCGTGCTTGTGAGCCATCAGGCCCTCTCTTTCCGCCAACCTTGAAACGAGCGGCGCGAGAGTCTTGCTAGCATCTTCCGTCATGCTCTGATGCGTGCACACTTTGAGGAACGTTCCTACCCATACACCGCCTGTATATCTCGCGGCGCCCAAAGTGGGCAGAGTGTGGTTCGTACCCGATGCGTAATCTCCGAACACTTCAGCAGTATTCTTCCCTACGAACATCGATCCGTAATTGACGAGCCTGGATACTATCTTCTGCGGCTCCGCCGTGCACACCTCGAGATGCTCCGGCGCGTAATTATTTGCGTAATCTACCGCCTCATCGAGCGACCCGGCCAGCAATACCTCACCGTAATCGTTCCACGAAGCCCTTGCTATCTCCGCTGTGGACAGATCCTCAAGCTGCGATTCGACAGCCGAGATCGTCTTGTCCGCAAGATCAAGATCCGTCGTGACAAGGATAGCTTTCGCGACCTTGTCGTGCTCGGACTGCGCCAGAAGATCCGCCGCTATTATCTGCGGATCAGCTGTCTCGTCCGCTATGACGAGCACCTCGCTCGGTCCGGCAAGAAAATCGATGCCTACCTTTCCGTAGACCTGACGCTTCGCTTCCGTCACGAAGCTGTTGCCCGGTCCGACGATCATGTCGACCGGTGCGATGGTCTCAGTACCGTAAGCCACTGCAGCCACGGCCTGCGCTCCGCCTATCGCATATATCTCGTCCACACCCGCCTGGTCCAGAGCGACCAGCGTATACGGATGGATCTTTCCTGTTCCCTTCATCGTCGGCGAACACGCAACTACGCGGCGAACGCCGGCGACATTCGCCGGTATGCCCAGCATCAGCGCTGTTGAGAACAGCGGATAGCCGCCGCCCGGCACATAGCAGCACACCGAGTCGACCGGGATCACGCGATGCCCAAGATGTATTCCAGGCATCGGCTCGAAGTCCCTGACCTCGCCGATCGATATCCTCTGCTGCTTCGCGAATTCGATTATATTGTCTCTCGCCTTCTGGATATCCTCCAGATCTTCTTCCGGCACCAGCTCGTAAGCCTCTGCCAATTCCTCCGCGGATATCCTCAGCGACTCCCTTTTGCAGTCATCGAATCTCTCGTTAAATGAAACAAGGGCAGCGTCGCCTGCGGCCCTCACTTCATCTATTATTCTCTTTACATCAGACTCAAGTGTCTCGCTGCTTGCGAGACTGCGCGGTTTCGCGCTTTTGACCTCTATCATTATATGCCTCCGTATTGTTCTTCAGGGCACGGCCTATTCGCCACTTTCCGCCCCGCTTTCGGCACCGTTTTCAGTCTGCTCCTGAGTCGTCTCCTGATCGGTTTTCTGATCTGTAGTCTGCTGCTCTGTCACTTTCTTCTTCGGAGCTCTCAGCACCTTGATAACGATCGATTTCTTGTTGTTCCTGCAATACTTATATTTTACTTTATATGTGACCTGATACAGACCCGGATCCTTCGTGCTGAACTTCGCCTTGATCCATCTGCCGTTCACCTTCTTTTTGACGATGACCTTGAT
Source organism: uncultured Bacillota bacterium (assembly GCA_946410475.1). Taxonomy (GTDB): domain Bacteria; phylum Bacillota; class Clostridia; order Peptostreptococcales; family Anaerovoracaceae; genus UBA3738. The sequence continues at coordinate 4,463 of CAMKAM010000080.1, forward strand.
GTGTTCTGTGACGTTCTCGTTAGCATTCGGGTTGTAAGCCTTCACTCCTGCTTTCAGGTTGTATTTCGCACCGAACTTGACCGTCTTTTTCTTGTTCTTGCTGATGGTGATCCTTGCTTTTCTCAGTTTGAAGTGCGGATTGCCCTTGGTCGGATCCGTCGGATCCCAGCCGCTGTGCGATTTGATAGCCTTCGGCTTTCCGAGCGGGCCGGCCTTGGACGAATCATAGATCGTGACCTTCGAGCCGCTCTTTACATTATCATATATCCACTTCGCATCGATGACCGAAAGTCTGCAGCATCCGTGGCTGGCTTTCTTTCCCAGTCTGTTGAACTCGACCCAGCTCTGGCTCGAGCTGTTCCAGTTGTAATACCATACCGAATGGAACAGGACGCCCCCCGTGATCCTCGAACACCATTTTCCGTTGACGCCTCCCATGAGACCGCTCCTTCTGTGCTTGTCTCCGAGACGGAACGTTCCCAGCGGCGTTTTGTAGCCTGTGCCCGGTGATGTAAGCATCGCCCTTACCGGCTTCCACTTGCCATCGACCTTCTTGTAAGCAGTCGTGACGCCCCTCTGGCGATTGACCTTCAGCCAGTACTGCGCCTTCTTCGATTTAGCCTGAGCCGCTCCCTGTCCGAACGCCAGCGGCATCATCGTAACGACCATTATCACCGCGAGCATTATCGCGAGGATGCGTTTTGCCGCCCCTGTCTTTTCTACATTGTTATAGTAAGCTGTGTTGTTCTGTCCTGTCATTTCCTATTCTTCTCTTCCTGTCTTCTCTTTCAGTCTTTTCATGCATGCCTGTGGTAAGAATCGATGCACGAAAAAAGACCAGCGCCTTTTCTTGTCCGTACATTTTATACTCATGCCGATTCAAAGTCAACGGAAGCATTTCTTTCTCACACTCCCAACACACTTCAACTTCGCCGATCTCTCACGCCACATCTGTGTCAGAATCCACGCACAACTTATCGATACAAAACGGCGGCAATCGTATATAATAAGATTATGTGAAACAATGATAGAAAGGAAAACAGAGACGATGGATTACAGAAGATTCGGGAACACTATAGTCGCCCGCTTCGACAAGGGCGAAGAGGTCACGGCCTGCGTGAAGGATATCGCGCTGGCAGAAGACATCAAACTGGCTAATGTAAGCGGCCTCGGTGCCTCCAACGACATCACCCTCGGAGTTTTCGATCCGGTGAAGAAAGAGCTTATCAAGCACCACTTCACCGGCAACCACGAAGTCTCCGGCATCATCGGCACGATCAATACGCTGGATGGCGAGTTCTACTCACATCTGCATATCACCGCTGCAGGCGAGGACGGACTCGGCAAAGGAGGTCACCTGTTCGAGTGCGTCATCAGTGCCACATGCGAGATGGTGATCACTGTCATCGACGGTACAGTCGACAGAAAGTTCGACCCTGAGGTCGGTCTGAATGTTTTCGATTTCGAGTAGCAGCAGTTTAAGAGCGAATGCAGTCAAACAGGAACAACGACAACAGAAAAGCAGGTTCTCTCAGCTGGGAGCCTAAGGTCACAAAGAAGAACGGACCGCTCTACAAGGCGATCTGCGAACAGTTGAAAAGCGACATACAGAGCGGAGCTCTCCCGCCCGGGACGAAGCTCCCTCCGCAAAGAGACCTTGCACGCTTCCTCGGAGTGAACGTCAGCACGGTATCGCGTGCTCTAAGGATCAGCGAGGAAGAAGGACTCCTTCTCAGCACGGTCGGTAGCGGGACCTTCGTCGCACCGAATGCGGTGAACACTCCTGTCACCTCCGCCCACACGGGAGGGAGCGGCACAGTGGAACTCGGAGTGCTCGCGCCCAGACTGATAGACCACGAAGCTCTCACCGCGGTACTTCGCGAAGCGGCTGCATCGGACGATGCGGGAGCGCTCTTTGAATATCAATACGACTCAAAGGATAGCAGGCCGAAAGCCGCCGGAGTCAAACTGATCACGAGAGCAGGCGCTTCAGCCGCTCCGGAGACGATCCTCTTCGCACAGGGGACGCAAAACGCTGTAGCCGCGTCGATCTTCGCTTTTTTCAAGCCCGGAGACAGGCTCGGCTGCGACCCCCTCGTTTTCCCATCGCTCAAGGCGGTCTGCGGCATGGCCGGTGTACGCCTCGTCCCGATCAGATGGGAAAAAGGAGAAATATCCGAAAGCGGACTAGACTACGCGATCAAACAGGAAAAACTGAAAGGACTCTTCGTCATGCCCGAGCATCAGGTGCCGACAGCCGTCACCATGAGCGCCCGCACC
>CAMKAM010000081.1 GCA_946410475.1 uncultured Bacillota bacterium
TTCGATCTCGCCGATGATGTCGGATACCCTCTCCATGTTCTGGGTGGCGGAAGCGAGTTTTCTCTCGGATTCCTGCTTCCTGCTCCTGTACATGACGATGCCCGCCGTCTCCTCGAGTATCTCCCTGATGCTCTCGGTGTTGTTGCTGATGATATCGGATATCTTGCCCTGACCGATTATGGAATACCCCTCTACTCCGATGCCGGTATCCATGATCAGTTCTCTGATATCGCGCATACGGCACTGGCTGTTGTTGATGAGGTATTCGCTCTCGCCGGAGCGGTACATCCTTCTCGTGATCGCGACTTCGTTGTAATCTATATCGAGTTCACCGTCCGTATTGTCGATGACGAGAGTGACCTCCGCCATACCGCGCGACTTTCTCGAAGCCGTGCCGGCGAATATGACGTCCTCCATCTTGTCGCCTCTCAGGGCCTTGGCGCTCTGCGCGCCCAGCACCCAGCGGATCGCATCACAAATATTGCTCTTGCCGCTTCCGTTAGGTCCTACGACGCACGTTATGCCTCGGTCGAATTCTATAACGGTCGGCTCCGCAAATGATTTGAATCCGTGAAGTTCTATTCGTTTGAAATACATATGGTTCCCTCTCAGCCGAGCTTTTCAAGCGCCATCCCGGCCGCCTGCTGCTCAGCTTCTTTTTTGCTCTTGCCGCTCCCGCGGCCGCACTCATTTCCGTCTATCATGACTCTGACGAAGAACGTCTTGTCATGCTCCGGTCCTTCTTCTTTCACCGTTTCATACTTTATGGTGACAGGTCCTTCAGCCTGCAGTTTTTCCTGGAGAGCACTCTTGTGGTCTTCGGGCGGTTTGCCGCTGAGGACGTCATCTATCTTCGCGGAGAAATGTCTCCTGATGAACTTTTCAGCCTCTTCGAAGCCTCCGTCGAGAAAGACGGCGGCTATGACGGCTTCCATGGCGTTCTCCAGATTCGACACACGGCTCCTTCCGCCGTACATCTCCTCTCCGCGCCCGAGCCTTAACTGGCTTCCTATGCCGAGCCCCTGCGCTATGGCTGCAAGGGACTTTCCCTTGACGATCATGGCGCGGTACTTCGTCATCGCTCCCTCGCTTGCCTCGGGCAGTCTGTCGAATATTATCTTCGCAGTCACCGCATCCAGTACGGCGTCGCCGAGGAACTCGAGACGTTCGTTGCATCTGTCCGGCGCCAGCTCCATATCCTTGACGTACGAACTGTGCGTGAGCGCCGTCTCGAGCAGTTCTTCGTCTGTGAACGTATATCCTATCTTTTCACAAAACGCTTTCCTACTCACTTTCCGCGATCTCCTCTATCTCGAGCACCTGGCTCTGGATAATATCCACAACGCCTTCCTTAGCATAAGGAACGGCCTTTATTATCGAATTCATTACTCCGTTCGCGTTCGACGAACCGTGCATCTTTACGACAGGTCCCTTGACTCCCAGGATCGGCGCGCCGCCGTATTCCGAGTAGTCGAAGTCCTTCCTCAGACCCTTCAGCTTGTCCATCAGGATCAGCGAACCGACCTTCGCCTTGACGCCGTCAGTGAACTTCTTTTTCATCCTGGCCGACAGGCTGAGCGCGAGGCCCTCCGTCAGTTTCAGAATGATATTGCCGACGAAACCGTCGCAGACTATGACGTCGCATGCTCCGAGTGGTATATCTCTTCCCTCGACGTTGCCGATGAAGTTGACGTCGCTCTTGTCGAGAAGGTCGTAAGTCGCTTTAGTAAGCGTCGAGCCCTTGTTTTCTTCAGCTCCGATATTGACGAGGCCGACTCTCGGTTTGTCTATACCGATGACCTTGTCCATGTAGATGCTTCCCATGATACCGAACTCGAGCAGGTTCCTGGGCTTGCACTCCGAGTTCGCTCCCGAGTCCACCAGCATCGACACTCCTTTTCCGAGGATCGGATACGTGCTCGCGATCGCGGGTCTGTCTATGCCAGGTATCCTTCCGAGAATGAAGAGACCTCCCGCCATGAGGGCGCCGCTGTTCCCGGCAGATATGAAAAGATCAGCCTCGCCGTTCTTGACCATGTTGATGCCCTTTACGATCGACGAGTCCTTTTTCGTTCTTACGGCCCTTACCGGAGCCTCCTCGTTTTCAATGACCTGGCTCGCAGGTATCACCTTCATCCTGGACTCGTCGAAGTCGTACTTCGCGAGTTCGGCTGATATCTCGTCTTCTTTTCCTATGATATATATGTCATCACGTATGCGCTCCGAAGCGAGCACTGCTCCTTCGACTATCGCGCCCGGGGCGTTGTCTCCGCCCATTCCGTCTACTATTATTCTCATCTATTGACCTCCGTTCCGCCGGCTACCGACTTTCTCATTATCTCGGGGTGGCATGTCTCGCCAAACTGCGGGCATGTCAGACACTCGAAAAAGTTCGGAGCCCCTTCCTTTGAAATCGTTTCGAATCCTTCTTTTCTGAAAAACCCGGGCGCCCTTGCGACAAGGAACACATAGCCGCCTCCGCGCGATGCGACCTCACCGAGAGCAAGGCGCAACAGCGTCCTTCCGATATCTGTCCCGCGGTACTTTTCGTCCACCGCGATCCCGTCTATTATATATTCCCCCTGTCGCAAAGCAAGAGCGACCGCTCCAGCGAGATCGCCCTTAACATCCAACGCTTCCCAGCACCTTATACGATCAGTCGCCACCGGATGCTCTTCCGAATACTCAAGTTCGTTCATCATGAAGAACCTGTCCAGCTTTTTCTGATCGTCTGTTTCCTGATATATGACGTTATTCTTCACTTTGCTTTTTCACCTTTATCCTCAGCCTGTTATGCAGCACGGAAAAATCGAGCGGCAGCTTTTCACCGTGTTCTCCGTCGACATCCGTCGATACGTCCTCATCCGACTCTATCTTCAGTTTTTCAGTCTGGAAGTACAGGACGTTCCTGTTGTTCGGATGATTACCGGCTATGACGGAGAGCAGCAGCGGCCCCATCTCTATTATCGGCATCTTCCTGAAGAGTATCACATCGAGCTTGCCGTCGTTGACCTCCGACCACGGCGATACCTTCTTGAATCCGCCCGCGCTCCTTCCGTTCATGACGACCATGAAGAACATATCCTCTTCGAACGTGTCCTCAGGCGTGGTCAGTCTGACCGGTATCGGGTGTATGTTCATGATCTCCGTCGATGCTCTGAGGTAGTAAGCGAATACGCCCAGAGTATTCTTCAGGTTCGGATCCGTCTTCTGGCTGACATCAATGAGAGCGCCCAGCGCAGCGACATTGACGAAATATCTGTCGTTGCACTTTCCGACATCCGAATAGATCCAGTCGTCTCCGAGCGCTATATCCACCATCTCCTCGACATCGTACGGCAGATCGAAATAGTAAGCGAAATCGTTTGCTGTTCCTGTCGGGAAAATGCCCAGCGGCAGATCTATATCGTTCGCTATCATAGCATTGACGCAGATATTGATCGTACCGTCGCCGCCTGCCACGATTATCTCTTCGTACTCGTCCTGGTCCATTTCCGCAAGAGCCGTCTCGATGGCTCTTCCCATCGCCGCCCGCACAGGGATCAGCTGGCAGCCCTTCTGCTGGACCTTATCTACGATGAAATCGAGATTGTTCTTGAACAGTCCGTTCCCGGAGAACGGATTGTAGAACAGGAGGACCTTTTTACGTTTTTCCATAAGTCATTCTCCGCACAGCATCGTGCGCAGGGCGCCGATCAGATACAGCGACCCGCAGCACAGCACCATGTCATACTCCGCTTTCATTTCCTTAGCTCTCCTGATGGCTCCGGCCGGATCAGGCTCGATATAGCATGTCTTGCCGTGCCTCTCCAGCTTTTCAGCGAGCTTCGAAGCCTCGAGCCTCCTCGTGTTCGGCGGCTCCGTCACAATGAAATCATCGCCTATATACTGCACGAGATCCACGACGTCATCGACAGCCTTGTCGGCGAGTATTCCCATCAGGACGAGGATCTTCTTTCCGTAGTAATAGTCGTCGACAGTCTTGACGAGCGCCTCCATGCCATCTCTGTTGTGAGCGCCGTCAAGAACGAAGCCGTCTCCTACAGGTTCGAACCTGCCCTTCTGCTTCGCAGCTTTGAGCCCTTCATAGAGCTTGTCTTTTTTCACATCTATTATACTGTTTTTTCTTAGGATTTCAATAGCGGTGAGAGCCGCCACAGCGTTCTCTATCTGATGGTCTCCGGCCATCGATATCACGGCTTCGCCGTACCTCTCTCCCTCTATGATGGCGGTGAACATGCTGCCCGTTCCCTCGTTCGCTATCTTCCCCCATTTCGCCTTGGAACAATCGTGCAGCACCGAGCCCATCTCATAGCACTTTCTGGCTATGACGACGGCGGCTTCCCTTTCAGACACGTTCGATACCACGGGGCATCCGGCCTTTATGATGCCGGCCTTCTCTCCCGCTATCTCAGCGAGAGTATTCCCGAGCCTTTCCATGTGATCCATTCCGATGGATGTGATGATGCTGACGAGCGGCTTTTCGATCACGTTCGTCGAATCGCCTCTTCCGCCCATGCCGACTTCGAGGATAACGAAGTCAGGCGATCTGTCCCTGTAGTCGCAGAACGCTATCGCCGTCACTATCTCGAATTCAGTCGGTGATTCCAGGCCTTCGGCCTTCATCTTCTCAGCCGCCGCAGTGACTGTATCCGTATACTTTTCAAGTTCTTCCGGGGTTATCAGTTCGTGGTCGAACTCTATCCTCTCTTCGAACTTCTCGATGAACGGCGACGTGTATATGCCCACCTTGTAACCGTTGCACTCGAGCATCTCATAGATATAGCGGCAGACGGAACCCTTTCCGTTCGTGCCTGCGACATGGATCACCTTCATGTCTTTATGCGGATCGCCCAGGAGCCTGAGAAGGGACTCGATGCGCTCGAGTCCCAGAACAATGCCGAACTTTTCGAACTCGGCGATGCGGCTTACCGCATCCTTCCCGGTTCCTGCAGCGATATCTTTTCCGATATCCTTCATGTCCGTTTTTCTCTTTCCATCCGCCGTGCGGCGGACTATGTGCTTACTTCAGTTTGTTTTCTATCACAGCGAGTCTGTCCGTCACCTTCGCTAGCATGTCTTCGTACTTCGCCATCTTGTCCTTCTCTTCCTGGACCTTGGCGGCAGGAGCCTTCTTCACGAAGCCTTCGTTCGACAGCATGCCCTTGACTCTCTTGACTTCGCCCTCGAGCTTCTTCTTCTCTTTCGTCAGTCTCTCGAGCTCAGCCTCGAAGTCTACGAGTTCGTCGAGCGGTACGTAGATCTCGGCTCCCGGTACTACTCCGCTCATCGACTCGGCCGGGATGTCGGCCTTGTCCGTCGTTACCTTGAGGTCGGTGATGTTGCCGATATCCATGATGTATCTCATTCCGCCGTCGACCGTATCCTTCATGTCTTCATCAGCGAGGACTACAGCTGTCAGCTTCTTGCCCGGCGAAGCCTCTGCCTCGACGCGGATGTCTCTGACCGCCTTGATGATCTCCATCGCCTTTTCGACGACTGCGGATTCTGCTTCGTATGTCTTCGCTTCATCAAACTCAGGCCATCTGTCGGAGATGAGGTATGTGCCCTCGTTTCCGGGCAGGAACTGCCAGATCTCTTCCGTGATGAACGGCATGAACGGGTGGAGCAGCCTGAGGAGATCCTTCAGCGTCTCTACGAGGACGGCCCTTGCGACCTTCTTGTCCTCTTCATCATCGCCGTAGAGTCTGCCCTTGGCGAACTCGATGTACCAGTCGCAGTACTCGTTCCAGATCGTGTCGTGGATCTTCGTTCCTGCGATGCCCAGTTCGAATCTGTCCATATCGTCTGTAGCCTGACGAGCGCATTCGTTGACCCTTGCGATCATCCACTTGTCTTCATCCTTCAGGTCAGCGCCGTCTATATCCGCCAGCGGCAGGATGTTACCGTCGTCGTCCTGGAGATTCATGATAACGAATCTCGAAGCGTTCCAGAGCTTGTTCGCGAAGTTCCTTGCAGCGACCATCCTCTCATCGAGGAACCTCATGTCGTTGCCCGGGCTGATGCCTGTTCCGAGCATGAACCTGAGAGCGTCTGCTCCGTACTGATCTATTATATCCAGCGGGTCGATGCCGTTTCCGAGCGATTTGCTCATCTTGCGTCCCTGGGCGTCACGGACGAGACCGTGTACGTAAACGTATTCGAACGGTTCTTCACCCACAGCTTCGAGAGACGTGAATATCATCCTTGCGATCCAGAAGAAGATGATGTCGTATCCCGTTACGAGCACGTTCGTCGGATGGAAGTATTCGAGGTCCGGCGTCTTTTCCGGCCATCCCATCGTCGAGAACGTCCACAGCGCGGAGCTGAACCATGTATCCAGGACGTCTTCATCCTGCCTGAGATGCGTGCATCCGCACTTCGGGCACTTCTCCGGTGCTTCCTCGGCGACTATCGTCTCGCCGCACTCGTCGCAGTAGTAAGCGGGTATCCTGTGGCCCCACCACAGCTGCCTGGAGATGCACCAGTCTCTGATGTTCTCCATCCAGTGCATATATGTCTTCGAGAATCTCTCCGGTACGAACTTTGTCGTTCCGTTCTTTACGACCTCGATCGCAGGCTCTGCGAGCGGCTTCATCTTTACGAACCACTGGTCGGAGAGCATCGGCTCTACGACAGTGCCGCAGCGGTAGCATCTTCCTGCCGGGATCTGCATCTCTTCGAT
>CAMKAM010000082.1 GCA_946410475.1 uncultured Bacillota bacterium
GGATGCGGCGACGGATTCGGATGCGAATTCAAATGCCGATGCGGATGCGAAACGCGGCGCGGCGGATGTGGCGGGCGAGCTTTCGATATCGGAGATGGCCGCGCGCGATATAGATGTGAATCTCAAAGGGACTATCAATATCACTGAGAGATACGCCTTTGGGAATGAGGATATAAAAGCGGTGGTCAATATCGGCTCGGCGAGCGGCCATACGGGATCGGAGTTTCCGGTCTACGCCGCGAGCAAAGGGGGCGTGATCGCTTACACGAAAAACATAGCGCTGAGGCTGGCGCCGAGGGCGACGGCCAACAGCATCGACCCGGGCGGGGTCGTCACAGAGCTCAACGACCACGTCATGAAGGACGAGCGGCTCTGGAAGCAGATCATGGATCTGACGCCGATGAAGAGATGGGCCGAGCCGGAAGAGATCGCGGAATGGATCTATTTCGTCGCCGTCGTCAACAGATCGATGACGGGCCAGAATCTCCTGATCGATGGGGGCGAGGCCGGGAAGGCGACGTTTGTCTGGTAGGTTCGGGCAGGTTCGGATCGGCAGGTTTGAGAGACAAGTGCGGATCGGCAGGTTTGAGAGACAAGTGCGGATCGGCAGGTGCGAGAACCGGGTCCGAGTGACGGTATGATCAGCGAGTTATACGATTTTTGCAAAAAAAAGATCAAAAAAGTATAAAAATCTCCGTTTTCGCGGCGAGTTGCAAAAAGATTATCGGCGCGTGGAAGAACGGTCAGGGAAGGGCCTTTGAGGTGGATATGGAAGAACGTTGAAATTTCAACGTTCTTTTTGCTTTGATTGTTTGGAGTGGGATCGCGGACAGGCTGCCGGTGAGGGCAGGAGCTGAGAAAAAGCCGGCAGCCATACGAAAAAGTGTACTTTTTTGAGAAAAAAGTGCGGAAATTCGTATAGGTCTCGCTTGTGGGCGAATCGGAGAGCGGGGACAAACGGCTTACTGTTTACATAATACGGAAAGAACGGGCCGGCGGAGCGAAAATGACTTGTGAATTATCCGTCAAACGCTCATAATAGAAGATAGAGTAACTTAGTACAGTGCTCAAGTATCGCGCCGGTATAGTTCTAAAGGAATACGGTTCTGAGAGGACATGGTTCGGAAAGAATGCGGTTCTGAGAGGACATGGTTCTGAGAGGACATGGTTCAGAAAGGACACAGTTCCGAAAAGACACAGTTCCGAAAAGATACAGTTCCAAAGGACACGGTCCTGACGGAACGCCGGTGGCCGAAACCGAAAGGGGCAGGATATGATATACACAGTAACATTCAATCCGGCGATAGACTACATCGTCCGCATGGACGACTTCAAGGCCGGGTACACCAACAGAACGAAGAGCGAAGAGTACTACTTCGGAGGCAAGGGCATCAACGTCTCGACTGTCCTGGCCGGGCTCGGTGTGGACAACACGGCGCTCGGCTTTATCAGCGGATTCACCGGGAAAGCGCTCGCGAGCGGGCTCGAGGAGCAGGGCATGAAGACCGACTTTATCGAGATCGAGGGCGGCTTTACGAGGATCAACGTCAAGATCAAGAACGATGCTTCGGCGGGGGCTGAGGACTTCAACCGTACGGAGACGGAGATCAACGGGCAGGGCCCGGTCATCGATGAAGAAGCAGTAAGCGAACTGTTCGCGAAGATCGAAGCGATGACGGCCGACGATATACTCGTCGTATCCGGATCGGTGCCGGCTTCGATGCCCGACGACATATACGAAAAGATCATGAAGGTGACGCAGAAGAAAGGGATAATGACCGTCGTGGATGCGACGGGGGATCTGCTTCTGAACGTGCTGCCTTACGGTCCGTTCCTCATCAAGCCGAACAACGACGAGCTGTCCGAGATGCTCGGCGAGGTGCTTGAGACGAAAGAGGATATCGCGAGGGGCGCGAAGAAGCTGAGGAAGAAGGGCGCAAGGAACGTCCTTATCTCGATGGGCTCGAAGGGCGCAGTACTCGTTACTGAAAATGATGAGGTGATATCAGCCGACGCGGTGAAGTGTGAGGCTGTGAACACCGTGGGAGCAGGCGACTCGATGGTCGCGGGGTTCCTCGCGGGATATATAAAGACAAAGGATTATTCTTATGCTCTGAAGCTCGGCATAGCGGCGGGCGCCGCGACAGCGGCCGCCCCGGGTCTGGCCTCAGGTGAAGAGATCGAAAGGATTATGGAATCATGAAAATCAAAGATTTATTGAAAGCGGAATCGATAGTCATCGATGCCGCTGTGGACTCGAAAGAGCAGGCGATCGAGAAGATGATCGACCTGCATGACGCAGCCGGGAATCTTGCAGACAAGGCTGTCTATACCGAGGGCATCCTGAAGAGGGAATCCGAGGGAACGACGGCCATCGGCGAAGGTATCGCTATACCGCACTGCAAGACTGATGCTGTAAAGAACCCCGGACTCGTCGCAATGACAGTGCCGGAAGGCATAGACTACGGCGCGCCGGACGGCCAGCCGTCGAACCTCCTCTTCATGATCGCGGCGCCGCTGGACGGCGATCTGCATCTGGAGGTACTGGCGAAGCTGATGACGCTGCTGATGGACCTCGATCTCAGAAAGCGCCTCCTCGCTGCTGAGTCGGGAGAAGCCTTCCTGGAAGAACTGAACAAGGCTGAGGCGGAGAAGTTCCCCGAAGAGGCTGAGGCTGAGGAAGCAGGCACAGAAGCTGCAGCTGCGGCGGAAGCCGGCGCGGAAGGTGCTTACAGAGTGCTCGCGGTAACGGCCTGCCCGACAGGCATCGCTCATACTTACATGGCGGCCGAGGCACTGAACCTGAAGGGCGAAGAGCTCGGCATCCCGATCAAGGTCGAGACCAACGGATCGGGCGGAGCGAAGAACATCCTCACTGCGGATGAAATCGCTGCCGCAGAAGCCATCATCGTGGCGGCTGACAAGAACGTCCCGATGGCAAGATTCAACGGAAAGAAAGTACTCATCACGAAGGTCGCTGACGGCATCAACAAGCCTGAGGAACTGATCAACAAGGCTCTGTCGGGAGACATCCCGGTATTCGATGCGGGCTCCGAAGCTGCCAACGTAGAGGCGGACGAAGATGAGAGCATCGGAAGAAAGATCTATAAGCACCTGATGAACGGCGTATCGCACATGCTTCCGTTCGTCATCGGCGGCGGTATCCTGATCGCTCTCGCGTTCCTGATCGATACGATCATGGGAGCGCCCAGAGACGGAGACTTCGGAACGTACACAGCTGCGGCCGCATTCTGTAAGACGATAGGCGGATATGCGTTCAACTTCATGCTTCCGGTACTCGCGGGCTTCATAGCTGAGAGTATCGCGGACAGACCGGGACTTGCGGTCGGCTTCGTCGGAGGCTTCATGGCTACGACAGGAAGCACTTTCGCTGCAGTCGGCGGCGACAGCGCGGCAGTATCCGGATTCCTCGGAGCGCTCCTCGCGGGATTCGTAGGTGGATATATCGTAATTCTGATCAGAAAGATATTCGCATGGCTGCCTGAGACCATTGCGAGGATGATGCCGGTACTGATCATACCGCTGCTCGGCGTATTCCTGATGGGCGTGTTCATGTGCGCGGTCAACCCGATCATGGGCGCTATCAACGGCGGACTGTCGAGCGGTCTGAGCTCGATGAGCGGATCGGCTTCCGTCCTCCTCGGATGCATCGTAGCAGGAATGATGGCCATCGACATGGGCGGCCCGTTCAACAAGGCTGCTTACGTCTTCGGAGTCGGCATGCTGGCTGAAGGCATCTACGACGTCATGGCGGCAGTCATGGTAGGCGGCATGATCCCGCCGATCGCGATCGCACTTTCGACGACGTTCTTCAAGAACCGCTGGACGAACAACGAACTCAAATCCGGTCCGGTCAACTACATCATGGGACTTTGCTTCATCACTGAGGGCGCTATCCCGTACGCCGCGGCAGATCCGCTGCGCGTCATCCCGTCCTGCGTAGTCGGTTCGGCTGTAGGCGGCGCGCTGTCGATGCTGTTCAAGTGTGAGCTGATGGCTCCGCACGGCGGCATATTCGTATTCCCGGTAGTAACGCACGTATTCGGATATATCATCGCTCTCGTAGCAGGCGCGGCAGTGGGAATGCTGATGCTCGCCATCCTCAAGAAGAAAAAGACTGCTGAGGAGATGAACGATAAAGGCAATGCAGTAGGACTCGTTTTGGAGTAAACTATACAGTAAGCAGAGTAAGCGAAAAGAATCTTAAAGGAGAAAAGACATGGTATCCAAGAATGTAAAGATCGTTAACGAACAGGGTTTCCACATGAGACCGGCAAGCGTATTCGCACAGGAAATGGCGAAGTTCGACAGTGAGATCACTATCAGCGGCGGCGGCAAGCAGGCCAACGGCAAGAGCGTCATGACTCTCATCGCCGGTGGATTCAAATGCGGCACAGAAGTCACTGTAGAGTGCACGGGCGCTGAGGAAGAAGCTCAGCTCGCTAAGGCTGTCGAAATGATCGAAGCCGGACTGGGTGACTGATAACGAACATACAGAAAGGCCGGGCAGCATTCTGCCCGGCCGTTTCAAAAGATCAAGGAGGTAACAGAAAAATGTTGAAAGGCATAGCCGCCTCAGAAGGTATAGGCATTGGAAAGATCTTTGCCGTAACGCAGCAGAAGATCACTTATGAGCAGAAGCCTGTCATAGGTGTACACAAAGAGATAGAACGTCTCCACGACGCTATCGATACATTCGTAGAGAAGACAGAAGCTCTGGCTGAAAAGATGGAACAGTCCGTCAACGAAAAGGACGCGAAGATAATCAGAGGTCACATCACGATGCTCTCCGATCCGTTCATGATCAGCCAGATGGAAGATATGATAAAGAACGACACATGCGCGGAAGCAGCCGCAGAGTCGGTCCTCAATATGTTCCGCGATGTTTTCGCCGCCGCCGAAGACGAGCTGACTCAGCAGAGGGCGACGGACGTCGAGGATATCAAGACACGTCTTCTGAAGATCCTCCTCGGGATCGAGGATACGGATCTCAAAGACCTTCCGCCGAACACTGTCCTGGTCGTAGAGGATCTGACTCCGTCCATGACAGCGGAACTGAACAAAGATAATATCGCCGCGATCGTAACTGAGTCCGGCGGCATGACATCGCATTCGGCGATCCTCTCAAGAGCGCTCGAGATCCCGGCGGTACTGTCGGTAACAGGAGCACTGGGAACGCTGAAGCAGGATACATTCGTTATCGTCGACGGAATAGACGGAACAGTCATCACTGACCCGACTCTTGCGGAGAAGGAGGAATATGAAAAGAAGCGCGCTGCTTACCTGGCCGATAAGGAGCTTCTCAAAGCATTCACAGGAAAGCCGACGCTTACTGCTGACGGCAAGAAGAAAGAAGTCTTCTGCAACGTCGGGAATCCCAAGGACGCCATCCAGGCGCGCGACCGCGACGGAGAGGGCGTAGGCCTGTTCCGTACGGAGTTCCTGTTCATGGACAGGGATATGATGCCGGATGAGTCCGAGCAGTACGAGGCTTACAAGAAGGTGGCCGATACGCTCGAGGGCAAGACGATCATCATCAGGACGCTCGACGTGGGCGGCGACAAGGAGATCCCGTACATGGGACTCGCCAAGGAGGAGAACCCGTTCCTCGGATACAGGGCTATCCGTTACTGCCTGAACAACGAGGACAAGTTCAAGGTGCAGCTGCGCGCGCTGATCCGCGCGAATGCAGACAGCGGCGGGAATATCTGGGTGATGATCCCGATGGTCACGTCGGTAGGCGAGATCAAGAAGGTGCGCGAACTCGCCGAAGAGATCGCGGCGGAGACTGGTCTCGGTCTTCCGAAGATCGGTACGATGATCGAGACGCCGGCGGCGTTCATAATGGCGGATACGCTGGCGAAGTACTGCGACTTCTTCAGTATCGGAACGAACGATCTGACTCAGTACATCATGGCGGCGGACAGAGGAAACAGCGACGTCGCTTACCTGTATAATACTTATGACCCGGCAGTGCTCAGGGCTCTGAAGGGCATCATCGGCGCTGCTGTCGATGCGGGCATCCCGGTCGGTATGTGCGGTGAGGCCGCCGCGGATCCGATGCTGATCCCGCTGCTCCTCAGCTTCGGACTCGAGGAGTTCTCGGTATCGCCGACTTCGGTCCTCAGGACGCGCCGCGAGATCAGCGTCTGGTCGACTGAAGAAGCGGACGCTGTAGCCGAGAAGGCTCTGTCGTTTGAGACTGCGGAAGAAGTAGAGGAGTATCTGAAGAGCATCAGGAAATAGACGGAATTGAAGAATACCTCAAGAGCATCAGGAAACAGACGAAACTGAAGAATACCTCAAGAGCATCAGGAAACAGACGGAATTGATGAAGATTGATCGAGATTGATCAAGAGTGGTTAAGAGTGATCAAGACTGGTCAAGACTGGTCAAG
>CAMKAM010000083.1 GCA_946410475.1 uncultured Bacillota bacterium
CCTGACGTCATCTATGAGTCCGACAATGAATATGATAAGGCCTCCGAGGAAAACACCGTAGATCTCCCGCGGCCCCACGTCCGGATGGTCGCAAAGCCCGAGTTTTATCGCAACAAAATAACTGAGCATGATCCCAAAGAAGATGCCGATCCCTCCGATCCTGGGGACCGGGTGGTCATGAACGCGCCTTGCGTCTTTGGGAACATCCATCGCTCCGGTCTTCCTTGCCAGTACTATCGACAACGGAGTCGTCGCCAGCGTGACAAAGAACGCCGTGAGAAATATCGTCCATAGATCTATTGCAGATACTTGATTCATACTATCTTTGCTGATTAGGCTCTCGGATGAGTCTTGTCGTAAACGTCCTTGATCCTGTTCTTGGTGACGGACAGATAGATCTGTGTCGCCGAAATATCCTCATGCCCCAGAAGCTCCTGCAGCGACTTCAGGTCCGCTCCGTTCTGCACCATATGTACAGCGAACGAATTCCTGAGTATGTGCGGAGTCAGCTTCTGCTCCAGGCCTGCCTTCGATGCGTATTCGCGCATGATCTTCCAAAGACCCTGCCTCGTCATACGCTTTCCGTAATAGTTGACGAACAGCGCCGTCTCGTCCTTGTTGTCCTTGACCATCATGTCGCGGGCGTTGAAGATGTACTCCTCGACGGCCGCCTTTGCCGGTCTTCCGATCGGGATGATACGCGCCTTTCCGGCATCTCCCGGACACGTGAAGAACCCGATCCTCAGGTTCACGTCCTTGACGTCGGCAGCTATGACTTCGTTGACCCTGATGCCTGTAGCATACAGCAGCTCGAGTATCGCCCTGTCGCGTCTTCCCCTGATGCTGTCATCAGGCATCGAAAGCAGTTTGTCCACTTCTTCGATCGTCAGGTACTCGATCTCCTTCTTCTCGACCTTCGGAGTCTTGATGTTAGCCGTAGGATTCTGCGTTATGTGGCCTTTCTCCAGAAGATAGTTATAGTAAGCCCTTACGCTCGCCATCTTTCTGTTGATAGTGGCAGGCGCTCTTCCGCTGTCCTTAAGGTCCATCAGAAATGCTACTATATCCGAGTTTCCGGCCTCGTCAGGCTCACTCGTTCCTCTTCCGTCCAGGAATTTGAAAAAGCCCGCAATATCCCTCTTGTAAGCCTCGAGCGTATTGTGGGACTTGCCCTTTTCGTTTTTCAAATAGTCTATGAATCCTTCAAGCTGCATAGTCTTGACTCCTTTCGATCACTATGCACAGTATACTACCCGCGGGATTGGTTTACAATAACCACGTGGTATTTTCTTTCCCTATTCCTCTTACGATGGTCTTATGCCCGGCCTTACTCCCGGGCGAGATGCTCCTTCGCAATCAGCAGTCCGCAGACCGCCTTGGCGTCTGTGATCTCTCCGCTTACCGCCTTCGCGCAGGCTTCATCGAAGTCCATGTATACCGTGTCTATAGCCTCGTTCTCATCGAAATCAGTCTCGCCTTTTTCGAGATCGGTCGCCAGATACAGATGGATGATCTCTGTCGTGTATCCGACTGACGGCTTGATCGATGACAGGTGCGTCCAGTTCTTCGCCGTATATCCGGTCTCCTCTTTCAGTTCTCTTTTGACCGTGCCGAGCGGATCCGGATCGTCCGGTTCGATCTTTCCCGCCGGGATCTCGAGTATCACGTCTTCGAAGGCCTTTCTGAACTGGCGGATGAGGATGACCTTTCTGTCGTTCGTGACAGCGACGCACGCGGCGCCGCCGTGATGCTCCACGATCTCGCGCATCGACGTCCCGTTCTTCACCGTGACCTCATCCTCTCTGAGGTTCACGATGCGTCCTTTGAATCTGTATTCCGATGATAACGTCTCTTCCTTGAATATCACTTAAAACCCCTTTTACTTCGACATCTCTTCCGCGCGGTCCACAGATGCCTGCGCGCCGCGTACAGTGATCTCTTCGAAGTTTTCCTCTCTCAGTTTTTTGACGGCTTCGATCGTCGTTCCTCCCGGCGAGCATACGTTGTCACAAAGCTGTGCCGGTGACTCGTCTGCGGTCAGGACCATCTTTCCTGCTCCCATCACCGCCTGAGCCGCGAATCTCTTCGCGAGCTCCGGATCGAGTCCGTTGTCCGTCCCCACCTTGATGAGGGCATCGATGTACATATATGTATAGGCAGGGCTGCTGCCGCTTACTCCAATGACCGCGCCGATAAGGTCTTCCGTCACTTCGCCTGTGATGCCGCCCGCCTCGAATACGGCTTTGACTGCTTCCATATCCTCATCGCTGATGTTCGCGTTCCTTACCATCGCCGTCGCGCCGAGGCCGTGCATGATCGGTGTGTTCGGCATCGTGCGGACGATCTTCGCGTCCTTTCCGAGCTTGCCTTCGAGATAGTCTATCGTGATGCCTGCGGCGATCGATACGAGTATCTTCTCACCGGCCTCTCCGAAAGCCTCGGCTACGCCCGGCATGACGTCGTCGAAATTCTGCGGCTCTACGCACATGAACACGATATCCGAGTCCTTGACGAGCTCCGCGAGGGAGTCCTTTATCTCAAAGCTCTTTCCGCTGTCCTTCTTCACGTCCTCGAGCAGCGCCTCGGCCTTCGCCTTCGTCCTGTTGAAAGCGAGAGCTTCGTTTCCCTGCTCCTCCGCGACTCTGGCGTAGCTCTTCAGTATCGCTCCGCCCATATTTCCTGTTCCAATGAATCCAATTTTCATCTATATTCTCCTTATTTGAGTGCTCCTGATTATGAGCGCTGCTTACTTGAGCGCTGCTTACTTGAACGCCACTTCTTTTCCGTAGAATATCGTGCCCTTCGCTTCCCCGTTCAGGGCGTCGATAAGGATGTTCTTCTTCTTTCCGTGCAGCAGGATGGCCGGGATCGAGTACTCGTTGACCCTCCTTGCCGCCTCGATCTTCGTTGCGATGCCGCCCGTGCCGAAGCTGCTCGTTCCCTTGATCTCTATCGTGTCGAGAAGCTTGTCGATGTCGTAGATCTCCTCGATCATCTTCGCGTCTTCGTTCGCGCCCGGATCCTTGTCGTATATCCCTTCGATGTTGCTGAGGAATACGAGAGCGTCAGCATCCCAAAGCGTCACGACCAGAGCCGAAAGAGCATCGTTGTCGCCGATCTTGATCTCGTCGACCGCTACGCTGTCGTTCTCGTTGATGATGGGGATGACTCCCTCGTCGACGAGCGTATATATCGTGTTCCTGATCCTGAGCGTTCTGTCTGCGTCGGAGAAGTCTTCGTTAGTAAGCAGTATCTGGCCCACATGCACGCCGTACTTTCCGAACCCTTCCTTGTATTCCATCATCAGCTCCACCTGGCCTATAGCGCACAGAGCCTGTCTGTAGTTGATGTCTTTTCTTCTTGCCCATTTGTGGATCGTCGCCATTCCGCAGGCTCCGGCGCCGGAGCTTACTATGACTACCTGCTTGCCGTCCTCGACGAGCTCCATCACCTGATCGACGATATCCTTGACGTTGTCCCTGTCGACAAAGCCGTTCTCATCCGAAAGCACGTTGCTTCCTATTTTAACTACGACCTTCCTTGCGTCTTTGAGTATGTCACCTATAGCGCTCATTTTTCTGCTCTCTTTCCATTCCCTTTCAATTTCACCTGTATATGCGGCCGCTCCGCATATAACGTTTTGTAATTATATCACTTTTTATACTCAAAGTGACACGCTTTTTCACTTTACTGCAAAGCTCTCTGATTTATCCGGCAGCTTATGTGGTAGAATACACCCATGGAAACGATAATACGAAAAACCGAACTCGATGAATATTCGTCCCGCCTGTTCGACATGTACTTCGGCGGGATGGACTTCGCCGCCTTCGACATAGAGACGACAGGGCTGATGAAGGCCCACGATCATGTGATACTGTCCGGTTTCTGCGAGGTCAGCTCGGGCGTCGCGACAGTCACGCAGTACCTCGCCGAGAGCATCGAAGACGAGGCTCTTGTGCTGGAAGCCACCCTCGAAAAGCTGGCGGAGCTCGACATGGTCATGACCTACAACGGACACCGCTTCGACATGCCGTTCACGTACACGCGCGCCGAAGCCCTGCGCATCCCGATAGAGCGCAGGCCGTTCGATTTCGATCTTTACCCCGTCGTGAAAAAGCACTCAGGCATCAACGCCTTCACGCCGAATCTGAAGCAGACGACCCTCGAGAATTTCATGGGGCTGTGGAATCTCCGCAAGGACACGATAGACGGCGGAAAGAGCGTCATGATGTATTACGACTGGCTAAGCAGCCGCGACGACGGACTGCGGGAAAAAATACTGCTTCATAACCATGATGATGTGTTACAATTATATCGTCTTTTGAGCGCTCTTAGCCGCGTCGACATGCACGCAGCCATGCGCGGACTCGGCTTCCCGGTAATGATATCCGGCGGGGCGGACCGGCGTCCTGAGATCAGGATAGTGAAGAGCAGCGAGCTCAAAGGCGGCAAACTGATAATAGAGGGCAGGAGGCCTGCCGAAACGGCGCCATACGGTCCGTATGTCGACTACGGCATAGACGGCCCGGCCGTGAAGATCGGAAGAGACGGACGATTCCGGATCACCGCTGATGTGTCCGAAAAAGAAGGCTTCACATTCATCGATATCGATGCTCTCGGAATAGCCGAGGAGGATATCGAAGAGCCGGTCGCTTCCTCCGCGGGTTACCTCGTGCTGGCGACACCGGCATGCGAGAACGATCTGGAGCTCAATGTGATCTCCCGCATCCTCGCGACGCGGTTGATCGTCTAAAGAGACCGGTCCGAAAACGAAATGATATATTTATAGAAAAGGAAAGGATTAAAAACGATGACTGATTACGCTTTACTTGCGAAGGACATGAAAGCTGACAGTTTCAAGATG
Source organism: uncultured Bacillota bacterium (assembly GCA_946410475.1). Classification (GTDB taxonomy): domain Bacteria; phylum Bacillota; class Clostridia; order Peptostreptococcales; family Anaerovoracaceae; genus UBA3738. The sequence goes on from CAMKAM010000083.1 coordinate 4,865, forward strand.
GCTTCACTCAGTGAAGAAACGAGGAACGACGCGCTCGCTTCCATAGCTTCGGCTCTCGAAGCTCACAGCGAAGAGATCTTCAAGGCGAACATGACAGACCTTGAGAACGGAAAGGATCTCCCCGCCCCGATCCTCGGCAGACTCAAGTTCGACGAGCACAAGATGGACGACTGCGTCACAGGTATTTTCGACCTGATCAAGCTCCCGGACCCGCTGTTCAAAAAGCAGCTCGACCGCGAACTCGACGAAGGGCTGGAGCTCGTCCGTGTCACATGCCCGATAGGCGTCATCGGAGTATTCTTCGAATCGCGCCCGGACGCGCTGGTACAGATATCCGCGCTCTGCATCAAGAGCGGCAACTGCGCCATCCTCAAGGGCGGCAGCGAAGCAAAAGAAAGCAACAAGAAACTTTTCGAAGTCATATATAACGCGGGCATCGAAGCGGGACTGCCCGAAGGCTTCTGCGCTCTCGTCGAGAGCCACGAAGGCGTCGACGCCCTGCTCTCCTGCCACGACTCGATCGACCTCGTCATCCCGAGAGGTTCGAACGCATTCGTCCAGCACATAATGGCTAACACGAAGATCCCCGTCATGGGACACGCTGACGGCATCTGCACGATCTACGTCGACAAGGACGCCGATCTCGAGAAAGCCGCCCGCATCATCGCCGACGCGAAGACACAGTACGTATCGGCATGCAACGCAGCCGAAGTCATCCTCGTGCATGAGGACATAGACAAAGAAGAGCTCGCCCGCGCTATAGTAAGCAAAGGCAAAGAGGCCGCCGGCGTAGACATCAAGGTCGACATGGACGGCGACTACAAGGAATACCTCGACTACGAGATGACCATGAGAAGCATCGCAGGTGTCGACGAGGCCATCAGCCTGATCAACAGGAACGGCTCGCACCACACCGACGCCATCATCACCGAAAACGATGAGACAGCGGAGCGCTTCCTGGACAACGTCGATTCAGCCGGCGTTTACCGCAACTGCTCGACAAGATTCGCCGACGGATTCAGATACGGATTCGGCGCTGAGGTCGGCATCAGTACAAGCAAACTCCACGCCCGCGGTCCGGTCGGACTCGAGGGTCTGGTGACATACAAATACAAGCTGTACGGCGACGGCCACATCGTAGCCGACTACGCTTCAGGCAAGAGACAGTTCAATTTCAAGGATCTGTAGATCACAGTTTTCAAGGATCAGCAGTTTGCAGATCCCGAAGATCAGCAGATCGCAGATTCCGAAGATCAGCAGATCGCAGATTCCAAAGATCAGCAGTTTGCAGATCCCGAAGATCAGCAAATCACCGATTCCGAATGTCAGTAGATCGCAGCATCACAAAGGAACACAAGGAGGCACGGATATGAGAGGATTAAGCAAAGCATCGCTCGCACTCGGCGGAGCCGTCACTCTGCTCGGATACGCGATCGTTATAGTCAACATCATCAGCCTGAGAAAGGGTCGCAAAATCAAAAAGATCATGAAATAAAATGATCATGAAATACGATGATCATGACATAGAGCGATCATGAAATACGATGATCATG
>CAMKAM010000084.1 GCA_946410475.1 uncultured Bacillota bacterium
AGACATACGATGTCGATTTCGTCGAAGATCTTCTGAAGGCAGGAAACGAGACGCCGAGCGTATGCATCCGTCTGAACTGGCTGAAGATCATGAAGCCGGATATGATCAAAGAACTCGAGGGCAAAGGATTTGAAGTCACGGAAGGAAAATTCGCGAGCAACGCCCTGCACGTCAAGGGCCCCGGCCTCCTCGACACATCGTTCTACAAGGATGGTCATTTCTCGGTGCAGGATGAAGCGGCACAGATGGTCGCTCAGATGCTCGATCCGAAGCACGGCGATGTCGTGATGGATATGTGCGCGGCTCCGGGAGGTAAATCCCTCGCTATCGCTGAGCGCATGAACAATCAGGGCCTTGTCATCGCTTCCGATGTATATAAGAGAAGAGTTGAGATAGCTGATCGTGAAGCTGAGAGACTCGGCATCAACATCATACAGACGAGGACCTGGGATGCCACAAGGGTCGACTCCACGATGATAGGAAAAGCGGACAGCGTACTTCTGGACGTTCCGTGTTCGGGACTCGGAGTCATCCGCAGAAAGCCGGAGATCAAATACAAAGAAAATGAGGCCGAAGTAGAACTCCTGCCTGCTAAGCAGCTGGCTATACTTCGCGCATCGGCTAACTATGTCAAACCGGGCGGTGTGCTGATGTATGTCACATGCACGATCAACCCGTATGAGAACGAACGTGTAGTTGCGGACTTCCTGCGCAAGACGAACCAGTTCAGTGTAGAGGAGAGCAGACAGTTCATGCCGAACATCGACGGCACAGACGGGTTCTTCATCTGCAAGATGAGAAAAACAGGAAGCATAATCGATCCGGAGGCAGCAAGCATCAGATGATCGAAGCAAGTTTTGCAAGCGACAAAGGGATAACGAGAAGTAACAACGAGGACGCCTGCCTTGTTATGCCGCAGGACCGGTTGTATGTCGTCGCCGACGGTGTAGGCGGTAACAATTCAGGTGAAGTGGCCAGCAGGGCAGCCGTGACTTGTGTTGCTGATTATGTGAGGAGGCACGACCTCTCGAAGATAGAGGATGAGACTGAACTGGCGGCTTCCTTCGAGGACTGCATCAGCGAAGTAAACACAAGCATCCTCTCGATAGCAAGGGAGTTCCCGGACAGCAGAGGTATGGCGACCACGCTCGTTATATGCTATATAAACGACAATAAAGCTTATTTTGTAAACATAGGCGACAGCCGCGCGTATCTGAAGCGCGGCAGCAGTATATTTCAGGTGACGGAAGATCATTCTTACGTCAATACTCTCCTCAAGCTCGGCGTCATAACGCCGGACGAGGCCAAGGTACACGAACGCGGAAATGTGATAACGCGAGCTGTCGGAGCCGAGGAGAATGTGAGACCGGATTTTTATCAGATCGATCTCGATGAAGGAGATGTCATCCTTCTCTGCACTGACGGACTGTATAACGAAGTCACAGAAGATGAAATGTGTGAATTGATCGATACCGGGCATGATATGAAAACGCTGGCTCTGGACCTTGTTGAACAGGCGAACAGCGCGGGCGGAAAAGACAACATCACAGTGGTGTGTCTGAAAAACCGAAGGGAGGCTGCAGATGGGCAGTAAAGTGATCGTAGGAAGGTACGAGCTTCTTGAAAAGATCGGCGACGGTGGTATGGCTGTCGTATACAAGGCGAAAGACCGTCTTCTCAACAGGGCGGTGGCTGTGAAGATCCTGAAGCCGGAGTACACTAACGATGACAAGTTCATAAACAATTTCAGAAAGGAATCGCACGCTGCTGCGAGTCTTTCGCATCCGAACATCGTCAGCATTTATGACGTTGGAAAAGAAGGAAACATCAATTATATAGTAATGGAGCTCGTTGAGGGCATGCCGCTCAGCCGCCTTATCAAGCAGAGAGCTCCGCTGGACTATAATACAGTGATAGATTATTCGAAGCAGATCGCCGCGGGACTTGCCGCCGCTCACAAGCACGGCATTATCCACAGAGACGTCAAGCCGCACAATATCCTCGTGAACGAGGACGGTGTCTGCAAGATAGCGGACTTCGGCATAGCGAAGGCGATCAGCACGACGACGATAGTAGACGGAACGAGCGAGACGATCATGGGCTCCGTCCACTATTTCTCACCGGAGCAGGCGAGAGGCGGATATGTCGACGAGAAGAGCGACATCTATTCGCTGGGCATCGTGATGTATGAGATGCTCACCGGTCAGGTGCCGTTCGACGCGGACAATCCGGTAAGTGTCGCTCTCATGCACATCAATGAGCCGATAACGCCGCCGTCAAAACTCGTTGACGGTATCCCTCCGGGGCTCGAGAAGATCGTAATGAAAGCAACGGACAAGTTCCAGAGCAACCGTTTCAAGAGCGCAGAGGAATTGATCGAAGCTCTTGATGATATAGACCTTGTCAGCAGGGTCGTCGGAAACTCTGTGTTCATGGGTTCAGATCAAAAGCAGAACATGAAACCGGTCCAGTCCGAACCGTATATATACGACGAAGAGCAGGTCCCGGTACAAAGAGAGACGATCCCGCCTGCGGTTGCAGCGGCGAATTCGAGGAAGAAGAGAAAGATCGTAACTGCTTTGATAGTGATAGCTGCCATAGTGGCAGGTCTCGCTATCGCTGCTCATTCGCTAGGGATCATAGGAAAAGCCAATATCGAAGTGCCCGACTTTACCGGAAGGACGGTCGAAGAGGCGGAAGAGATAGCCAAGGCGAAGGAACTCGACGTAGATGTAGTGAAATATGAAGTAAGCGACGAGTACAAGACAGGTGAGGTCATGGATCAGAATCCGCCTGCCGGAGAAAAGGTGAAAAAGAACACGACTATAGAACTGACCGTATCAAAGGGATCTGATGAGGGCGTGGTACCGAACGTCATAGGTCTTTCGGAAAAAGACGCCAAGAAACTCCTGAAGGATTCAGAATATGATGTCGAAGTGAGAGTCGTAACGGCGCCTCAAACAAAGGGCATAGTCGTGAACCAGTCGCCGGGTGCCGGAGAGACGGCGAAGAAAGGTGACACTGTCACGATAGAAGTCAGTGACGGCGAAGGCAAGGAAGAAGGAGAAGTGCCGAACCTGATAGGAATGAGTGAGTCAGACGCGAAGGCTGCCATAACAAATGCGGGCTTCGAGGTCGGTAATATATCGGAAGAGACGAACGGCGACTATAAGGCAGGACAGGTCATCGACCAGCAGTATAGTGCCGGATCGACCCTTGAAAAGGGCAAGACCATAGGATTCACGATCAGCAAAGGGGCCGGCTCGTCGACAGTACAGCTGTACATAGACTATGCTGATGCGGCAAACGATGTATTCTATCTGACTGTAACTGTATCTGATGATGACGGTACAAGAAACGTCATCTCAAATGCTCAGAGACAGAAGGAAAAAGAAGGCGAGACGCTCAAGATCAAGGGTACAGGAAAGGGTACGATCACAGTCGTATTCGATAACGATACTGTAATGAGACGCAACGTCGACTTTGAGACAGGAGAGCTTTCCTGATGAAGGGAAGGATAGTCAAAGCGCTTTCGGGATTCTATTATGTCAGACACGGAGATGATGTCTATGAGTCCAGGGCACGAGGAGTGTTCAAGAAAAGAGGACAGACGCCGCTCGTTGGAGACGAATGCGAATTCGAGGTCACACATGAAGGCGATATGGAGGCTTTTGTGACGAAGCTGTATCCGCGGAAGAACAGTTTCATAAGGCCGCCGATAGCGAATGTGGACACACTCTGCATAGTAGTTTCTGTCGGCAGGCCCGCACCTGCTCCGGGCGTCATAGACAGACTGCTCGTGATGGCCGAAGAAGCAGATACGCATGCAATGATATGCGTGAACAAAATAGACGAAGCCGATGAGGAAACTCTGAGGATGCTGCAGGAAACTTACAGCGACATCTATCCGCTCGTGTCCATATCAGCAAAGACGGGAGAGGGAAAAGAGGAGCTCCTGTCTGCGATCGGAAGCGGAAGGACAGCGTTTGCCGGTGCATCGGGCGTCGGCAAGTCGACGATAGTGAATATGCTTAAGGCTTCGGCCGAAGCGATCACCGGAGAGCTTTCTGATAAGACCGGAAGAGGAAAGAACACGACGCGACATGTCGAGTCGTTCATCCTTCCGGGCGGCGCGGTAATATATGACACACCGGGATTCACATCGTTCGAGATACCCGGAAAGGAAGAAGCCGACCTGCAGTTCATGTTCCCGGAGATGAGACCGCTTATCGGAAAGTGCCGTTTCGATAACTGCAGGCATCTGGCCGAACCGGGCTGCGCTGTGACAGAAGCGGTAGAGAATGGAAAGATCAAAAAATCGAGATATGACTCTTATGTGTCACAGCTCGAAGATATAAGGAAAAGCAACAGTTATTGAAAACGACACATTCAAGGGAGAGAATGATGAAGATCCTTGCACCATCGATATTATCAGCTGATTTTTCGCATCTTGCCGAAGACGTTGAAAAGACGGAAAAAGGCGGGGCGGGACTGCTGCACATAGATGTCATGGACGGTCACTTCGTTCCGAATATCAGCTTCGGACCATATGTGATGAAATGTCTTCTGGGGAAGACAGGACTGCCGTTCGATGTCCATCTAATGATAGACGATCCTGATAAGTATGCTGAAGGATTCGTCACTGAGAACACGAAATATATAACCGTACACCAGGAAGCGACCAGACATCTCGACAGAAGCGTGGAGTACATCAGGTCGCTGGGAGTCGGGGCAGGAGTTTCGATCAATCCGGCTACACCTGTATGGACTCTCGAGAATATATTGGATAAAGTCGATCTTGTTCTCGTAATGAGCGTCAATCCCGGATTCGGAGGGCAGAAGCTGATCGAGAGTACGCTTGCGAAGATCGAACAGCTGGCGAAGATGAGAGAGGAAAGAGGCCTCTCGTTCGCCATAGAGATAGACGGGGGCGTAACGACAGATAATATAGGAAGAGTGATCAGTAGCGGAACGGATATAGCAGTCGCAGGGTCTGCCGTTTTCGGAGCGGAAGACATATGCGCAAGGACAGAAGAATTTGTGAGGTTGATGGATGTCTGATCTTAGTAAGAATCCTGATGTGACACCTATGACCGAAGTGGGTGTCACACCGAACAGGAACAACGGTAATAAGAAAAAGAAAAAAAGAAAAGGATTGAAGATAGCGATCGCAGTGATCATCGTGCTTTTGATAGCGCTTGGCGCAGCCGGAGCCGTGGCATATCATCATGGAATGGACTGGGCTAAGGAAAAGCTTGACTCGATGGATCACGTAACGCTCGATTCGGATGATCTTGAGATAGACGAGCAGGTCGCCAAAGATCTGAAGGATTACAGGAATATCCTGATCCTCGGTATCGATAAGCGAAAAGGCGAAGATATCAATACCTGCCGTAGCGATGCCATGATCATAATGAGCATCAAAAAGAGCACCGGTGAGGTCAAGATGATCTCGGTCGTAAGGGACTCCTTCCTCCAGCTGGACGAAGTCGGTGAACTGAGGATCGACAAGCTCACGCATGCTCATGCTTACGGTGGACCGATCAACACGATGCGGGCAATCAACAGGAACCTTGATCTGAACATCAAAGAGTTCGTAAGGGTCGACTGGGCAACGGTCGCCGATGTGGTCGACAATCTGGGCGGTCTCGAAATGACGATCCATGATTATGAGATCGACGAGATGAACAAGTATATAAAGGACACGAACAAGAGCCTTCAGGGAGATGAGACACCGATCAAAAAGGCAGGAAAGCAAAAGCTAAACGGCATCCAGGTCGTTACTTACTGTAGGATCAGAAAGGTCGGCGGAGGCGATTCAGAGAGAGCTTCGAGGATCAGGAATACGATCGAAGCCACGATCAAAAAGGGAAGAGATATAGTCTTTGATGAAAAGACTGAAGGATTGAAAAAGATCAATGACGTTTGCGATAATGCTCTGCCGGAGATCTCAACTAACATACCGACTGACAAGTTGATGAAATTGTTCTGGGAACAGAAGAGCATAAAGATCGCTGACAGCGTCGGCTGGCCGTACACATGGGATGGAGCTCAGCTTAACGGGATATGGTATGATGTCCCGATCACGCTGGAGTCCAATGTAATAGATCTCCATGAGGACATATTCGGGCAGAAAGGCTACGAGCCGACAGAAAGAGTTAAAGAAATAAGTGAGCTGGTATCTTACGAGTCAGGTTACTATGAAGGCCAGCCGGTACAGTACACTAACAAAGACAAGAAATAGTATGGGACTTACAGAAAT
>CAMKAM010000085.1 GCA_946410475.1 uncultured Bacillota bacterium
AGCTTCCTTTGCGCCTATGTATGTGGAGTGAGGGTCGAGTTCCTCGAGCAATTTTGGCATCGCCTGTTCGACGATGGCTGGGATGTCAACTGTATCGACATACTGGTCGTCGATGATGTGGAGAAGGTCGTTGAGCTTGTTGCTTGTTGTGTTGATGATGGTCGCTGCGTTCGCCTTGACCGGATGCGGAAGCGGAGAGTTCAAGTGTGATGCGAGTGATGCGAAGAACGTAGTGATAACTGCGGATAAAGCTGCAAAAGATTCGTTCTTCCTGTCCGGAAGTCTTGAGGTAGATGAAGGTGAGATGATAGTCGTCGAACCATCGCTGGAAAAAGGAACGGTAACTATAGGTCTTATTCTGGATCTTGAAGAGCAGAGCATAGATGACGTTCCTGACACAGACGCCAAGCCGGCATACGAATTCGATATATCAGGTGATGAAGTCAAGACGATAAAAGCTCCCTCAAAGGGATCCTATTCGATCAAGGCGACAGTCAAAGAGAAAGCGACAGGCACTATCACGATAAAGGCGAAATAAAAGGTCTTCGGCATTTGGCTATCGCAAGTCCAAGGGCCAGCGCGATCAGCACCGAATATGTCTCGGAGAGCGCGAGAGTGGCCGTAGTTTCGCTCAGTTCGTAGAGCACAAGGATCATAGCTGTGAAAACGGTCATACGCTGTATTCCTGCAGCTGATGCCGTTTCCGCATCGAGCCTTTGCATCCCGAATATCATTCTGACGAGCAGAACGATCAGGAGCATGTAGGCTATGAAGCCAAGCCATCCGCTTTCTCCGAGTATCATCGGATAAAACGAATCGCATGCGTAGCTCGGATGAGTAGGCTGCATGCCGGTGGTCAGCATCATATGATATTTGAAGTACAGAGGCGAGTAATGGATCTGAGCCATTCTTGAGCCGAACGTACCGAATCCGGCCCCAAAGGGCATGTTGTTGAGCGCTATATCGAGGCTGTTAGTTGCGAACTGTCCGCGCGCCATCGTATATGAATATTTAGAAAAGAAAAAGAAGTAGATCCTCTGCCATCCTATCGCAAGGGCGACCAGAACTCCGACAAGGATGATGCCCGGGTGAAGCTTCTTTTTTATTACTATCATATATATGAAAAGGATAATGAATGCTGCAACGAAACCGATAAGTCTGGTCCTGATAGTCGTAAGAACGAGTACGAGCATGCAGCACATCAGGACGGTCGCCGTAACGGACCATCGCGGCACGCGCCTGCTCTCCTCATCATCGATCAGCCGCAGATAGGGGATCAGTATACAGAGCATCGCAAGCAGAAAGACGCAGTGAGCGCCGAAATAGGACGGGTGACCGTAGAACAGCTGGATGCTTCCTATACCGAACCTGTAGATCTGTCTGCCCCAGATATGGAAGATGATATCGACTGTCGTCAGAACGATGAGTATCGCCGAGAGCAGCCCCACGTGACAGAACAGTCTTTTGGCGTATTTCTCAAGCGGGAAAGTCGAGAGGACGGACATGAAAGCCCAGAGGCAGATCCAGAACCTGATATGTTCGTACATGGCCTGCACTGTGATGCTGAATGTCTGATATCCGTTCATGATCCAGCCGACTATACCTGCGGCGGCGAATACCATTCCGAGGACGGCCATGGGTTGCGTAAGAGCATGCAGTCTGCCGCCGAAACCGCTGCGGCCCTCTAAAGAGCTGTCGTCCGTGTATGGATCCAGAATAAAGTAAGCTATCGCGAGTATCGGCAGGACGTTCCTGAACAGGGTAATATAAGGAAAGTCCAGGTGCGTGATGGGTTCCTCGAACGAAAGCGTCCAGATGCACACCAGGAGAAAGAGATATTTGCCGTATTGAGGCGGTCTTTCAGCCTTTTTTATCCTATCGAATAGTGACATATCGATCCAGCTTACTACTGACCATCTGCAGGCTCGCCCTTTATGACAGCCATGGTCGCTTTTGGGATGTATCTTTCAAGTTCATCGAAGCGTTCTTCTTCCGCGAGCTTCCTGACTCTTGTGCCGGTGATCGGTTCGCCGTCCAGAGCCATGCGGTCTATGATGACAGGTTCCAGACCGAACCCCGGCATCAGGGCGATCATCGCGTTATTGATCTCGTTCGTCACCGGGTCGTGGGGTTCTTTTCCGACGATGCGGTATCTGATACCCAGTATATCAGCGATCTCCGAGAATGTCCTTATGTGGGCTTCGGCCTGCTCCTGCACGTCGCCTTTGTAGACTTTGGCATAGTAAGCAGGGAACAGCGTCACGTTGCTGAGGAAGACTCCGCTCGGAACGACGGTGACGTTGCCGAATTCCTTTGCGGCCTCATAGGCCATAGTGAAACGCTCTGCGTATGTGAACATGTCTGCTTTCTCCTCGATCGAGAACAGGATGACGTGATCCATCATCTCGGATGCGGTCTTCAGCAGATGTCTGTGTCCAAGCGTGAACGGGTTGCCGTTGATATTGCAGCTGCATATCTTTTCTGCGCCGCCGGGCGGCTCCCATCCATAGAAATATTTGTCTGTATAGAAAAGTTTGACGGTACCGGGCTGTCTCTCTATGACTGAGGTTTTGGCTGTTTCCCTCTCGGAGAGATCGAGCCTTTCGAATATCGCTTCGGCGTAGCACTTCATCACATGGTGATTGCAGTGGAAGGGATTGTCGAGCAGCCACTCTGAGGGGATATCATTCTTTTCGAGCGGTTCCCACAGGTTCAGAGCGTTCTCATCGTCCATCTCGAAGTCTTCGAGGAGAAGGACAACGGTATCGCCTTCACGTATGAACGATGTTGCCATTCGGCCGAAGCAGGCTATGTTGCCTCCCCAGCTGCCGTAATTTACGACTCTTGTGTCGATACCGCGTTCGTTCAGCATCTGCTGGAGATAACTCTCCATCGTGTGTTCATCGGAGACATAGGCGCCTATGGGAAGACACGCTCCGTAGAAAAAGATGGAGTGAGAGTATTCTTCGGGCTGACCGACTGTACGGCGTTCGCCGCCTTCTATGTTCACGTATCTGCTTTTGACCTCGCGTAAGCGGAGGGTGGATCTTGTCTTTTCGACTGCGAAAAAGCCGCTCTCCATAGTCCTCGCGAAATCGGGATCGTAAAGGTCGTCGAAGAATCCGACGTCGTACTTTTTCATCAGTTCGTTCAGAGTGCTGTCCGTGACATCAGGGTATCTTTCGTGACACTCCCTTTGTATCCTGCGTGTATATTGTGTTCCGGGATCGACAAGATTCAGGGTGATGACATTGACGCCCTGCTTTCTGTAGAATTCGAGAGCTTCCTCATAGTCTATCATCCTCGTTTCCCCCATACGCTCGCAAATCTCCTGGAACGTTCTTGTGATATCGAACGAGAGCGTAAAGCCGTCGAACAGTTCGAGGAAGACTTTTGCGCCGCGCATCTCTGTCTCGTCGACGAACAGGATCTTGTCGTACTCCTTTTCTCTGCCTGCAAGATCAGCGAGGTCTACGCAGGAATACTCTGCTCCAAGGTCAGACAGTCTGCGGCACCAGTCGTCATATATCCGCTGCTTTTCTTTGCGCCCTCTGCCAGGGCGGACCAGCGCGAGTTTTCCGGCCGAACGCCAGAAGTTCTCCGCATATCTGTTGTATTTCCAGTCGCGCATCCTCTGCAGCAGGAGGATGCTGTCGAATCTGTCGAATTCACCGATCAGCCGGCCGTCTTCGACTATAGGTATCTCAGAGAGGATAGCGTCGTCTTTGAAGAGTTTTCTGGCTCTCATACAGCCATTGTCCCCAAGGCAGGTGAACTGTTTGCTTATCGGAAGCCGGTCCAGGCCTGCTGCTTTTGCCTTGAGAACATCTCCGAAGCTGGCGATGCCGTAAAGGCGGCCGGCGGTCTCGAAGTATATGATATTCGACGGCTTGTCCAAAAGCGCTTCAAGATAAGCCTCCCAGGGGATGCTTTTCTCTTCCGTCTGCGTCCTTATTATATTCAGTTCTTCTCTGCCGATCCTGATCATGATCCGGCGATGCTTCCTTTCTTTTGTGCCTTGATCTCAGGCAGCAAATAATATATTTCTAACCTGATCCATTATCTAATATACGATAAATCGCGGCAAGAATAGGACGATATATCGTCCGTTAGCGGAATGGTTGAGTATTATCATGCTTTTGTGTTAAAATCTCTTGGATAAGGTGGAAATGAATATGGATAAGAACAACAAAATAGTGATAATAGACGGCAACAGTCTGCTCAATAGGGCTTACTACGCGATGCAGCGGCCGATGATCACGAAGGACGGAACGTATACCCACGGCATCTACGGCTTCCTGAACATGCTGAACAAGATCAGGAGCGACTACGACCCGGGATATATGGCGATAGCCTTCGACCTCAAGGCGCCCACGTTCAGGCATAAGGCCTACGACGATTACAAGGCGGGCAGGAAGCCCATGCCGCCCGAGCTCGCGATGCAGGTGCCGATCCTCAAGGATATACTGAGGGCGATGAACATCACGATCCTCGAGATCGAAGGATATGAGGCGGATGACATCATCGGGACGATAGCCAGGCTTGCCGAAGAGAGGGGCATGGAGCCCCTGATAATAACGGGAGACAAGGACGAACTACAGCTTGCGACGGACAAGACGACAGTCATAATCACACGCAAGGGCATATCGGAGTTCGAGGCTTACGACAAAGAAGCCTTCATAGCGAAGTACGGCTTCACTCCGACACAGTTCATTGACTATAAAGGCCTTATGGGAGACCAGTCCGACAACATACCCGGACTGCCCGGAGTCGGCGAGAAGACGGCTTCCAAGCTGATCAAAGAGTACGGGAGCGTCGAGAACCTGCTCGAGCACAAGGACGAGCTGAAGGGCAGAGTCAAAAAGACAGTGGATGAGAACGCCGAAATGGCGACGAAGAGCAAATGGCTCGCGACGATCGTGACGGACGTTCCGCTGGATATGGATATCGAAGATACAGAGCTTGTGGAAGCCGACAGAGAAAAGCTCGTTGACATTTATCTCAAACTGGAATTCAACAGCTTCCTTAAGAACCTCGACGCAGGCGCGCAGCCCGAAGCTGAGACCAAATATGAAGAACTGCAGGTGGACAGAGTCATGATAAAGACGAGAGACGATCTCGCTCTGCTCGACGGTTCGATCGGCAGCGGCGGCTTCATAGTGATGAAGGTCTTCGGCGACAACGAGCATACGAAGGTCCCTTCCGTCAGCGGAGTTTCCGTGCTCGCGGACAAAGAATATTTCTTCATCGACGGGAAGGACAGCGGGGTCATCGAAGGATTCTGCACGATCCTCAACGAGAAAAAGCCCGCGATAATGGGACACGACCTCAAGAAGGATTACTACATGCTCAAGTGGTACGGACTCGGCAGGGTGGTGACCGGTTTCGATACCGCCGTAGCCCAGTACGTTCTCGACCCGGGCCGCAGCAACTATGAGATGAACGTCCTCGGTGAGGAGTATTTCAGAGAGAGCATAGCTCCGGAGAAGGAACTCTATGAGGGAAGCGGACAGATACAGATGTCGCTCGGTCTTCCGGAGGAGGATGACGACAGGAGCGAAGAGTTCGCCGAATACGGACTCAAGTGGTGTGCTCTTTCGGCGCAGATGACCCTGCTGCAGCAGGCGAAGCTCGAAGAAGAAAAACTGACGGGCGTGCTCTATGATATAGAGCTGCCGCTGATAGAGGTCATGGCCGCTATGGAGTTCGAGGGCTTCAGCGTGGACAGGTCAGAACTCGAAAAGGCCGGGGCGCAGATATACGGAAGGGTCGACGAACTGACGAGTGAGATATACAGGCTCGCAGGCGAGGAGTTCAATATCAAATCGCCGAAGCAGCTTGGCCCCATACTGTTCGAAAAGCTCGGCCTCAAAGCGGGAAAGAAGACGAAGAGCGGATACTCGACGAACGCCGAGACGCTCGAAAAGATAAAGGACGACCATCCGATCGTTCCGATGATACTTGAGTACAGGATGCTCACGAAGCTGAGCGGTACATATATAGACGGACTGCTGCCCCTGATCGCAGGCGACGGCAAGATCCATGCGCACTTCAATCAGACGGTGACGGCGACGGGCAGGATATCGAGCTCGGATCCGAACCTGCAGAACATACCTGTCCGCCAGGAACTCGGAAGAGGCCTGAGGAAGGCATTC
>CAMKAM010000086.1 GCA_946410475.1 uncultured Bacillota bacterium
CACAGCCGCCTTGTCGGTGACATTCCCAGGCACGTTCTCCGCGCCGGCCGTGACCGTGTTCACGAGATCGTGGGCATCGATGCCTTCCGCCGCTTTACATTGGTATGTATACGTGACCTCACCGGGGAGTCCGAGAGCTTCATCTGAGCCTATGCTGCCGAGAGTGATCTTGTAAGCATTTTCTGATTCCTCTTCAACGGTGATCCCGTCTCCGCTGATCGAGCCTTCGATCAGGCTCAGCCCTTCCGGTATCGAATCTGTCACAACGACGCCGCGGGCCTGCGCCCCTATGATCTTCTGCTTCACCATGACCGTATATGTTATGATATCGCCTGCGTTGCAATGCCTCCTGTCAGGTCTCTTGCGGATCTCCAGTTCAGGTATCAGTTCGAACACCGCCCTTACCTTATGATCTTTGTCGATCCCGCTGAACGTATAACCTTCCGGATTCAGCACCGTATCCTTATCCTCTCCGTCGACTGTGAGCTCCTTCAGCTGATATCCTTCGTCAGGACCGTAGGTGACCGTCCTGTTCTCTCCGTCCGGTATATTCTTTTCCGCGCCTTCGATCTTTCCGTTCACGACCTCTGTCTCGATGTTCCATTCCGGGCGAAAGGACCACCTCCCTTTTATCAGGGTATCCTCCCAGACTTCTATGGTTCCTTCTCTGTCCCAGCCGTCGAATATCCAGGTCCCTCTGGGATATGTCCTGTCTCCGACCTTGACGTTCTCTTCATAGACAGCGTCGCCTTTACGATAAGTGTCGTCCACACCGTAGTTTCCGGGAGTCACCTCTCCTCCGTCGGGCACCTTCCTGTCGGGATGGTCTCCATCCCATACATATTTGACTGACGGTCCTTTGAACTGCACATCTATCGTATGGTCGTACGAAGAGCTCCTCTCGATCAGCTTCTCGAACGTATAAGTTCCGCCTTTCTCATTGAAACTGACACCGCTTCCGTTCACAGTCAGGCTCTTCACCTTATATCCCTTCGCCGGCTTGTAATCATAAGTCGTCCTCGCGTTGAGGATATAGTTCGTCGCCCCCGGCTTTTCGATGGATCCGCCCTTCCCCGCGGAAGCGAACACGGATACCTCCGGTCCGATCGATATACCTGTTGCCATGTTGTCCCCCGCCTCGGAGCCGCTGGCCGTATACGAACCGTACCATATGTAACTGTAGCCCTGAGGCGCCGCCGAGCCGATGAAACCCGATGATATGGTCCCGTCTGCCGCCTTCGTCCCTCTGATCTTCTGGTTGCCGCCCACAGTCTCCATCACCGTTGTCGTATCGGCAGTCCTGTAGATAGGACTTTTCCATCCGCTCACCAGAGCTATACCCTCTGAATATGCTCCGGCGAACCGTTTTGCCGCCGACTTGTCATGCGCGATGGAATGGTCTATGACATCGAGATCGAGGAACTTTACCATCAGCGAATCATATTTGGAGTCGATAGCCGTATTCGTCCCGCTCTTCACTATCTTCACCGTAGTCTTGATGCTCTGCTTGATCGTGGTCGCAGCAGCGGTCGTTTTCGCCACTCCCCTTCTGGGATTGTAGGTCGTGTAGCTGACCGAAGCCGCGCCCTGCAGGATCGGTACGTACACCTCGGCTCCCGCCGAAATATTGCCGGGCCTTTCACCCAGATAAAACTTCCAGGCCGAAAACGTATATATCACGTCTGCCTTCGTCCCATCGGGCAGCACTGCGGCATTTTTCCATCGCAGCGAGAACGATCCGGGCACGGTGTTTTTCGCCATCTGCGCATTCGCCTTGTCCGTAGTATTCGCCGTGCCCCATTCCACCGCCGAATCATATACGATCGCATTTATCGTCTCTCCTCCGTTCGCACCGGCGTTCTGCCAATTGCTCTTCATCTTGATGTCGCTGTTCGTTGTCGAGAACTGCGCATCATCCATCGATAGTTTTTCGACCTTCACATAATTTACCGGAAGATCGTTGTATTTCGTCGTGGATGCGATCCCGGTCTGTGCTGCCGCAGGCTGCAGCAATACCGCAGCCGAAAATGCCGCGAGCGCCGCACAAAGGGCGGCAAGCAGCGGCAGCTTCATCTTAGTGATCAATCTTTCTTTCTCTTTCATTTTAGCCGCCTTTTCCTAGTCATCCGGTCCGCATATGTCCGCCATTTCTCCCATGCACAAAAAAAGCGAAGAGAGATATCCTGATACCTCTCTTCACCTCTGTGGTGCTGATTCATATATTACCAAATTTTTACATTTTAGTCAACGCGTTTTTACGCTTCGCCAAGCCGTCTGATGGCTTCCGCATAGATGACCGTCATCTTCTTGAGATCATCTAGCGCCACATATTCATCCTTCTGATGCTCGACGTCGGCCCCGCCCGGGAACTTCGCACCGAAGGCTACGAAGTCGTCGAACAGCCTCGCATATGTCCCGCCTCCTATCACCAGAGGCTCCGTCTCCTCGTCGCCGGTGATCTCGCGGTAAGCAGTCAGAAGCTCTGCTACCATCGGCGAATCGGGTGCCTTGTACAGCGGCTCCCTCTCAGCCCGCTTGATTATTCCCAGATCATATCTGCTGCAGACATCATCCATGCCGGCGTATATGTCTTCGCTCTTCTTCGTGATCGGATACCTGATATTGATAGTCAGCTTCGCGGAGCTCCTGTCCATATCTATCATGCCGACATTGAGTATCGTCTCGCCGGACACTTCGTCCGAGAAACGACAGCCGAGCTTTTCACCGTTCAGCTCCATGCCGATGTATCCGTTGTAGAAATCTATGAAGTCCGTCACGTCGTCATTCGTGAAATCGAGCAGCCCCAGGAATGCCATCATGCAGCTGATAGCGTTCTTTCCCTGCTCGGGGTGAGCGCCGTGGGCGGAAACGCCTTTCAGTGTGATCTCGAGGCTCTTGCCCATCGCCCTCGTCTGCACCGGGACGCCGTACATCTCTTCGAAGTAAGCCGCCCTTTCCTTTATGGCATCGTAGTCCGACTTCTTCTTCGAACTGACTATCACTCTGGCCGAGGCGGCGACCATATTGTCCGCTTCCCCGCCTTTGAAGCTCCGAAACTCCAGCCCCGCAGCCGTCTGCTTTTTGAACTTCTTCGCGATGTCGAAAACGAGGATGCCCTTTTCTCCGTTCACGACCGGGAAATCACTGTCCGGTGTGAAGCCGAACGTCGGCATCTCTTCATTTTCCAGATAGTATTGCATGCCCTCCCAGTCGGTCTCTTCGTCGAGACCGAGGATGAGGCGCACTCTTTTCTTCGGTATGAGGTCAAGCTCCGAGAGAGCCTTCATCGCGAACAGCGTCGCTACAGCCGGGCCTTTGTCGTCATTCGTTCCGCGTCCGTACAGCTTGCCGTCAGCGATCTCGCCGGCGAACGGATCGTACGTCCAGCCCTCGCCTTCAGGAACGCAGTCGAGATGGGCGGCTATGCCCATTATGTCGCGGTCTTCCTCATCTCCGCCGCCGAACTGGATGTGGCCTCCGTAGTTGTCGACGTTCACAGATTCGAAGCCGAACTCCTCTCCCTTCGCGAGCATGTATTTGAAGGCTTCGTCTACACCTTCCCCAAAAGGAACGTCACCGTCATTCCTGACGGCAACGCTTTTGATCGATATGAGTTCTCTGAGCGTTCCTACTTCTTCGCTCCAGTTTTCCTCTACCTTAGTTCTTATCTTTTCCAAGTATGTCATACAAACTCTTTTCCGCCGCCTGAGCCCGCTCGAGATGGCCCGACGCCTTGAGGGTATCATTGCCCTGATAATCTCCCCTGAGCGGCACTATGCGGTACTTGTTGTTGTAAAGATCCACCCAGTAAGGTATATCCTTCGTCTTGATGCTCTTTACTTCTTTCTTTTCTTTATCGTATTCGATATCGAATCTGACGATCACGCCCTCTTCAACGGCCGAATTGCCGATGTTCTCCTGTCTCTGATTGCTGAGCAGGTTGCCGAGCGCGTAATAGCAGTGTACTTCGCGGCTTCCGTCCGCGCTTTTGAGAAGAGCGTACTGCTGCGGAACGTGCGGGTGGGATCCGAAGATGATGTCGGCATCCGTCTCGTCCACGACCATCTGGGCAAGCTTCTGCTGGTCGCTGTTTGCTTTGAGCTGATATTCCTCGCCCCAGTGGAAACCTACTACGACGATATCCGCCCCGGCTTCTCTGGCCGCCTTGCAGACCTCGGCGATCTCTTTTACGGATCCTTCCTTGTCGCCCATGTAGAAGGTGTTGCACCTCTTCTGCATCGATTCGTCGAGCGGAATGCCGTTGACCGTCGGCTGCTCTACCGATCCGTCGTTGTATGTATAGTGGACGAATGCCACCTTCACGCCCTTGTCCGTATCGACCATGGCATACTTGGGATCGCCTTCGTTCTCCTGCTCTCCCGCTACGATGAGACCTGCGTCCTTGCACGTCTTGATCGTGCTGTCGAATCCGCTTCTTCCGTTGTCAGCCGAATGGTTGCTTGCTATGTCGATCGAAGTGAAACCTACTTTCTTCAGCGACTTCGCAAGATCCTTCGGGGACCTGAACATGGGATATCCCGAATACGGAGGTTCTGTCATGCTCCCCTCGAATGTACAGATGGAAGCGTCCGCCTCCTGGATGATATCCTTGACATACCTGAAGCACGGCGTAAAGTCGTAGCCGTCATCCGTCCTGCACGCATCGACCAAAGGCGAATGGCCTATGATGTCGCCCGCGCATGTCACGTTGACGCTTACTACCTTTTCTTCCGCAGGCTTCGCTTTCTTGTCGGATGATCCGCCATCCTTGGACCCGTCGCCGCTGCCGCCGAGATGGCAGGCAACAAACAAAACCACGATCAATGCCAGCACACCGATGATGACAAAGAATCGCGGTTTGAATCTGTACCTTTTTCTTCCTGCCCGGCTCACCTATGGTCTCCCTTAGTCTACTGCCTCTACTCCTGCGATCTCAGGATAGCTTTCCTGAAGTACCTGTGCGATCATTCCGTTGATCGTTGCCTGTCTGAAAGCGCATCCTTTGCAGTGTCCTTCAAGTCTGACTTTGACGATGTTGTCGTCAGTGTACTCTACGAACTGTACGTCGCCGCCGTCTCTCTGAAGGTAAGGTCTGATCTGTTCCAGTGCCGATATGATTTTCTCTTCCATTTTCTTTTTCTCCTTGCTTGTATATTTTCATTGTTATTATACCTATTCCCATATGTTTTTCAAGTAAACAATCTCTTTCCGCTTTTCTCACTCGTTGATTAAAGAGTACGCGGTGTGGTATAATCTCTGATGAAGTCCGCAGGCGGCCGAAAGCACGGCACAGAGCGCGGCTTACTATACAGATAAAAATCATACGGATTTTGTCGTATATGTCAGTAAGATATCGGATATCATATTAAAATTGGAGGTAGATGACTATGAAATGGCAGTGCACAGTATGCGGTTATATCCACGAAGGCGACCAGCCGCCCGAAGCTTGCCCCCAGTGCAAACAGCCCGCTGACAAATTCGTTCCGCTCGAAGAAGGCGAGATGGAATGGGCTGCAGAGCACGTAGTAGGCGTTGCTGACGGAGCTCCGGAAGAGATCATCGAAGGTCTCAGAGCAAACTTCGAAGGCGAGTGCTCCGAAGTAGGAATGTATCTTGCTATGGCAAGAGTTGCTCACAGAGAAGGCTATCCGGAGATCGGACTCTACTGGGAGAAGGCCGCTTTCGAGGAAGCAGAGCATGCTGCTAAATTCGCAGAGCTCCTCGGCGAAGTCGTAACAGACTCCACGAAGAAGAACCTCGAGATGAGAGTCGAAGCTGAGAACGGAGCTACAAAGGGAAAGACGGATCTTGCCAAGAAGGCAAAAGAACTCGGACTCGACGCTATCCACGACACAGTCCACGAGATGGCAAGAGACGAAGCAAGACACGGCAAAGCATTCGCAGGTCTTCTGAAGAGATACTTCGGCTAGTATCTTTTATCCCGCATTTTACCGGGTGATATCAAAATATGAAAGCAAAAGGGACGGCCACGGTCGTCTCTTTTATTGATCGGGGCATAATTATCCCCAAAGCCAACCATAACCCGCCTCCGTGATTTCCCATTTTCTAAGAATCCCACATCTGATAACCATAATCGTATATATAGTCATTATGGTTATCATCTCAGCGTTTCTGCTT
>CAMKAM010000087.1 GCA_946410475.1 uncultured Bacillota bacterium
CTTTGTCGTTGACCGTAATACGTGATGTAGATTATAATTAAGTGATGACAAGAATCAGTGCACAAGGCAAGAAAAGGGAACTGAAAAATGGAGCCATATAATGGCGTAGAGCGACGGAGATTCCACAGATATTTTTCTCAGATAGATGTCTGGGCTATGGCTTTCGGCTGCATGGTCGGCTGGGGCGCTTTTGTTATGCCGGGAACGACGTTCCTTCCGCTCGCGGGTCCTGCTGGAACTATCATAGCGATGGTGATCAGTGTGGCGATCATTCTCGTTATCGCTTACAACTACGTGTTCCTGATAAAGAGCCGGCCAAGCATCGGCGGCGTATATGCTTACACGAAAGAGGCCTTAGGACGGGACCATGCCTTCCTGTGCTCGTGGTTCGTGGTGCTGTCGTATCTGACTATAGTATTCCTGAACGCGACGGCGCTTTTCATAGTCATAAGAACGTTATTCGGAGATATGCTCCAGCGGGGGATCAGTTACGAGATCGCAGGGCAGAACATCTACCTTGCTGAGGTAGGAGTCTCGGTGGTCGCCCTTGCTTGCGTCGGAGCTATGCTAATAAAAGCGAAGCCGATCATCCAGCGGATCCATACAGTGCTTTCGGTCATACTTCTGGTCGGAACGTTCATCGTGGCAGCGATGTGCGCTCCGCACGCGGACTGGGGCGAGATAACCACTGCGTTCGGAACGATGGGGTACGATCCGGCTTATGCAGTATTCACGATAGTAATACTTGCGCCGTGGGCGTTCGTCGGCTTCGAGATCGTTTCACTGGAGTCGACGCACTTTGATTTTCCGCTGAAAAAGTCAAAGATGGTCATGTTCTCGGCGATACTTCTTGCGGGCTTCGTCTACACGGCGCTGGCCGTGATCAGTGTCGTTGTGGTGCCTGACGGATACGGCTCCTGGCAGGAATATCTGGCGGATCTTTCGAATCTCAGCGGAGTCGAGGGCGTGCCGACGTTCTTCGTTGCGCGTTCCGTGCTGGGGACTCCCGGCCTTGTGATATTGGGAGTGTCTGCTCTTGCTGCGATACTTACCGGAATGATAGGTGCTTACCGCGCCGCGACGAGGATGCTGGCTACGATGGCGGAAGACCACATACTCTCGGAAAAGTTCACCACGACATCGACCAGTATAGTGTTCATAATGATCATATCCATATTCATTGCGTTTCTTGGCAGGAACGCTTTGGACTGGTTCGTGGAACTGACATCCTTCGGGGCTGTAGTCGGATTCGGATACGCCTCTGCAGCTGCTTACAAGATCGCTAAGATCGAAGGTGAAAAGCGCGTGATCGTGCCCGCACTCATCGGCACGGTGATAAGCGTCAGCTTCGCGTTGGTACAGCTCGTCCCGAGGCTCACAGCCGTCGAGGCGATGGATGAGAATGCTTATCTTCTGCTGTCCCTCTGGTGCCTGCTCGGCTTCATATTCTACTGGCGTACGGTCGACAACGACTCTCTCACAGACTATGCGGGGATATCGCTTTCGGGCGCTGCTCTGTTCACGATGCTCCTGTATTCGACTGTGATGTGGTTCATGAAGCGGCTCGCGATCGCCAACACTCCGGAAGAGATCAACGCATGGTTCCACAGAGGCGGTATCATGATGATCGTGATCATCATGCTGGGCCTTGCGATAATGCTGTACATCCAGGACCATGTCAGGAAAAAGCATGAGGTGCTGGAGCGCGAAAAGATCCAGGCTGAAGAGCGCGGAAAGGCGGCCAGCCAGTTCCTGTTCAACATGTCGCACGACATCAGGACGCCTATGAATGCGATCATCGGATATACTCATCTGGCGAAGCAGGAGGAAGCAGGACCTGTTCTCAGAGAATACATAGACAAGATCGATGTTTCCGGAAACCATCTCCTGACTCTGATCAACGACGTGCTCGAGATGAGCAGGATCGAGGCCGGAAAGATGGAGCTCGCGAGCGAGAGCGCAGATATCGTCGATACAGTAAGCACCGCGTTCGATATGTTCGCCGGCCAGATGGAAGAGAAGGGGATCAGGTACGAATTCAAACAGGAAGGCGTCTATGACAGGATGCTGATGTTCGACCGCAACCGCTTCCTGCGCGTCATACTGAACCTCCTCAGCAACGCTTACAAATTCACGCCGGAGGGCGGCAGCGTCACTGTGATGCTCAAGCAGAGGTCCAAGGGGACGGACGGCAACGCCGACTTCGAGATCAGTGTGGAGGACACGGGCATCGGCATGACGAAGGAGTTCGCGGATCAGATCTTCGAAGCGTTCTCAAGGGAGCGCACTTCGACAGTGAGCGGCATCCAGGGCACGGGCCTCGGCATGGCCATCAGCAAGAGCATCGTCGACGCCATGGGTGGAACGATCGAAGTCGACTCCGAGCAGGGGCGCGGCACGAAGATGATCGTGAAGCTGAGGCTGCCGATCTCGAAGGAGAGGAAGGCTGCGGAAGCCGTCACCGAAACGGAAAGCGACAGCACTTTCGGCAAGGACTCGAGGCTGCTTCTCGTCGAGGATATGGAGATAAACAGACAGATAGCCCAGCTCCTTCTGGAAAACGAGGGCTATGCGGTGGATATGGCTGAGAACGGCAAGGAAGCCGTCGATATGTTCGCCGAAGCGCCGGAAGGCAGATACTTTGCGATCCTAATGGATGTGCAGATGCCGGTGATGGACGGCTACGAAGCGACAGAGATGATAAGAAAGATGGACGGCCCCGTGGGCCGCATCCCGATCATCGCTCTGACAGCGAACGCCTTCGAGGAGGATATCCGCAAGGCCATCGATGCAGGAATGGACGGACATATCGCCAAACCGATAGATTCAAAGAAGATAAAGGAAGTACTGGACGGGATCGGCCGAAACGCACAGTAGATGCAGCAGGCGCGGCGTGCGGCGGAAAGATCCCGGACGAACGTAAAAGACACACATACCGCTTGCAAAACGCAGCGGTATGTGATATTTTTTGTGGTGGTTAGTTGAATATAACTAAAAATGTAAAGGAGAACCAAGATGGCAGCACTGATAATAATATGCGCAGCAGCGCTCGTGATATTCGCGGTATACCGCACGGTACAGAAGGCCAGAGGCAAGGCAAAGTCGAGCTGCTGCGGAACGCCGGAGGTCATTACAAAGAAAAAGGTCGAGGATACTGACGAGAGCCACTATCCTTATCGCTACAAGCTTGCGATAGACGGGATGAGATGCAGCAACTGCGCTGCGACAGTCGAGAACACGCTCGATGAGATCGACGGGATCTGGGCGCGTGTGAATCTCGGCAGAAAGGAAGCAGACGTCCTCTCGAAACAGGAGATGCAGCAGGCGGATTTCGCAAGAGTAATGGGCGCGACGTCGTACAAACTCGTAGGATTCGAGGCGGTACAGAAATGACCGGTTATTATGGACATTTTATTGACAATTTACGGTCTGATGGTTATAATTAACTAACTGAGGTTAGCGCAAACTAATTTTTGTGCGGAAAAACCGCTCGGAAAGGAGACTTTCAGATGGAAACAGCTATGGACATAAATGCGATGGGACAGAAAGAAATGACAGCTGACGAGAATAAGGAAAAGATCAATCTGCTTGATGCGGAGCCGGGGGTAACATATACGATCAAAGACATCGATACTCAGGATGAAGAGATGACAGCATTTCTTTTCAGACTGGGATGCTACAGCGGCGAGCCGATCACACTGATATCGAAGAAAAAGAAGAACTGTATCGTAGTCATCAAAGACGGAAGATACAATCTCGACAATCTTCTGGCAGAGGCGATCCTTATTTAAAGGGTAAGCAGCAGGCTGCCGGCATCGCCGGCGAGCCGATCATTGAGGCGCTTAGTGCGCCTTGAATTTTGCGGAGGAGTTAGCGGATGTTAACTTTTCCGTAAAAAAATGCAGGTGGGTTTGTCCCGCCTAACGAAAAGATGGATCTGTCCGCTTACTCGGCGG
The DNA here is from genome assembly GCA_946410475.1 of uncultured Bacillota bacterium. Classification (GTDB taxonomy): domain Bacteria; phylum Bacillota; class Clostridia; order Peptostreptococcales; family Anaerovoracaceae; genus UBA3738. The sequence continues at coordinate 3,957 of CAMKAM010000087.1, forward strand.
ACTGCAATCATACACACTAATATAATCTAGTATAAGAAGGAGTTAGACACTATGAGAATTGCATTTGCCGGCAACCCGAACAGCGGCAAGACGACTATGTTCAATGTCCTGACAGGGTTGAATGAAAGGGTAGGTAACTGGGCCGGCGTTACCGTGGGCAAGAAGGAAGGCCCGCTCAAGGAGGAGTTCTCCGCCGGAAAGGAGATCACAGCGGTCGACCTTCCGGGAGCTTACTCGATGTCCCCGTTCACACCTGAGGAGAGCATCACGAGTGAGTTCGTCCGCGAGGAGCACCCCGACGCTATCGTCAACATCGTCGATGCTACGAACCTGTCGAGGAGCCTGTTCTTCACGACACAGCTCCTGGAACTCGGCATCCCGGTAGTAGTCGCTCTGAACAAGAGCGATATCAACGAAAAAGAAGGCACTCAGATCGATGTAGAGACGCTCTCGCAGAAGCTGAACTGCCCGGTCATCAAGACGGTTTCGACTGAAAACACGAACAACGGCCTGAAAGACGTCACGGCGAAGGCCATCGAACTGGCGGGCGGAGCACAGGAAGCTCCGTATCTGCAGGCAGACATCGACCTTCACGACAAGGCTGCCGTAGACGCGGAAGACCGCAAACGTTTTACTTTCGTAAACGATATCGTAAAACAGGTAGAAACAAGAAAAACACTTTCGAGCGAGACGACATCGACTGACAAACTGGACAGTGTACTGACGAATGTCATCGTCGGCATCCTGGTATTTGCCGGAGTGATGTATCTCGTATTCTCGATTTCCCAGGCATGGCTCGGACCATTCATCGCCGACTGGCTGGTAGGATGGATCGAGACGTTCCAGGGCTGGGTAGCAGACCAGATGGCGAACAGCCCGGCTGTCCTGACGACCATCATCGCAGATGGTATAGTAGGCGGCGTAGGCGCCGTTGTCGGCTTCCTGCCTCTCGTTATGGTCATGTACTTCCTCATCGCACTGCTTGAGGACTGCGGCTACATGGCCCGTGTATCAGCCGTAATGGACCCGATCTTCAAGAGAGTCGGCCTTTCCGGCAAGTCCGTTATCCCTATCATCATCGGAACAGGCTGCGGTATCCCGGCTATCATGGCCAGCCGTACTATCCGTGATGAAAGAGAGAGAAGAGCTACGGCGATGCTTACTACGTTCATCCCGTGCGGAGCTAAGATCCCTGTCATCGCGCTGTTCGCAGGAGCGTTCTTTGCAGGAGCAGGCTGGGTAAGCACACTCAGTTACTTCCTGGGAATCTGCCTGATCTTCCTCGGCGCTCTTCTCGTAAAAGCGGTAACGGGCTACAAATACAGAAAATCTTTCTTCATCATGGAGCTTCCGAAGTGGAAGGTCCCGAGCCTCAAGAGAGCGTTCTGGTCCATGATGGAGCGTGCTAAGGCTTACATCATCAAGGCTGCTACGATCATCCTCGTCTGCAACCTCGTCGTACAGCTGATGCAGACATACAACTGGAAGTTCCAGGTCGTTCCGGAAGGAATGGAAGACACATCGATCCTGGCTTCGATCGCTTCCCCGTTCGCTATCCTCCTCATCCCGCTCGGATTCGGAGTATGGCAGCTGGCAGCGGCAGCTATCACAGGCTTCATCGCCAAGGAGAACGTCGTCGGTACTCTCGCAGTCGTATTCGCGCTGACGAACTTCATCGACACAGACGAGCTCGCTATGACAGGCGGCGCGAGCACAGTAGCAGCTACGATGGGACTCACTTCCGTAACAGCACTTGCTTACCTGTTCTTCAACCTGTTCACACCTCCGTGCTTCGCTGCTATCGGTGCTATGAACTCCGAGATGCAGAGCAAGAGCTGGCTGTGGTGCGCTATCGGACTGCAGCTGTCGGTCGGCTACACAGTAGCATTCATCGTCAACCAGTTCGGTACGCTGTTCACTGAAGGACACCTCGCTGCAGGATTCGTTCCGGGACTCATCGCCATCATCGTGATAGCACTCGTGATCGTGATGATCTCCAGAAAGATCCGCGCTCACTTCGATGAGCAGTACGCACTGCACCAGGCAGGCCAGGCTGCGGCACACGCTGCAAAGGCTTGATCGAACGCAAGGGCTTGATCGAACGCAATAATGTGATATGAAATGGACGCTCCCCGGCCGCGATTGGCTGGGGAGCGGAT
>CAMKAM010000088.1 GCA_946410475.1 uncultured Bacillota bacterium
GCCGAAATATGGTATACTCTAACTAACACGAACACCTATCGAAAAGGAGGTCAAAATACAATGGAAGGCAAGATTCTTGACGATCTCAGAGAGATAATAGAAAAGAGCAACAATATAGTATTCTTTGGCGGAGCCGGCGTCTCCACGGAGAGCGGAGTGCCCGACTTCAGATCGGAGCAGGGACTCTACAATGCGAAGAGGGATTACGGCGCATCGCCAGAGACGCTGCTGTCGCATTCATTCTTCGTAGGCGACACGAAGACTTTCTTCGACTACTACAAGCACAACCTCATCTACAGAGAGGCGAAACCGAACAAGGCCCACCTCGCGCTCGCCAAGCTCGAGCAGATGGGCAAGCTGAAGGCGGTCGTCACTCAGAACATCGACGGTCTCCATCAGGCCGCAGGCAGCAAGACCGTCTATGAACTCCACGGATCCGTCGCGCGCAACTACTGCATGGACTGCGGAGAATTCTACGACCTCGATTACGTGATGGACGAGGACAATTGCATTGACGGCATCCCCAGATGCAAAAAGTGCGGCGGCATAGTCAAACCCGATGTCGTCCTCTATGAAGAGGGACTCGACGACGACACAGTCATCGGAGCAGTCAACGCGATCAGGAACGCCGACGTGCTCATAATAGGCGGCACATCGCTCGTCGTATATCCCGCAGCGGGAATGGTCAACTATTTCAAAGGAAGCAAACTGGTGCTGATCAACAAGCAGCCCACGCCTCAGGACAGAGCGGCAGACCTCGTTATCCACGTACCGATCGGCGAAGTCCTCGGAGAGGTAGTAGGCGTGTAAGCATCCGGCACCATGAAACCAAAACAACCGAAAGAGAAACATCCATATGAATATACTTATAGCAAATGACGACGGCATCAATGCCGAAGGTATCAGAAGGCTCGCGGAAGCTCTCAGCGAAAGGGCCGATGTCTATATCGCGGCGCCGAGGACACAGATGAGCGCCGCTGCACACAGCATCACGATGCGCAAGACCATAACAGTCGAAGAGACGACTTTCGAAAATGCCGAGGCCGCATACATGATAGGCGGCACGCCGGCTGACTGCGTCAAGATCGGCATGCGCCTCTACAAAGAGAACGGCATCGATATCGACATGGTCTACTCCGGCATCAACCACGGAAGCAACCTCGGCACAGACACGCTCTACTCCGGCACGGTCTCGGCCGCGATCGAAGGCAACCTATGCGGCGTCCCCGCCTGCGCAGTCAGCGTCAGCAGCTCCGAGGCGGTCCATTTCGATCTCGCCTGCGACCTCGCTCTCAGGACGCTCGCGAAATTCCCAAGCCTCGACAACCTGACCACGGTCAACATCAACACTCCGAACGAGCCGAAAGAGAACATCAAAGGCGTAAAAGTCTGCCGCCTGGGTATCAGAGAATATGACAACTGGTTCGAGACCGGAAAGTCCGAAGGCGGGCTGCCCGAATTCAGGTACTCCGGCGCGCCGGTCATATATGAGAGCAAGAACACCGACATCGATGTCATCGCGATGCAGGAGGGTTACGCCACGATCACCCCGCTCTTCTTCGACCTTACCAACCACGAAAAGGTCTGGGCGATGAGGCGGACGTGGGAGCTGGATCTGTAAGCAGACTGATACGCACGAACCATATGAAAACATATAAATAACAAGTATACGAACGCATACAGCAAGAGAGGAAACTGAAATGAGCACAAGAGCAAACAGAGAAGACACAGTACTCGTCCTGATCGACTTTCAGGAGAGGCTGATGCCGGCGATGGTCAATAACGACAAGGTGATCGAAAGCACCGGCAAACTCGTCGACGGAGCCAAAGAGTTCGATCTGCCGATCATAGCGACACAGCAGTACACGAAGGGCATGGGCCCGACTGTACCGGAGCTGGCCGCAAAACTCGGAGACTTCGAGCCCGTCGAAAAGAAAGAATTCAGCTGCTGGCTGAACGATGATTTCAAGAGCGCTCTGGAAAAGACAGGCAGGAAGACCGTCATCATCGCAGGATGCGAGACTCACGTATGCGTCCAGCAGACAGTCCTCGACCTCCTCGATGCTGACTTTGAAGTGATAGTCGCGGGCGACTGCGTATCATCGCGCAAAAGATACACGAGAGATACCGCTCTTGCACTGATGGCAGAAGCCGGCGCGACGATATCCGCTTACGAGTCGATACTCTTCGATCTTCTGATCACAGCAGCGGATCCGCACTTCAAGGCGATCTCGAAGATAGTAAAGTAGGAGCGGCCATGAAACTATTCAAAAACGACATCACTCTCGACTGCGCAGACGAGATGAAAAAGTATCTGCTCGCTTACGACCACGAGTCCAGCGCGCAGTGCTTTTCTTCGCTTGTAACATGGGCTCAGGTCCACGACTTTTGCTGGGACATCCTCGAAGGCCACATAGTGATCGAAGGCACCTACCGCCCGAACCAGGGCATCGAGCACCTCGTCCACTACATCTTCCCGCCGATCCCCGCTGATGGAAAGCCGACGGCTGAAGGCATCAGAGCTGCTGTTCTGGCAGCGAAGAAGGTCTTCGATGAAGCGGGCGAGCCGTTCATGATCAAGAGGATCCCGGGTAATATGAAGGCTGCATTCGAGGAAGCATTCCCGGATACGGAACTGATCGAGGACAGGACGTACTTCGACTACGTATACAGCCTCGAAGGACTTTCCGAGCTTCGCGGCAAGAAGTTCCACTCGAAGAAGAACCACGTCAACGCGTTCGAGCGCGACTACGTCCATGAGATCCGCAAGTTCACACCGGACATGACGCCTGAGGTGCTGGACCTAGTCGACAGGCTGAATGCCGCGAGGAATGACACTCCCGAAGATGCGGGCGGCCTCGACTATGAGCGGCGCGTCATCGAGCTTCCGCTCCGCAATGCGCCTGAGCTTGGCTGCATCGGCGTCTGCATCTATATCGCAGGAAGGATGGAAGCCTTCGCCCTCGGAGGGCCGCTTTCCGAAACCACGATCTGCGAACACTTCGAAAAAGCGAGCGTCGAATTCCGCGGCCTCTATGCCGCGATCAACCGCGCCTTCTGCCGCATGGCAAGGGACGCCGGATACACTCTCGTCAACCGCGAAGAGGACATGGGCAGCGAAAACCTCCGAAAATCAAAACTCTCGTACAAGCCGATCAAACTGGTCGACAAGTACGAGATGGTGTTCTGAATGGATCATTTCCCGCTCCCGCGGAACGTAACCGTGAACGTCGTCCCGCGCAGCGCGTCGCTCTCCGCCTTGATCTGAGCGCCGTGCTTTTCAGCGATCGTCCTTGCTATCGCAAGCCCCAGGCCGTAACCGCCGGCCTGATTTTTTTGCGTGCGCGCCTTATCTGAACGATAGAATCTTTCAAAGATATGCGGCAGATCCTCCGGCGGTATCGGATCGCCCGTATTGTTCACCGTGATCTGAGGAGCCTTCCCGCCCGTCAGACGAAAGTCCACGCTGCCGCCCAGCCCGGCGTATTTGCATGCATTGTCTATCAGGATGTAAGCAAGCTGTCTCAGCTGCGTCAGATCTCCCGTGATCACGACTCCGTCCTCTATCTCAGACTCCAGCAGCGTTCCGTTTTCGAACGCCACCGGATCGAACTGCATGACGGCTTCCTGACACACATCGCTCAGCGACACATCTGTCAGGAGAGTCTTCTGCTCCTCTCCCTCGGACTTTGCGAGGAAGAGCATATTGTTGACGAGTTCCTTCATATGCTGAGCTTCGGCCTGCGAGTTTTCTATCCACTTTTTCTGCTCGTTGACAGTCGAATCGCCGTGAGCCAGAACGACATTGTTGTTCGCCAGTATCGCCGTGATCGGCGTCTTCAGCTCGTGGCTTGCGTCGGCTATGAATTGCTGCTGCTGGGCCCACGCCTTCTCCGCCGGTCTGAACGCGTACTTGGAAAGCTGTATCGTTATCAGAAGAAGGATCAGCATCGCTCCTGCAAAGAGCATAGTCGCCAGCAGATAAGCCGCCTGCAGCTGGCTTTTTGCTTCCTTATAGCTTGCGAACGCTATAAGGATCCCATATCCGCTTTCCTCTTTCTTGAAGGCCAGCTTGTATTTCTTGATCCTTCCCTTCTCATGATCTGAAAAAGTTGCTGTTTCTGCAACTTCTTCAAGGATATCGTCGTCCAGATATCCCATGTTCGTGTTCGCCCGGACGATATCTCCTGTCGGGCTCACATAGACGGTGACTACAGGGTTCCTGTCACCCATGCCGCCGATCTTGTTGCTCTCTTCGCCCCGCTCTTCGAACATACCGAGCCCCGCATCGAGCGACCTTTCCACCCTCGACATCTCCGCATGGTATACATTCACGCACGCGAAGACCGTCACGGCCAGAAGGACCGCGCCGATCAGCGACATCGTAATTATTATGAATCTTTTCCTTAACTTCCTGAGCATCGTGTCTTTTGTATATCGACCGGCCTGACCGGTATCTGCTTACTCTTCCATCTCCAGCCTGTACCCGACCTTCCTCAGCGCAGTGATCTGCACCTTCGAGCCGAGGAAATTCAGCTTCCTTCTCAGGAACGACACGTAAGCCTCGACGTTGTTGTCCGTCGCGTCCGAGTCGTATCCCCAGACTCTTACGATGAGGTCTTCCTTGCTTATCGCGTTGCCCGTATGCGCCATCAGGAGCTTGAGTATCTCCGACTCTTTGTAGTTGAGGTGGATGCTCTTCGCACCGCACGAGAGGTCTCCCGTCGAGAGATTCAGCGATATGTCTCCGTAAGCCGCCTCATTCAGCTGCACTTCGCCCTGCCTTCTGGTCAGAGCCCTGATCCTTGCCAAAAGCTCCTCGGGCACGAATGGTTTAGTCATGTAGTCGTCCGCGCCGCAGTCGAGTCCCGCGACCTTGTCGTTCGTCGAATCCCTCGCAGTAAGCATAATGATCGGCGTCTGTATCTTCTGCTCCCTAAGGCTCTTTGCGATCGTGAAGCCGTCTATCCCCGGCAGCATCACATCAAGGATTATCACGTCGTATATATCCGAAAGGCCGTAGTCCAGTCCGTCCGTCCCGGTATGTACCACGTCCGTCATATACTTCTGTTCCTTGAGTATCTGCTGGAGCGCCTCGGCCAGCCTTATTTCATCTTCCACGATCAGTACTCTCATCAGCTTCCTCTTCTTTCTTTTTCACATACTATGACAAGCGATCCGCGATCTGTTTCTCACATTATGCGGCCGCAAACTTTACAAAACCTTAAAAAATACAGACAGCGGCCCAGTTGAGCCGCTGCCCTTTTTCCCATATTGCTATTTCTCGCCCATCTCTTTGAGCGCTGCGTCGATTATGGCGTTCGCCGTATCGAACTTCGTCATGATCGGAAGTTCTTCATAATGATCCTTCGTGATCAGTGTGACGATGTTCGTATCATGCGCAAATCCGGCTCCTGCGACCTTCAGGTTGTTCGCCACGATCATGTCCGCATTCTTTTTCTCGAGCTTCTTCCTCGAGTTCTCCAGCATGTTCTCCGTCTCCATCGAGAATCCGCAGATGTACTGGCCTTCGTGCTTTCTTCTGCCGAGCTCGACGAGGATGTCCTTCGTCCTCTTCAGCTCGATCGACATGTCGCCGTCCTTCTTCTTGACCTTGTTGTCGTATGTGACCGCCGGTGTATAGTCGCTTACTGCGGCAGCCTTGAAGATCATGTCTGCATCGTCCGACTCGCTCATCACAGCGTCGTACATGCTCTGCGTGTCCGTGATGTCGATGACCTTGCAGAACGGCGGCGGATCGATGGCTGTCTTTCCGCTTACTATAGTGACGTCGGCGCCCCTGAGCATCGCAGCCCTTGCCAGCGCATATCCCATCTTGCCGCTCGAGTGGTTCGAGATGAACCTGACCGGGTCGACAGATTCCCTTGTCGGGCCTGCCGTAACGAGGACCTTCTTGCCTGCGAGGTCCTTTTCGAAAGCGATCTCTCTGATCACGTAGTCGAGGATCACTTCGGGCTCCGGCATCTTGCCTTTGCCGCTGTCGCCGCACGCGAGCAGCCCTTCAGCCGGCTCGATGATCTCGTATCCGTATTTCTTCAGTATCTCTATATTGTCCTGCGTCACCGGGTTTTCAAACATCGCAGTGT
>CAMKAM010000089.1 GCA_946410475.1 uncultured Bacillota bacterium
TCATCGCTGATTCGGATATAAAGGATCTGGGGATGCACACGGAGTTCTGTACGAACGGATATATGGATCTTTACAACGCGGGAAAGATCACGAACCGCAGGAAGAACATAGACAAAGGCGTCGGCCTTTACGCAACGTCGGCCGGCACGAAAGAGTTCTATGAGTGGATAGACAGGAATCCCGAGGTCGGAGTAAGGCCGGTCGGATATGTCAACGATCCGTACGTCATAGGCCAGCTCGATGATTTCATCTCGATCAACGGGTGCATAGCCGTCGACCTTTACGGGCAGGTCAGTTCCGAGAGCGTCGGATCGCGGCATATCAGCGGGACAGGCGGCCAGGTCGATTATACTCTGGGCGCGATAAAGTCGAAGGGCGGCAAGGGATTCATATGCCTGCCGTCTACGAGGACGGACAGGCACGGGAACGTGTCGTCGAACATCGTGCCGCATTTCAACGGAGAAATAATAACGACGCCGCGTACTCATACGATGTTCGTCGTAACGGAGCACGGCGCCGTGAACCTTCTCGGTCAGCCGAACTGGCAGAGGGCGGAGATGCTGATATCCGTGGCCGATCCCATGTTCAGAGATGATCTGATCAGGGCCGCCGAGGAGCAGCACGTCTGGCGCCGCTCGAACAAGCGTTGATCAGATACTTTATCTAATACTATTTCAAATACTATAACGGTAGTTCATAGCCCATGGGCTCGTCGGTGAATATCCGCGGGTCCATTTTTTTGAGCTGCGGTGAGACTTTGACTTCGAAGCCGATCTGATCGAGGACCTGAGTTTTGACGTCGATCCCGGGAGCGACCTCAGTGAGCTCTAGCAGGGGCTCTCCTGCGAGGACATCTTCAGGAGTGACGTCGCGTCTCATCTCGAGGACGCAGCGCTCCGTGATGTATGTGACGGGCCGGCGGCGCCTTAAAGCCTGCAGGCCGCTGTAGGTGACCTGGCAGACGTCGCTTACATACTTTTTCTTCGATCCTTCTTTCAGTATCTTGAGGCGTCCGTCTCCGATACCTACCTTGAGCCCACCTGTCGTGAGCGTACCGCAGAAGACCATCTTCTTGGCGCCCGTGGCTATGTTGATATATCCGCCCGGTCCTACGATCTTGCCGAATTTGGAGACGTTCGTATTGCCGAACCTGTCGACCTCGGCCGCGCTGAGTATGCCGACGTCCAGGCCGCCTCCGTCGTACCAGTCGAGCTGCCTCGAGCAGTGCGTCACGTACTCGGGATTGTAGCAGCCGCCGAAGTTGAGTCCGGATGCGGGGAGCCCGCCGATGTGGCCGCACTCGAGCGTCATCGTGAGCTCTTCAAAGAAGCCCTCCTGTACGGCGACGTCTCCGACCCACTCGGGAACGCCCATTCCGAGGTTGATGGTGTCTCCTTTCCGAAGCTCCATAGCCGCGCGCCTCGCGATCGCGAGTCTTTCGCTCATAGGGGCGACTTTCGCGAGCAGGTCGACGAGGAGGACGTGTTTTCTCTGGGTGAAGTCTTCGTTCATCGGAGAGGCCATCGTCTGCATATGATGGCGCGCGGGCGCCACGACTGCGTAGTCGACCATTATGCCGGGCAGCTGTACGGAGCGCGGGTCGAGTTCTCCTGCTGCGACCAGGTTCTTTACCTGGACTATGACGATACCGCCGTTCCTTTTGACGGCCTGAGCTACTTCGAGTATATCCATGTATGTGACTTCGTCTTCCATAGTCACATTTCCTTTCATATCCATCGTCGTGCCGCGCAGGATCGCGACGTCGAGGCCAAAGGAGGGGAAGAAGAGGTATTCGCTTCCGCCTATATCCATCACCTCCGCGACGTCTTCCTTTGTTTTCCTGTTCGCTCTGCCGCCTTCAAGCCTTGGGTCGATGAACGTGCCTATACCCACATCGGTGATCGTGCCCGGTTTTCCGGAGCCCATGTCGCGCATCAGCTGGACCAGCGCTCCGAATGTGTATATGTGGCAGTAGATATCGCCGTCGGTCACGGCTTTCTGGAGGAGGGGACACATGTTGATATGGCTCGTTCTGAGCCCGCGGAGCAGGCCCCTGTGAGCAAAGCGGTCCATGCCTTCGCCGGGCGTCTTGTCGCCGATGCATGAGATGGTGGTCAGCTCCAGGTCTCTGGGATGTCCGGTCTCAAGGAAGCTCTTCTCTATACCTCGGATGATGTGGTCAGCTAGTATCGATGTCGCAAAGCCGGAAGCAGCGACATTCGCTCCGTCCTTTATCAATCCTGCTACTTCGTGTTGTTCGATGATCTTCATGGTGATGCCTCTTTCGTTCGGTTTTCGTTTTTGTTCTTTAGGCTCTCTGACTGCCCGCCGCGCCTTTTGTGGATGCACCTTTTGTGATCGCGCAACAAAAGACGGACCGCAGACTCTGCCGCAAGTCCGTTTTCACTGCATGCAAAATATTGGCTTACTGCTCCGGCTGCCGGAATCCTCGCCGGCGGAGCTAACTGTTCGTGCAGGTCTTCCGGCTAGGCGCATCCGTCCCTTCCGCCTTCCCGGACGCTTTTTTGCGCAGCGGTCCAGTGGCATTTCGGAAAGGACACTTCGCTTACGGCGGCGGGTCCGCGCGGGGTTCTCACCCGACTTCCCTCTTGGCGCTTACGCGACACGAAATGTCTGTTTCTCTTTTCTTGGTTTGGAGTATATATCAGCGCATGGATGAATACAATGCCTAAATTGTATTCATAACAATGTTTTTCCGGGTTGCTGCGGTAGGCGGGCCGGCAGCTGCAGGGCGGCGCCTGCGGTTGAAAATGGCAGGGGGTGCTAATATAATAATAAGCATGGAATTATTTGAACTAGTTTTATTATTGCTTGCCTGCGTCGCGGCTTCGTCCGTGCTCGATCAGGTGATATCGAAGATGTCTCTGCCGCTGCTCCAGATAGCGGTAGGTTTCGTTGCCGCTTTGGCGATGCCGCATCTCGCCGAGGTGCATCTTGATTCAGAGCTGTTCCTCGTCTTGTTCATCGCTCCGCTCCTGTTCAGGGAAGCGAAGGAGACGGACAGGCTGACGCTTTGGGGGAACAAATGGTCTGTGATCTCGATGGCTATAGCCCTCGTTATAGTGAGCGTCATCGCGGCGGGCTTCGTACTGAACGCGATAATACCGGCGATCGCTCTCGCCGCGGCTTTCGGGTGCGCCGCCGCCCTCGGTCCGACCGACGCGGCCGCAGTAGCCGCTATGGGCTCGTCCATAGAGCTGTCGGAGAGGCAGAATATACTGCTTTCAGGAGAGGCGCTGATCAACGATGCTTCCGGAGTAGTCGCTTTCCAGTTCGCTGTTGCGGCAGCCTTGACGGGTTCGTTTTCGGCGTCGGAGGCCGCCGGCTCTTTTGCGGTGCTCTTCTTCGGCGGGATAGGCGCCGGCATAGTTATGGGCGCCGCCGCCAAAACGGGGATGGACCTTTTGAGAGCGAAGGGCCTCGTCAGTACGACCCTCTATGTGATATATGAAGTCCTCTCACCGTTCATCTTTTTCCTTGCCGCAGAAGAGATACATGTCAGCGGTATACTCGCGGTCGTCGCTGCGGGAATCGTGATGCAGGATCACAGCGAAAAACTCGTCTCGGCGGAGAAGGCGAGGAACGAGATGGTCGCGAACAGTTTCTGGGAAGTCATCATATTCCTGATCAACGGGATACTGTTCGTCATGCTGGGCATGCAGCTTCCAAAGGTCATGGACATAGACGCCATGGGCGGTGAAAGCGCCGGGACAGTTATCTGCGCGATGCTGGCCGTGACTGCGACGATAGTCGTGATAAGGTTCCTGTGGCTGGCTGCGATGGAACTTTACAGAAAGGATCCGGAAACAGGCGTGAGGGGATCGGCTTACCCTAAAAAGACCATAAAGGCCGCGCTCGTCACGACGATAGCAGGCCCGAAGGGCGCCGTCACTCTTTCGATAATAATGACGCTTCCTCTGGTGATGAGGGACGGGAGTCCGTTCCCGCAGAGGGACCTTATAATATTCGTTACGTCCGGAGTCATATTGTGCACTCTGCTTCTTGCGGACTTTGCTCTTCCAAGGCTCGCTCCGATAGAGGTGAACGAGTGCGAACAGGACCGCCTCGACAAAGCGAAGATCATGGTGCTCGAGGGCGTGGTCAAAGAGATGAGGCGAGTGCTCGATGAGTATGCAGAGGCGGAATTCGCCCCGGCGATGAGGCTGACGCTGGTGCGTTACCGCGTGCGTCTGATGAGGCAGAGGTTCGCGACGGATGCTCACGCGGACATCATGGTCAAGCTGGTGGAGGACGTCCTCGACGTGCAGCAGGAAAGGGCCGATGAGATCCAGAAGGATGCTGAGGATCTTGGCATCATGACCAGGATGCCGTACTACCTGATGCTGCCCGGTATCCGCGCTTCGGTCGGATATTTTGCCGGAGGAGAGAACGTCGGGGCCAGGTTCGAGACGAAGAAGGCGAGGTTCCTTTTCAGGCTCCTGAGGATAAAGAGAAACAATATCGATGACGAGCAGTCGGCGAGGATCTATCACGATACCTGCATCTTTGCGATAGAGCTGGAGCGCGCTGCGATCGATTACCTGAAGACCGTAAGGCACCAGTGCGACGACACCGATGCCTGCAGCATAGAGGACAAGCTGCGCGCCGACGTAGCCGACGTTTTGATCGAAGAACACGAGACAGCTCTGCAGTCGCTGTGGGGCAGGATCAACTTCGGACAGGAGACGAAGATGGACGAAGACAGCGAGCTGGTGCACGGCATACACACTGAGATGCCGGAAGGGATGAAGAACACCGCTACGGAGCAGTTCAGGATGGCGCGGCATTACGCGGATGAGGCCGACGCCAACGGCCTTGAGATGGAACTCGACCAGATACGCCGCCTCAGGGCTGAAGGAAAGATCTCGGAGCATGACGCGAGGACGCTCAGAGAGGAAGTGTACCTGCTGCAGACCACGCTGATGGAGTGATGCCCCAGGGCCGGAGGTACCGTGATGACTGAACTAGGAAAACAATTGTATGATCTGATGATAAAAAAGGGCTACCCGGAGGACTTTTCGTGGGTAGTCTCTTCTGAGATGGGGACGGAGTTCGTCGGCAGACGGATGATAGGATATATAGCCGCGAATCCGCTCCTTCCGCTCGAGGAGGTCGCAGATGAGATGATGGCGATCCTGTCCGACAGGGAGCGTATAGTAAGCAAACATATCGCGGAACATGCCCAGCAGAAAGTCAATGAGTTTTACCGGACATGGGAAGGTGAAGAGTGAATGATCGTCAACGAACCCAAGAATAATGTAGGAATCGAGGAATGGATATAGAAAGCAAGGTGTTCGGCAGGAAAAGATTCGTGCTCGAACTAGTGGAGGAATACGGATTCATAAGGAACTGTCCGTCTGCGGAGCAGGCGAGCGGCGCCAGGTATCATGATGAGATAAGCTTCATGGACGGCGATTTCCGAGCGTCGATCGACATCACTTCGGAGGGCGAGCTTCGGGGCAGCGTCATCGATGTGATGAACGAGGAGGAATACGCGCCGCTCAGAGCTGCCGGGATGAACGGGGCTTACGTGAACACGGTAAGGGCGGCATATGAAGAGGTCCTGAAGGACATCGCAGAGAAGTGCTGCGTCGATGTCCTTTTCACGGCGGATCAGACGAACAGGATCGCGGCGCTGATAAGGGATGAGTACGGAGTGGAGCCGGACTTTCCGTGGAAGAAGCAGCCGAACGATTCAGCCGGAGTATTCCGCCATGAGGATACGAGGAAGTGGTTCGGGATCGTGATGAACATCAGGCGCGGCCTGCTCGAAACGGACGCTGATGAGGGGATGACCGACGTCATGAACCTGAAGATAGAGCCGGGGGATCTGGAGTGGCTTACTGAGAAAGACGGGATCTATCCTGCTTACCACATGAACCACAGGAACTGGATCTCGGTCATGCTCGACGACACTCTCGACGACGGCACGGTCATGCAGCTCGTACGGATGAGCTACGAGATGACGGACAAAAAAAGAACGTGATAGAAACTGCCGCTTTGATATGGTAAGATGGAATAGACAGATAATTCCGC
>CAMKAM010000090.1 GCA_946410475.1 uncultured Bacillota bacterium
AGCATAATTAAACCAAAAATGTGGTAATTACCACATTTCCAGGGCTGATAATCGTTGAAATGATAGGAACAATCGCTTATATATTTCATTGTTCCCACGAGTTTCCCATTTTATAATGTAACAGCATCGAATAGCGGATTGCCGGCTTTCTATCTAATATATCAAGGGGCAATCTAATCTTGGATATCCCTCAATCGCATGATATACTCATTAACAGGGTCGGGCCAAAGGCCCTGCCCCGTACGTAATGCTTTCTTGCAAGGAGGTAGAATAATAATGACATATGATGAGATCGTAAAAGAAGCTCAAAACTGCATCGGTGACAAATGCAAAGCCTGCTTTACCTGCAACGGCAGAGCCTGCAGGAACACTGTTCCGGGACCGGGAGCAAAAGGCGTAGGCGACACCGCGATCAGAAATTACGACAAATGGCAGGACATCCGCGTGAACATGGATACGCTCTGCGGCAACGGTGATGTGGATACGTCCTTCGAACTGTTCGGAAAAACGTTCAGGTATCCGTTCTTCATAGCCCCCGTAGGCGCCGTTTTCCTGCATTACAGCGACAAATATGATGACCTGGGGTATTTCAAGACAGTCGTCCCCGCGGCGGCTGAGGCCGGAATAATGGCCTTCACAGGCGATGGACAGAACCCCGTCGTAATGGAAGGCGCCTGCAAGGTCGTCAAGGAAGCCGGCGGCATGGCTGTCCCGACGCTGAAACCCTGGGGCCTTTCTGTTATAGAAGAAAAGATGAAGCTGATAAAAGACGCTGACCCGTTCGCGGTCGCGATGGATATCGACGCTGCAGGTCTTCCCTTCCTCAAGGGGCTCGAGCCTCCGGCAGGCGGCAAGACAGTAAGCGAACTTGCCGACATAGTAAAGGCAGTCGAAAAACCCTTCATCCTGAAAGGCGTCATGACGCCCAAGGCAGCGCTCAAGGGACAGGAAGCCGGCGCTGCGGCCATCGTTGTATCGAACCACGGCGGAAGAGTCCTCGACCAGTGCCCCGCTACTGCTGAGGTCCTTCCTGAGATCGTGAAGGCAGTCAAAGATTCAGGTTCCGATATGAAGATCTTCGTCGACGGAGGGATCAGGACAGGCACGGATATATTCAAGGCTCTCGCTCTCGGAGCAGACGGCGTACTGATCGCAAGACCGTTCGTAACGGCTGTATACGGCGGCGGCGAAGAAGGTGTCAAAGTCTTCATAGAGAAATTCGCCGAGGAACTTCGCGATACGATGTACATGTGCGGAGCATTCTCGCTTTCGGACATCACACCTGACATGGTGCGCTGCCCGTTCTGAAAAAGGCTTACTATCGATCGATAAAACGGACCGGCTCTATGCCGGTCCGTTATTATATAGCATTTATTGTTTTCCTGTTTGTTTTTATCTTCAGATATCAGATCCCCATCTTCTCCTCTCTGAAGATCACCGGATCCATTTCCTTCAGGTCCGGTGAGACGATCACATCAAAACCGATCTGATCAAGCACTTCTGTCTTCAGGTCGATCCCCGGAGCTATCTCAGTCATCAGGAGTCCCTCTTCAGTTAATCTGAACACCGCTCTCTCCGTTATATACATAACATCCTGCCCGCCTGCCACAGCCTGCGGGCCGCTGAATGTGATCTGTTCCATTTCGGGAACGAACTTTTTCTTTCTTCCCTCCTGAACGATCCTGATCTTTCCTTCTTCGATCTCCGTCTTCAGATCTACAGCAGTCAGAGTCCCGACATAGACGATCTTCTTCGTACCGGTAGCTATATCCATGAATCCGCCCGGCCCTACGACAGTCCCGAACTTGGATGCGTTGACGCTTCCCTGTCCGTCTACTTCCGCGAAGCCAAGGATGCCGACATCCAGACCTCCGCCATCATACCATTCCGCCTGGCTTACAGCAGTAGTTACATAATCAGGATTGTAGCAGGCGCCGAAATCGAGGCCGCTCATCGGAAGACCTCCCACATGACCGCACTCGACTGTCATAGTTATATCATCAGCAAGACCCTCTTCAGCAGCTACAGCTCCGACGACTTCAGGTATACCGGCGCCAAGATTTATCACATCGCCCTTGGAAAGCTCCATCGCAGCCCTTCTCGCCAGGACCTTCCGCACATTCAAAGGAGCAGGCTCGATCTCATCTATCACGACCCTTTCCTTCTGCGCCCATCCGGCATTGTATTCTGTTGTAGCTGTCTGAAGATGCTTCTCCGGCGGCGCGACTACGGCGTAGTCCACCATCACGCCCGGTATCTGCACTGCCCTTGGATCGAGTTCTCCCTCTTCAGCGAGCCTCTTCACCTGCACGATGACGATGCCGCCGTTCTGCTTCGCCGCTCTTGCGTAGCTCATAGCATCCATCAGCATCGCCTCGTCTTCCATCGTGACGTTGCCTCTCGGATCTATGCTCGTTCCCCTGAGGATCGCGACGTCGATCGGGAACTTCTGATAGTAGAGATACTCTTCCCCGTCTATCTCCATGAGGCGTGCAGTATCGGTCTCTGTAACAGAGTTCGCTCTTCCGCCTTCCACGCGCGGATCGATGAACGTTCCGAGACCTATTTTGCTTATGATGCCGGGTTTTCCCGCTCCCATATCCCTCACGAGCTGCGTAAGGCAGCCGAGCGGATAGATGTTGCAGTATATCTCATTGTTCGTTATCATGCCGCGAAGCCTCTCGGCCCAGAGCATATGCCCGATCCGAGCTCCTCTGATCATGCCGGGATGAGCAAATTTGTCGAGGCCCGTCCCGGACTTTCTCAGTCCCAGACCGGAAAAAGAAGTGAGCTCTATATCTCTGGGATGCCCGGTCTCAAGAAAGCTCTCCTCGATGGCATCGAATATGTGGTCGCACACCATCGCGAACAGGAAGCCCGTCGTCCCGATATTCGCTCCGTCTTTTATAAGCTCCGGCACCTGTGCCGCCTCTATGATCTTCATCGCCTGCTCCTCTATCTCTCCTCGAAAAATTCTATAGTCGTATCTTTGAACGGTACGCCGAATCCCCATCCAAATTTCACATACTGACCGATTATATGCAGGTCGGCCTTGAATGCCATATCGGGAAGGTCTCCGATGGGATACCATCCGACGTCCACTATATCATCACCGGGCCGTATGTCAAAAGTAAGCGGACGCGCCAGTATCACTACTACAAGAGACGTGTACCATTCCTTTTTCAGTTCTCTTGCGCCCTCTTCACCGTAATACTGGTCCGCAGGGAAATGATTGCTCGTGACGTTCACTATGCTTACGAGGTCGACGCCTATCCCCGTCTCTTCCATCACTTCCCGCTTGGCTGCCTGCTCTATGGTCTCCGTGCCCTCGATGTATCCGCACGGAAGACACCACTTCCCGGGCTTTATACCGCCGCCGCGGCGGCGCCCGAGCAGGACCCTGTCCTCATCGTCGATGATCAGGATCGACACGCACGGATCGGGATTGTCATACATCTTGCTCAATTCTCTATTCCCTTTCTGGATGTTATGCCTTTCGTCGTGAAATAGTGCTTGATCTCCTTCATCTCAGTCACGAGATCTGCAGCTTCTATGATCTCCGGCGGAGCCTGGCGGCCTGTGAGGATAACTTCCGTCTTCTTCGCTTTTTTAGAGATGCCATCGAGAACAGTCTCGCTCGGGATCAGTTCGAAATACATCGCGCAGTTGATCTCATCGAGGACGACCATGTCATACTCGCCTGAAGCCATAGCCTCAGTCGCCCTTGCGAATCCGTCAGCGACCATATCGACATATATCTGCGGCGGCTCTCCGGGCGGGAACACGACGATGCCGTCGCCGTAGCTTGCGAGGTCCTCTTCCGAGATAGTTCCCTTCTTTGCGACGAAGAACGGTTTTCCGATCGCTTCCCATATGAGGTCCGGCTCCATGTTCCTTAGTATCTTCTGCTCGCTGTAAGCCTGCCCCTTCATGAACTGCATGAAAAGCACCTTCCCGCCTGCGCCGACCATCCTCATAGCGATGCCGATCGCAGCCGTAGTCTTTCCTTTTCCGTTTCCTGTGTATACCTGTACGAACCCTTCGTATCCTTCTTCTCTTTCCATTGCCTTTTTCCTTCTCTCGCACAAAAGCAGGCTCCGGTGGCGCCCGCTTTATGCTTATCTTCTATTTTGTGCTGCTTTGCTCACTATCCGATCGTCACCTTTGCGTCGATCTTCCTTGAAGCTTCGAAAGGCGTCATCTTCTTGTCCAGCACATCTTCAGCCAGAGCTTCGACATCTCCTTCCAGTCTTTCTGCAAGACGGTCTAGCAGCTGCGACCTGATCTCCGAGCGGACCCTTGCTTCTTCCTTTTGCTGCCTCTTCGTGATCTGCCTGTTCCCGACGTCGATCAGAGCGTCGACCATCTCCGGGATGCCCTTGCCTGTCGTCGCTATCGTCGTCAGGATAAGGGGCCTTATCTCCTCGGGGATGCTGAGGAGCTGTTCCTTCATCTGATTGTAGTACATCTGCGCATCCGGCTTGTCAGCCTTGTTGATGACGAAGATATCGGCTATCTCCTGCATGCCGGCCTTCGCTATCTGCACGCTGTCGCCGAATCCCGGAACGACAGTGACCACTGTGACGTCGACGAAGTTCGTTATCTCCGTCTCGTCCTGACCAATGCCCAGGCTCTCTATCAGTATGACATCGAAGTCATAGTTCTTGAAAAGATACAGGGCGTTCTTCGTTCCTTCGGATATGCCGCCCATAGCGCCGCGGCTTCCGAAGCTCCTGATATAAACGCCGTCGTCGGAGCTGTGCTTGAACATGCGGATCCTGTCTCCGAGGAAGGCTCCGCCTGTATACGGCGAGCTCGGGTCGACGGCCATGACGCCGACCTTCATGTCTCTTTTCCTGAACTCTTCGATGATCTTGTCGACCGTTGTCGATTTTCCCGCGCCGCCCGGGCCGGTGATGCCTATGAGGAGGGCGTTGTCGTTCATGTTCTGGTAAGCATAGTCGAGCACGATCTCCATTCCCTCTTCATGGTTCTCCACGATCGATATAGCTCTGGAAAGAGCCCTCTTCTGCTTCTTTTTCAGGCCTTCAAGGGCTCCGTATATCCTTTGTTCATCCATTTTTACTCGATCCCCATTACTTCCTTGATAGCATCAACACTGGCCTGTACAGGCGAACCTGTTCCCATTACAGCGAACAGTCCCATGTCATAAAGGTCTTTTTCATCCTGCTCACTGAGGAGACCGCCGCACATCATCTTGATGTCGTCTACGCCCATCTCCGCGAGAGCAGCCAGTATCTTTCTGCAGATGATGACAAGGCTTCCCGAAAGATCGGATACAGCTATGATATCGACGTCCTCATCGACCGCAGCTTTCGCTACGCCTTCTTCAGACTGGTATCTGCCTGTGTATATGACCTCAAAACCCGCATCACGGAAGACGTTCAGCATCGTCAGAGCGCCTCTCTCGTGGATGTCGCATCCGCACTTCGCGATCATTACTTTTACTTTTCTATCACTCATGGTCCTATTTCCTTTCTTATTTCCGCTTACTCCACTCCGAGAGCATCAACGATGTAATCCGGCGTCTCTATCATCGAGAACGGGTCGTATCCGAGGCCGTAAGCCATCCTTATGATGCCTACCATCTCTCCCATCGTCATGCCGTCGCCGACAGCGTCGATGATGGCTTCCGAAACGTTCTCCTTCGCCTTCGCGACTTCGTAAAGAGTCTTGAACTTCGGTCCGAGAACGCTGTAGTCCCTGCTCTTCTTGAACTCGATGACTTCCTTGATCCTGTTTTCTCTGTCCTCTTCTGTCGGAGGCATGTAAGCGCAGTTCGATATCGCCTGATTGATCGGGCCTTCCTCGCCTTTGAACGAGTTGACGCCGATGATCAGACGCTCGCCGTCCTGCTTCTCGTGCTGGACCTTCAGTCTGTTCTCCTCCATGATGTAGTTCAGCCACCCGGACTCGAGACACTCGTAGATCCCGCCGCGCTCTTCGATCTCGTCGAGATATTTGTAGACTTCCTCGACG
>CAMKAM010000091.1 GCA_946410475.1 uncultured Bacillota bacterium
ATGCATACATCGTCTGAGACGGGGAAAAGCTGTAGATCGCGGCTTACGCCTGCTATTTCCATAGTATATTTCATGTCTGTTCCTCCCATTGACTTGCTTTTGAACGATACTATTATACAACAGGCCATTTTAACGTGTCAAAATCAAGCGATTGTGATATACTAAATAATTGGAAGTTATTAGCATTATATTGTTATCGAAAGGATCAATCATTATGTGGAAAGAGTTCAAAGAATTCGCGATGCAGGGCAACGTTGTGGACCTGGCTGTAGCGGTAGTCATCGGCGGTGCTTTCGGTAAGATCGTAACTGCATTCGTCGACAACATCATCACACCTATTATCGGCGTCCTGTGCGGCGGCGTAGATTTCAGCGGACTGGCTATCAAAGTCGGAGAAGCTGCCATCGGTTATGGCGCACTTATCCAGGCAATCATCGATTTCCTGATCATCGCGTTCTTCATCTTCCTTGTAGTAAAGGCTATGAACAAGATGAAGAAGCCGGAAGAGCCTGCTGAAGAAGAGCCTGCAGGCCCGACAGAAGCAGAGCTTCTTACAGAGATCAGAGACCTTCTCAAAGAGAAGAACAACTAGATTTGAAACATTCAGAAATGAAGAGGAGTCCCGGCTTGGCCGGGACTCTTTTCTTGTTCGTTTTCGTATTCTTATTCTTATTGCATTTGGAAGTGTTGTTTAGGAGTTTAAAAGGTATTATCTATAATGGTTTTCTTTAAGTTGTTGATTTGTTTTGTTTGTTCTGTAAGCGCCTCCTTTCTATGTCTCTATTATGCACCGCGACCCTTAAACAGGTCTTAAAGGAAATGACTTTTTTCTTTCAGATTCATTTCAGCTTTCTCGCATCCCGTCGATGCTGAATACCTCGTCCGCCATCTGCGCGACCCGCTTGCTGTGGGTGACGATGATGACGCATTTGTTGCGCCTGTGGGCGAGCTCGTCGAAGATCTGTATGATCTCCTGCTCCGTCTTCGTATCCAGATTGCCGGTCGGCTCGTCCGCCAGTATTATCGGCGGATCGTATGAGAGCGCCCTTGCGATAGCGACTCTCTGCTGCTGGCCGCCGGACATCTGCAGGACCGGCCTCTCGAGGTCGTAGTCGGCGATGCCAAGCTGCGTCAGGATGTCGGTTGCGTGCCGGCGTTTGTCAGGCACTTCGCGTCCTGATATGTCGATCGAAAGTTCGACATTCTCGATGGCGTTCAGCTTCGGGAGGAGATTGTAGTTCTGGAACACTATCCCCACATCGCTCGCTCTGTAAGCATAAGTATCCTTTTTAAAGACGTTTTCTCCGTTCACTGTGATCGTCCCTTCTGTCGGGCTGGTCAGAGCCGCGAGCAGGGAGAGGAGAGTGGTCTTGCCGGCGCCGGAGCGTCCTTCGAGGGCGTATACCTTGCCCTCGTCGAACTCCATGCTCAGGCCGTCGATCACTTTTCTTGTATTTGGTGAGTAAGCGAATGACATATTCTCTATCTTCAAAATTGACATTGTATTGGATCCTTTCTTCTGTTGAACGGTTCTGTATCAATCTCTGCTGGTCAGGATCGACAGCGGATCGTATCTGAGTACCTGTGAAAGGGCGGCTCCTGCCGATACAGCTATCAGGAGCAGACCGACAAGCACCAGTTCTGCTATGACTTTGAGGTTGGCTGCCGATGTGACGCTGTCGACGTAGTCTCTCATTCCCGGGCCTCCGCGTTCTCCGTCCAGGGTCTTGGCGGTCGTGGCTGAATCATCATTCGCGGTGTCGGACTGCGATCCGTCTACTGAAGATGTGGAAGCAGTCTGCGTTATCTGAAGATCAGAGCTGCTCTGATCCGTGACCTGATCCGTTGAAGAATCTGTGCTTTGGTCCTGTCCCGGACCCATCTGTCCGCCGTCAGGGGCCTGACCTCCGTCAGGACCTCCGCGGTCGAATGAGTCGGTCGTGGTCGCTGCGGAAGCTGAAAGCAGTTTGTTCGTTACCGGAACGGATGTGAGGCTTCCCAGCAGACCTCCCAGGATGATCGCCGCTATTGATATGACAGCGATCTCATATATGAACTGACGGGCTATCTTTTTCTTGCTCATGCCTATCGCGGCGAGAACTCCGACTTCATACTTTCTCTCGCGGATGCTGAACATCGTCAGCGCCATGAGTACTGCGCCTCCTATTATCAGAAGGATGATGAGGAAGTACTTCGCGTATCTCGAAAGGTTCTCGAGAGGCTGCAGTTGTCTTTCATAGTTGCTTATATCCTGCGACCGGACGGTGTATTTGCTGTCGAGTCCGGCCTCGTGTGCCTGGTCTTCGAATTTGCTGTAAGCATCGTAGTCTGCGAATGAATATGTTCCCTGAGTCCGCATATCAAGGCCTGTGCTGTCAGCAATGGCCGAAAGTGCGGCGTAGCTCATGTAGATATTGTTAGAGTTGCCGATGCCCATGGGATCGCCAATGTCGCCCTGAGATGAGCTGCTCGAAGAATAGATCCCGACGATCTTGACTTTGAATGTCTTTGAGGTGTCTGACGGACTCACGAATTTGATGGAGTCGCCGACTTCGAGATCGTTGTATTTCGCAAGCGCGCTGCTGATGACGCAGGTCTTTTCACTCGTTCCTTCTTCGAACATCACGCCGTCTGTGATCTCGGCATTGCCGTCTGCAAATTCGGTCATGGCTTCATCACTGCTGTAGCCTGTTATGGTGAAGTCGCCGTCGGACTGGCCCATGGCGCCTCCCATCATCCGGCCGCCCATGCCGCCCTGGGATGTGCTTACCGCTTCGATCTTGGAAGCGTCTACCGACACGGAGCCTGTATACCAGAAGCTCTTGACGGAGTCGAGCTTCGCGTACTTCTGCAGTTCCTCAAGCGAAAGCTCTGAATCCTGTATGCTTTCTTTCATCTCGTTCCTGTCGGGTGGCTCGCCGTTCTTTTCGCCCATTATCTCGTCCATATCCAGGGTGATGTTTCCGGTTATGGAGAGCTGCTCGAGGCCCTGGGCCCTTGTCGTCTCGGCCGCCGCCCTGATGGACAGGGAGAGGCAGGCGGAGAGGGCGATGATGAATACTATCGCTGCGAAAAGTATCGATCTGCCCTTTGACCTTTGGATATTCCGTAAAGCGTTTTTCATTATGTACATAGCGTGTCCTCCTTGCTATGGACACGATGATACGGGGTCAGCCTTAAAGAAGACTTTAAAGAAATCAAAAGATGTTTTCAGATTGTTTTAAGAAAAAAAGAGATCCCTTATCAGGGATCTCAGGTATTTTGAGTATATATATATCAGCTTACTTAGCTAGCTCTGCGGCTTCTCTTCTATTGATCGCTGTAATAAGAGCGTTGACAGCAGCAAGAAGGATATCAGTGTGAGTACCGACACCCCAAAAACGTTCGCCTACCGGGTTTTCGATGCAGATGTAGCATACGCCGACGGAGTTGAAGTCGTCGTTCAGAGCGTGCTGCGAATAGTGGATGAACTTGAAGAGCGACATGTACTGTGTCTGAAGGAGACCGTTAGCTACTGCGTTGATCGGGCCGTTGCCCTGAGCCTTGATGTCGTAGGATTCCTGGTCGTCACCCTCGCCGAGAACGACGTGCATATCGACCTCAACAGAGTAATCATCACCGGATCTCATGTTCGCCGGACGATTGAAATATGCTTCAGGAATGTCGATCGGGAAGAATTTGTTGACATATTCTTCTTCGAATACTTTCAGTTTTTCATCTTCGCTGACGCCTTCAAGCAGCTTGTCTACTTCGGGCTGCATTGCTTCGGGTAAATCGAACTTGTGCTGTTTCATTGTAGTGCTCCTTTCGTTTGCAGTATCCATATATATGATTTTGATAAAAACAAAACGCCTCGTTTGATGCCGGATGATCCCGGAAACAAAGAGACGAAAAATACTTTTTCCGCGGTACCACTCTTCTTGGCTGCGCATGCATCCATGTTACAGCCCTCTCGATCTGGCGTTCGCTCGGGGGTGAGACGCCGGTGCGACTGATACGGATTTCCACCATGTACCGCTCTCTGTGATCGTCTTTCGCCGGTTTATTCCCGTCATGGCAAAACTTCATATATTGACGAAAATATAACCCTAACAGCATGCTTTTGTCAAGGGAAACGGAACAAATATTGTACAATTCTCAAACAATTCTGCGGAAAGTATCCATATGGTTCAGCATCCGAAGGACATAAGGTATTCCAGCGGGTCCGCGCATCGCATAAGCCCGCTCATCACGCACGCTCCTGCGGCGCCGCGCTCCAGAGCGGACATATAGTTGTCAGGGGCTATCCCTCCGATCGCGTAGACCGGGATATCGACACTTTGCGCCGTCTCTTCGAGCCTGTCAAGTCCGCGCGGCGCGAGCCCTTTTTTGCAGTCCGTCTCGAACACGTGACCGAATGTGACGTATGTGCATCCGAGCCTTTCTGCAAGGCGCGCGTCTTCAGGTGAGTGGCAGGAAGCCCCAAGGCACGAAAACTGCAATGGTCCGCGCTCCGCGGCCAGCTCCTGAAGTTTTTGCAGCGGCATGTGCAGGGCGCTGCCGTCCGGCACTGCGAAACCTGATGCCTCAGCATAAAAGTGCGGGATGAGACGAACTTCGTATACGCTGCAGACGGCCGCCGCCTCCCGCGCGAGAGCGAGGTATTCGTCAGGCGGCAGGTCCTTTTCGCGAAGGATGATCCCCGCGAGATGCGGACCGCCGCTCTTTCTGCTTACACGCGCAGCGGAAGCTATCTTTGCGAGACGACCGATAAGACCGCCCTCGCAAAGATGTCTGTTCGTGACGCATATTATGTTTTTGGTCTGTGCTTCGCTGTTTTTCATAAGTCGTTTCGTGGCTTTCCGCATCAAACGTAGAGGTAATCGTTAAGTACGGGCTGCAGGCCCTGATCGGACATGTCGCCGTACATTTCGTCGAAGCTCCTGGAGTCGCTGATCTCGAACTGCTCGTCGCCTTCTTCCTGGTCCGACTCCTCGCCGGTGTACTTGCTCTCGTGGTCGCCGATGCCTGTCGACACGCCCGCCGATACCTTCGTGCATGCGATCTTTGCGATGCCGTTCCTGAAGGTGTCGCTTTCGCGCGAGGATACGACGATCTGCGCGAAGGGGAGGAATATCCTGTAAGCGCACAGTATCTGGCAAAGCTTGCTTTCGCTCACGTCCAGCGGATTGATCTTGTCGTTGTTGACGATCGGTCTCAGGCGCGGGCACGACAGCGACATCTCTGCATGCGGGTATTTGCGCTGCAGGAAGTATACGTGGAGCGCCGTTGCAAGAGCGTCCTTTCTGAAGTCGGCAAGGCCCAGCAGTGCCGAGAAGCCGACGCCCCTCATACCGCCCATGATGGCGCGCTCCTGGGCTTCGAAGCGGTACGGCCATACACGCTTGTGGCCCATGAGGTGGAGCGTCTCATACTTGTCGGAGTCGTATGTTTCCTGGAATACGGTGACGTAGTCGGCGCCGCATTCGTGGAGATATCTGTACTCGTCCACGTTGACGGGGTAGATCTCGAGACCGACGTTCCTGAAGTATTTGCGGGCAAGCTTGCATGCCTCACCGATGTATTCTACGCTGCTCATGGATCTGCTCTCGCCTGTCAGCATCAGTATCTCCTCGATGCCTGAATCAGCGATGATGCGCATCTCTTTTTCGATCTGCTCCGAATTCAGTTTCATACGCTGGATGTCGTTATAGCAGTTGAAACCGCAGTATACGCAGTAGTTCTCACAGTAGTTGGCTATGTACAGCGGCGTGAAGATGTACACTGTGTTGCCGAAGTGCTTTCCTGTCTCCGCCTGGGCTCTCTGAGCCATCTTCTCAAGGAAGGGCTCGGCTGCCGGTGAGAGCAGCGCTTTGAGGTCTTCGATCGAAAGCTCCTCCTGTTCGAGAGCGCGCATGACGTCCTTTGCCGTGTACTTGTCGTAGTCGAACTCCTCGACGTAGGACATGACTTTGTTCCTTATCTCGGGGTCGATCTGCTCCAT
>CAMKAM010000092.1 GCA_946410475.1 uncultured Bacillota bacterium
CTATTGAAGCAGCAAAATCTATCACTGACCTTACTGGTTTCTCTACAAGATGCTATGAAAACGGGGAGTTGATCTATTATCATTCTCAGAACGAATTACCTGAGGATCTGCCCGATTTTTTCGGACCGTATATCAGCAGGCTCGACGAGTTCAAGGACCCGATCGGATATATACAGTCAAAACACTCTATACTCTACGGTATAGTCAATTGTAAACCGCTGTATTTTGTGCTGGGTCCAATCCTTCCGAAAGAATTCTCTTTGCAGGATCTCGATTCCGTTCTGACGGATCATGGTCTTGACCAAAAGAAAAAAACATTCGTGAAGACGACTCTCGAAAGCTGCAAACAGCTTTCGGTCCAGTCCCTGATCCCGATCCTGATGAACATATATGCCATCTTCAATTTCAAAGACCTTGACACGTCATTCGATGTGAACAAGGATGCGACTCTCGTTACAGAAGAATTCTCGGTATTGGATGATACCACAGATGAAACTATCGTCCAGAGCGTAGAGATATCTGATTTTTTCGATGACATCATCATGTCCGGTGATGTGGACGGTATGACGGACTGGCTGGCGAACGCGACATCTATGCGCTTCTGCGCGGATGTCTCACCCTCCCCGCTCCGCAATGCGAAGAACTCGTTCCTGATAGCTTCCACTCTGGCTTCACGCTCGGCGACAAGGGGCGGTCTCGACAAAGCCTACTCGATCAAGACCCATCAGAAGTTCATCGAGAAGTCAGAGAATATGAAGTCCGAAGAAGAAGTTTACATCCTGACTCAGCAGATGTTCATCGACTACACTGAGAAGGTCAACAAGATCAAGCGTATAGAAGCAAAGACGAACCTGATCGCTGACGCGCTGAACTATATACACAGCCACCTGTATACGTCGCTTCGGACAGAAGATATCGCGAAGGCGCTGTTCGTAAGCCGCGCGTATCTTTCGACGATGTTCCACAACGAGACGGGCAAGACGATATCGTCTTACATCCGCGACGAGAAGATACAGGAAGCGAAAAAGCTCCTGCGCCGCACGGAGCAGCCCCTCTCCCGCATCAGCACCGAGCTCGGATTCAGCTCCCAGAGCTATTTCACGAGGGTGTTCAAACAGGTGACCGGGGTGACGCCGAACGACTATCGGAACAAACTTTGACAGACAGGCCGCTCTTCGGAGCGGCTCTTTTATTATTCCGCTTACTTTGATACAATATATCCATCTTAATGATTAGACTTTTTGATCTGAGAAAGGAGAACAAAAGTGTATTTCAATGATCTTCTCTGGGTCGCCAATAACGACGCCGGCGACCACATCAATATACTGCCGAAGATGGCTAACCGCCACGGCCTCATCGCGGGCGCGACCGGCACAGGAAAAACAGTCACACTGAAGGTCCTCGCCGAGTCGTTCAGCGACGCGGGAGTCCCGGTATTCATGGCCGATGTCAAGGGCGACGTCGCCGGCATGATGCTTCCGGGCGAGGACAATGAGAACATGCAAAAGCGCATCGAGCGCTTCGGCCTGGCTCAGGCGGATTTCAACTATCACGGCTATCCCGTAACGCTTTGGGACATATTCGGAAAGAACGGCATCCAGCTGAGGACGACGGTATCCGAAGTCGGTCCCCTTCTGATGTCGAGGATACTGGAACTGAATGATCTGCAGAGCGATCTGCTTACTATAATCTTCAAGATAGCCGACGACAACCAGCTGCTTCTGATCGACCTCAAGGACCTCAAATCGATGGTCCGCTTCGTCGGCGAGCATGCGGCGGAACTTTCGGCTGACTACGGCAAGATCACGGGCTCTTCGCTCGACGTCATCACGAGGAGCATCGTGGCTCTGGAGATGAACGGCGGCGATACGTTCTTCGGCGAGCCGAATCTGGACGTAAGCGACTGGTTCATGACTGACGAACAGGGCCGCGGCGTCATCCAGATACTCGACTCGAGCGACCTCATCTCGAACGGAAAGCTCTACTCCACCTTCCTCCTCTGGATGCTGGCGGAGCTCTTCGAGACACTGCCCGAGGTCGGCGACATGGACAAACCGAAGATGGTGTTCTTCTTCGACGAAGCCCACCTCCTCTTCTCCGACGCCAGCAAGGCGCTGCTCGAAAAGATCGAGCAGGTCATCAAGCTGATCCGTTCGAAGGGCGTCGGCATATACTTCTGCACGCAGAACCCGTCGGATATCCCGAGCGGTGTCCTCTCGCAGCTCGGCAACAAGATCCAGCACGCACTCAGGGCGTTCACTCCGGCGGAGCAAAAAGGTCTAAAGGCGGCGGCGGACTCGTTCCGTCCGAATCCGGAGTTCGATTCGGCTGAGATGCTGACGATGCTCGGGACGGGCGAAGCCCTCGTTTCCTTCCTCGATGAGAAAGGCATACCGACGATAGTCGAAAAAGCATATATTCTCCCGCCGCAGTGCAGCATGGGCGCGGCGTCGCCGGGCGACAGAGCCAAGGCGATCCTCGACAGCCCGCTCCACGGAAAGTATGCGGAGGGAGTCGACAATGTATCGGCCTATGAGACTTTAAGCGAGCAATGGGAGCAGGCAGCGGCGGCTGAGGCTCAGGCCCAGGCGGAAGCGGAAGCAACGGCCCAGGCTGCGGCTCAGGCTCAGGCTGCGGCTAAACCGGCCAAACCCGGAAAGACGGGCAGCAGTTCGAGTTCTAAGCCTGCTAAGAAAAAACCGAAGATGAACAAGGCTACGCAGAGGGCCGGACGCGCGGCGGCAGGAACAATCGGACGCGAACTCGGAAAGACCGCCTTCGGCAAGTTCGGAAAGCAGGCCGCGAAGATAGGCGGAAACGCCGGGTCGCAGTTCATGCGCGGACTCTTCGACACATTTACAAAAGGATGATCCGGATCTTCAGGATCTGCAGATGAAACGATTATTCAGAGAGGAGCAAAAATGCCAGACAACAGACCAAGAGCAAGAAAGAAATACGTATCAGGCGGCAGTTCGCATACCTCTTCCGGCGGATTCGGTTCCGGCGGACACAGCTCCGGCCACTCCGGCGGTCACAGTTCGGGCGGCTACGGCGGATACGGCGGCGGCCACAGGAGCGGAGGCGGCGGAAGCCTGATCCTGAAACTGATCATCATAGCTGTCCTAGTATTCGGCGGGGGCGGCGGCGCCCTTTCGGGATTCAACAATTTCCTGGGCGGACAGGATATCTACAATTCCGTTCAGACAGGAAGCGGCACGCAGAACGGCTGGTATTCTGATAATAACAACGGCACGCTGGACACAAGGGTCGCAAGCGAAGCCCGCGAGAAATATACTCAGATCAAGGGCCTCGGTGAGGACAATGTCACGATCATGGTCTACATGTGCGGTACCGACCTCGAGTCGAGATCCGGGATGGCGACCAACGACCTGAACGAGATGCTGTCAGCAGACTTCTCCGACAACGTGAACATCATCGTCTACACAGGCGGATGCGCGGGCTGGAGGAATTCGCAGGTCAGCAGCAGATACAATCAGATCTGGCAGGTCAAGAGCGGCAAGTTCAAGTGCCTGGACAAGAATGCCGGGACCGGCGCGATGACAGATCCGGCGACGCTTACGAGCTTCATAAAATGGACAAACAAGAACTTCCCGGCCAACAGGCGCGAGCTGATCTTCTGGGATCACGGCGGCGGCTCGGCAAGCGGCTTTGGATACGATGAGAAATACAGGAACGCCGGCTCCATGAGCCTGGCGAATATCGACAAGGCCCTCTCGTCGGCGAACGTCAAGTTCGATTTCATCGGCTTTGACGCCTGCCTGATGGCTACTACCGAGACTGCCCTGATGCTCTCCGAGCACGCTGACTATCTGATAGGCAGTGAGGAGACGGAGCCGGGCATCGGCTGGTACTATACGAACTGGCTTACTCAGCTGTCAGCCAACACATCGATGGAAACGATCAGGGTCGGAAAACTGATAGCCGACGATTTCGTTGCGATGTGCGCCCAGAAGTGCGCGGGTCAGCAGACGACGCTTTCGGTAGTCGACCTTTCAGAGCTGCAGAAGACGCTTCCGAAGAAGCTGAGCAAGTTCTCGAACGAGACATCTTCGCTTATTGAAGACGGAGACTACAAGACGGTCGCGACGGCCAGGGGCTCCAGCCGCGAGTTCGCGAGAAGCACCGGCATCGACCAGATCGACTTCATCCACTTCGCGAAGCTTACCGACACGGACAGCGGCAGGGATCTTGCCGACACGCTCCTCAGCGCGGTCAAGTACAACAGGACGTCGAACAACATCTCGAATGCGTACGGGCTGTCGATCTTCTTCCCGTACAAGTCGCTGAACAAGGTCGACACTGTGACGAGGACATATCGTGCGATCGACATGGATGACGAATACACATCGTGCATCCGCAAGTTCGCTCAGATGCAGGTATCCGGCCAGGCGGTATCGGGCGGCACGCAGTCGCCGTTCGGACAGCTGTTCGGAACGGGCTCGTCGGGTTCGTATGGTTCCGGATCGGCGGTCCAGGAGATACTTTCGAGCGGAGCGGCTCAGCAGCTGATCGGTTCCCTCCTCTCAGGCGGACGCTCGATCGACAGGGCGAACATCGAGGGTCTCGATTCCTCGAATACGGACTTCATGCATGAGGATGCGCTCGATGCTGAGGATGTTGCGGATTACGTAACGACGGGCAGACTGACTGCGGACGACCTCAAATGGCAGAAGAACTCCGACGGAGACGATGTGATCAAGCTTTCGGAGGATAAATGGAGTCAGGTGTCGATGGTTGACATGAATATGTTCTATGACAACGGAGACTATTATCTCGATCTGGGACTCGATAATGTGTTCAGTTTCGACAATGATAACAATATGCTTCCTGAGAACGACGGGACATGGCTCGCTATCGACGGCCAGCCGGTGACATATTATCACGATGATACTTTGGAGATGGGCGCGGGGGCTTATCAGATCACAGGCCACGTACCTGTTCTGCTGAACGGTGAGAAGGCAGACCTCCTGCTGGCGTTCACGAACGAGAACGAGCGCGGCTACATCTCCGGTGTTCGATTTGAATATGATGAGAACGTTACGGATACGACGGCCAAGGCGAAGACGAAGCTTGAGGTCGGTGACAAGATCAGATTCCTGTATAACGGCTATGTCAAGAGCGGCAGCAAGGCCGGCGCGAAGAAGGACGATATCGCGCTCGGCAGCACTATGACGGTATCTGATCCTGATGGATTCGAGATCAGTAATGTCAAGATCGGAAGCGGCAAGTCGACAGTTGCGTATAAGTTCACTGATATCTTCGGTCAGGAGCTGTGGACGGAGGCGCTGGAGTAGTTGTCTGTGGTGATTGGTTGTTGGCCAGACCGCGAAGCGGCCCGGTGTCGGTTGTCGGTCAGGCCGCGCAGCGGCCAGGTTGATAGAATAGAGAAATGAAGAGCGGAGCCCTTGGGCTCTGCTCTTCTCATTCTATTCAATCCGTTGTTCTTTGGAGATATTTGCTTACTGCGTCACATGATCGGTGGTCTCTCACGCGCTAACGCTTGTGTTCCGCTATCCTTTTAGCTGATAGTGCTGAATGAAGGATAGCGGCTTGTGGGTGTCGGGATGTGGGGATGATCTGTTAGCGCGGAGTTTGTCGATACGTTGTGGTGATCTGCACGATGTGGTGATCTGCACGATGTGGTGATCTGCACGATGTGGTGATCTGCGGTTCAATTGCCGGCATTTGGTCTTCTCTATCGATCCTCTACGAAAACCTTCGATTTTTTAGGTGAAAAGTACACATTCTGTAAATGTGTATACGAAAACTTTGCAAAAAAGTATCGCAAAGTACACTCTCTGCTGAGCTGATCGTCGTTGCCCTGGGCTGTTGAATGGTTATTGGTTTAAAATCAACGTGATATTGACTTTCTTCTGGAAATATTTTACAATTATCA
>CAMKAM010000093.1 GCA_946410475.1 uncultured Bacillota bacterium
ACAAATTTCTTGATTCCATTAGTATATTTAATTGTTGATCAACCAGCCAGCAAAATGGCTTTGTTAACCAAGGAGGAAATCAAAATGAAAGAAGTTGTAATCGTAGGAGCCAAGAGAACAGCTATCGGTTCTTATGGTGGATCACTGAAAAACGTACCTGCTAAGGAACTCGGTGCTATCGCTATCAAGGGCGCTATCGAGCAGGCAGGCATCAAACCAGAGGATGTTGAAGAAGTCATCATGGGTGATGTACTCCAGGGCGGACTCGGACAGAACGTTGCAAGACAGATGTCACTCGGCGCTGGACTCCCAATCGAGACTCCTGCAATGACAATCAATAAGGTTTGCGGATCTGGTCTTAGAGCTGTAGAGCTTGCTGCTCAGATCATCAAGGCTGGAGACGCTGACATCATCGTAGCCGGTGGTGCTGAGAACATGTCAATGACAGGATATGCTCTTCCAAACATGAGATGGGGAGCAAGAATGTTCAACACACCAGCAGTTGATATGATGGTTAACGATGGACTTTGGGATGTTTACAACAACTATCACATGGGAATCACAGCTGAGAACGTTGCTGAGAAGTACGGACTCACAAGAGAAGAACTTGATGCATTCGCACTTGCTTCACAGAACAAGGCTGAAGCTGCTATCAAGGCTGGCAAGTTCAAGGACGAGATCGTTCCTGTAGAGATCCCTCAGAGAAAGGGTGATCCGATCGTATTCGATACAGACGAGTTCCCAAGATTCGGAGCTACAGCTGAGGCTCTTGCTAAGCTGAAGCCAGCATTCAAGAAGGACGGCGGAGTTGTTACAGCTGGAAACGCTTCCGGAATCAACGATTCAGGAGCTGCTGTAGTAGTTATGTCAGCTGAGAAGGCTGAAGAGCTCGGCGTTAAGCCTCTTGCTAAGATCGTATCTTATGCATCAGCTGGTGTTGATCCTTCAATCATGGGTATCGGACCTGTTCCTGCTACACAGAAAGCTCTGGAGAAGGCTGGACTCACGATCGACGACATGGATCTTTATGAAGCAAACGAAGCTTTCGCTGCTCAGTCAGTAGCAGTTGGTAAAGACCTCGGATTCGATCCAGAAAAACTGAACGTAAACGGCGGAGCTATTGCTCTTGGTCACCCGATCGGAGCATCCGGATGCCGTATCCTCATCACTCTTATCTATGAGATGATGAAGAGACCTGAAGCTAAGAAGGGTCTTGCTACACTGTGCATCGGCGGTGGTATGGGTACAGCCTGCATCGTTGAGAAGTGCTAGTAAAGCGTATATGCACTTAACTATAGGCGAAGGTAAGTGCCTTAGGCATATGCGTTACGACTGAAGTGCTAAGCGAGGCGCTCCCTGCAGAAATGCGGGGGGCGCTTTTTCGTGACCAGTGGTATAATAGATGTATGGATTATTTTCTGAACATACCGAACAGAGTTGATAAGATCCTCAGGATACTCACGCGTAGCGGCTACGACGCATATATCGTCGGAGGCTGTGTACGCGATATTCTGATGGGAAGAAAACCGAATGACTGGGATATCACGACATCAGCTGTTCCAGAGGAGACGAAGAAGTGTTTCGATGGGTATAAGGTCATCGAGACCGGAATAAAGCATGGGACGGTCACTGTCATCGTGGACGGCGAACCGTTCGAGATAACCACATTCCGGTCAGACGGCACATATTCTGATGGTCGCCATCCTGATTCGGTAAGCTTTAGCAAGGATATAAAGGTCGACCTAGCGAGGCGCGACTTCACGATGAACGCGCTGGCGTATTCCCCGAGCAAAGGCATAATCGACGAGTTCGGCGGTATAGAAGATATAAAGAAGAGGACCATCAAAGCCGTAGGTGACCCCAGGAAGCGTTTTGAAGAGGATTCGCTCAGGATCATGAGGGCGATAAGGTTCGCCGGAACGCTTGGATTCATGATAGAGCCTGAGACCGCAAGGGCTGTGAAGAACCTTGCGGGCACGGCAGGCAGGTCATCCGCAGAGCGCATAATGACTGAGATGAACAAGCTCCTTATGGGAGCTTACGCGGCATACGCGATCAAAGCCTACCGCCATGAAATAGACGAGGCTATCTCGTTCTCAGGAGCCCATGTCGCGGACAGAAAAAGCATAAAGTCACTCGAGCATGCTCCTGCTTCACTTCCACTCAGACTGGCACTCGTTCTGGATGTCCCGGACGAGGGAAAGCAGATGAGTCTGTTCGGAATAGAGATAGGAAGCAGCTTTTTCGGGGCTGAGACAGAGGCCGATATAAAGGGCTTCCGTGATGCCTTAAGGAAGATGAAGTATGATAACGATACGATCAGAATGGCTTCGGCGCTGAAGGAAATGGGCGCCAAGAAACTTACGCCTGATGAGCTCATCCTTAGACTCGAGATGAGAAAGCTGTCAGAAGGCTTTGATGCCGATAGAGTGCCGGATATTCTAATGGACGGGATAAGCATCAGAAGTCTTAAGGGCAAGATATCAGACAGCACGACAGAGCAGCTTTTTACGATCATACAGGAGATCGTAACATCAGGGAAATGCTATGCGAGGTCGCAGCTCGACATAACGGGTGACGACCTGATAGCAGATGAGGAACTTAAGAGTGAAGGGCTTAAGCAGGGGAAAGATGTCGGGAGGATCCTGTCGGCGCTTCTCGATGAAGTGATCGCGGGAGAACTGGAGAACGATCACGAAAGCCTGCTCGCAAGGAGCCGCTCGATATACAGCATTATGTCGTGATAGTTTCTACTGGTTACATGGGATATAATCTGATATAATGCTTTAGTAGAAAACTGCGGAAATAAGTAGAAAACTGCAGAAAATGGAGAAAAATAAATGGCAGAAGAGAACAGAACCAGGAATTTTATCGAAGAGAGAATAGATGCGGATAACGAGTCAGGAAAGTACGGCGGAGAAGTGTACACAAGATTCCCGCCAGAGCCGAACGGATATCTCCACATAGGCCACGCAAAGTCTATTTGCCTCAATTTCGGTACGGCAAAGAAGTACGGCGGAAAGTGCAATCTGAGATACGATGATACCAATCCGGGCAAAGAGGATATGGAATACGTAAAGTCTATCGAGGAAGACGTGAAATGGCTGGGCTTCGAGTGGGATAAGCGCTGCTGGGCGTCAGAGTATTTCGACCTGATGTACGGATACGCAGTCACTCTGATCAAGAAGGGAAAGGCGTATGTAGACGATCTTTCCGCTGAAGAGATCAAAGCCTACCGCGGCACTCTCAAGGAGCCGGGCAAAGAGAGCCCTGCAAGAGAGAGAACAGTAGAAGAGAACCTGAAGCTGTTCGAAGAGATGAAAGAGGGCAAATACGCTGATGGCGAGAAGGTTCTCCGTGCTAAGATAGACATGAGCGCGCCTAACATGAACATGCGAGATCCGGTCATCTACAGGATATCTCATGCCGAGCATCACAACACAGGAACAAAATGGTGCATCTACCCGATGTATGACTTTGCGCATCCTGTTGAGGACGCGATCGAAGGGATCACACATTCGCTCTGCACACTTGAGTTTGAAGACCACAGGCCTTTGTACGACTGGGTGCTCCGCGAGATCGGCGAGTGGGAAACGCCGCCGCAGCAGATAGAGTTCGCGAGGCTCGACCTTACCAATACGGTGACGAGCAAGAGGTCGCTCAAGGCGCTCGTGGACGATGGCTTTGTTGAAGGATGGGACGATCCGAGAATGCCGACTATCGCAGGCCTCCGCCGCCGCGGATATACGCCGGAGTCGATAAGGAATTTCTGCGAGGAGATCGGTGTCGCAAAGGCAAACAGCCTGGTAGATATAGCGGAGCTCGAGCATTTCGTAAGAGACGATCTCTCAGGGAAGACCGAGAGCAGGAACGTTGTCTTTGACCCGATCAAAGTCGTGATAACGAATTATCCTGAAGGCCAGATCGAAGACATAGAAGTAGAGAATAACAGGAATGTCCCGGAGATGGGAACGAGGACAGTACCGTTCTCGCGCGAGCTTTATATAGACGGCGAGGACTTCATGGAAGTCCCTGCAAGGAAATATTTCAGGATGTTCCCGGGGAACGAAGTCAGGCTGAAGGGCGCGTATTTTGTGACCTGCAATGAAGTCATCAAGAACGATGACGGTACGATCAAAGAGCTTCACTGCACATACGATCCCAAGACGAAGGGCGGAGACAGCCCTGACGGACGTAAAGTCAAGGGAACGATACATTTTGTCGAGGCATCGACCGCGGCGAAGATCAAGGTCAGGAACTACAGCTATCTGTATGTGAACAATGAGGAAGGCGAGCAGGTCCTGAATGATGATTCCGTAGAGGAGACATACGGATTTGCGGAGCCGGCGCTCAAGGAAGCCAGGCCGGGCGAGAAGTTCCAGTTCTTCCGCCACGCGTACTATGTAGCGGACAGCAAGCTCACAACGGATGATGAGAAGGTATTCAACAGGATCGTAGAGCTGAAGAGCTCTTGGAAGCCTGTAAAATAAAGTGTGAATGATCAAGGAGGTTCGATATGGATTTCAAAGATGCGCTGAACGGACTTAAGGACAAAGCTCAGGATGTACTGGACAAGACGGACATAGATGACAAGATCATCGACGGAGCGAAGAAAGCAAAGGAAAAGCTTGAGGATGCAAAGCTTGACGAGAAAGTAAAAGACGCTGCTGCTAAAGCGAAGGATGCGGCACAGGGCGTACTTGATAAGACAGATCTCGACGAGAAACTCATGGATGCGGCAGGAAAAGCAAAAGACAAAGCTGCTGACATGGTATCAGATCTGAAAGACAAAGTAAGCAAATAGTAAGGTAAAAGTCAGAAAATCCCCGGTGCTGTAGACACCGGGGATCGTTTTTTAAAAAGATGGAGCAGGAGATAATAATCCCTATAATCAAATATCTTGCGGCAGTCCTTGTCGGCGTGCTCATAGGGAATGGGGCGGTGTACCTGTTCAACCACATGCCGGCAGAATGGTTTTGTGACTATGGAGAGAAACCGCCTGCGGAGCTCAAGGATCCGTATACGCAGCGGGTAAAGAGCTATCCGTGGAAGTACGTCTTCTCCATGTTTTTTGTTGCCGTAGGGCTTTATCTCGTCCGTACGGACGCTCTATATGCGCTCGCGTCGCTGGCCTCGCTGTGGCTTCTTCTCGAGATGTCGATATCCGATATCAAATACAGAATAGTGCCGGATCAGCTCGTTCTTCTCCTTATCGTATCATCTGTCGGATTTCTTCAGTATCACGGCTGGAAGGATATGCTGTATGGAGCCGGGATCGGTATAGTAATCATGGGATTCACGGCCGTCCTGGGCAAGGCGCTGTACAGACGCGATACGATTGGCGGAGGCGACATCAAGCTGTTTGCGGTGCTCGGGCTTTTGCTCGGTGTAAAGGGGGTCATTGCTGTATTCATGCTGTCGGCGCTCATTTCGGGCGCGCACCTCGTGTACCTTCTCGCGGCAGGCAAGATCAAAAGAAAAGACACCATTCCCATGGTGCCTTATATTTCCGCCGCGGCGGGTATCTACATTGTATTTCTGTGGCAGCACATAGACGAGATCATTTCGTACCTGCTATGAGCTGTGACATGTTCTCACGCGGGA
>CAMKAM010000094.1 GCA_946410475.1 uncultured Bacillota bacterium
CTGACGGCTTCCCTTACCACCCTGTAGTTCGTCTCGATACCGATCTCATCGTTGATAAAGGTCGCAGCGCGGCTCTCCGGTATGCCCATCCTGCCGGCGACGCTGACGGCGTCCATATTCGCTCCCATGAACAGGAACTCCCATCCGTACCTGTCCTGCTGGCGCCTGATCATCTTCTCGACCTCCCTGTAAGTGTACCTGCAGCTGGAGTTTTCCATGCCGTCCGTCGTGATCACGAAGAGCGTCCTCTCAGGTACGTCCTCCGCCCGCGCGTATTTGTGGACGTTACCGATGTGATTGATGGCTCCACCTACGGCGTCGAGGAGGGCTGTGCTTCCCCTTACAAAATAGTCTTCCCGCGTAAGCTCCTTCACCCTGTCGATCGGGACGCGGTCGTGGATCACTTCCTGCTCGTGATCGAAGAGCACCGTCGACCAGATGACATTGTCCGAGCTTTTCTTCTGCTCGTTCAGTGTGGAATTGAAACCCCCTATAGTATCTGCTTCCAGCCCCGCCATCGAGCCGCTCCTGTCGATGATGAATACGACTTCCGCTGTCTTTCCTGTTTTTCTATTGTCCATATTTTCTCCCCCTTTCGCTTTGATAAAAAATATCGCCATCTCTCTTCTGAGATGACGATACCGCATTATCCGTCTTATATGGTCGCCTGCCGCGCGACATTTTCAGCCGCCGAGTATCGGCTGTTCAAATTTGAACAGGATGTTGTTGATCTCGAATATATCGGTGATCCCGTTCTCGAGGCAGTACTCGATGATTATGTCGAAGATGCTGCTGCGCGACAGCGCTATGCCTGCCCTAAGAAGCAGATCCTTCGTCTCATCCAGATTCAGTCCCATCCCGACAGCCAAAGCGACGGCAGTCTTCTTCGAGGGGTTGTAATCCGGATTGCTCCTTATCTTCGAGAACAGCTTTCTGTCTATGTTCGCTTTCTTGTAAACCTCCGTGTCCTCCAGGCCCTTCCTGTCGATCAGCCTGAACATATGCTCCTGGAAAGTCTCTTCCTTCTTCCTGAGCATCTCTTCGAGCGAGCCTGATTCTTTGACCGATACCGCCTCCGGGACCGGCGCTATGTTCGCGGCCGGTGCTATGTTCGCGGCCGGCGCAGCTTTTTCGAAACAGAGATCCTCTGACAGATCCTCTTCCTCAAGACTGTCCCTGAGACTGTAACGGGCTTCCCCGAGATCCAGATCCGCCGCAAGTATGCATTCCCTGATGTCGCTTACCACGCTCTGCGAGATCTCGAACGTCCTGTCATCGTGGACGACCATCGTCACATCCATTTCATTTTCGTCCAGAAATGCTCTGATCTCGCTTACTGCGACATGCAGCGCCAGGTCTTTCGGGAACCTGTAAGTCCCCGTCGATATCAGAGGGAATGCGATCGACTCGCAGCCGAGTTCCTTCGCCAGAGCAAGCGAATTGCGGTAGCAATCAGCAAGCAGCTCTGCTTCCTTAGCCTTCCCGTCTCTCCACACCGGTCCCACCGTGTGGATGATATATTTTGCGTCCAGTCCGAATGCCGGCGTCACAGCGGCTTCCCCGGGCATCAGAGGACCGATCTTCCGCCTCGCGTCCCTCAGCTCCTGCGGACCCGCTGCGTCATAGATCGCCCGGTCGACGCCCCGGCCGACAAAGACCTCCGGATTGGCGCTGTTCACGATAGCATCAGCGCTGACCAGCGTGATATCGTTCCTTATGATCTCAAACGCCATCGCTTACCTCCATTTTCGTTTTCCTCGTCTCTACTATACCATATCCAAGCGGCCCCTCGAATACATAAACCCTTGTTTCCCATAGTGCGCACAAAAATGATATAATTAGTCCACAGGCCGCAGCGCTTTCGGAACGCCGGCCGATCCAAGACAGCCAACGTAGCATTGAAGGAGAAAAGAAAATGCCAAACAGCACGATCAACAACGTCCTCTGGACTGCTTACCAGAAAGGACAGACGATCATTCCGTTCGGGAACGTCGCAACATATATACCGGAGCTCGGTAAAGCAAGAAAGAACGCCCTCGGCGTCACGATGCTCACTAAAGACGGGAGGATCTTCGAACTGGGCGATACCGATACAAGATTCACGATACAGAGTATCTCGAAGGTCATTTCGCTTATCGTAGCTCTCGAGACGTTCGGCATCTCTACAGTGTTCGACCGCGTAGGCATGGAGCCTTCGGGAGAAGCATTCAACTCCCTCGTCGAGCTCGACCTCAACAGCAACAAACCGTACAACCCGATGATCAACTCGGGCGCGATCACGATCGCCAGCATGCTCCTCGGCCACGCGGATTTTGAGAGCATGCTCGAAAAGACAAGAGCGCTGTGCCACGACCCGGAGATCGATCTTAACGAAGAGGTCTATGCTTCCGAGACAGCGAACATGTCGAGAAACAAATCGATCGCTTACCTCCTGGAGAGCAAAGACATCATCTATAACGATGTAGACGAGAGCCTCGAGCTTTATACGAAGATGTGCTCGCTGAACGTCACGACGAAGAGCCTTGCCAACCTCGGCATCATCCTCGCTATGGACGGCCTTGATCCCGCAACGGGACAGCAGGTCATCAGAAAGCGCGTCTGCGAGACAGTCAAAACGATCATGCTCACATGCGGCATGTACGACGGATCCGGCGAGTTCGCCGTCCGCGTCGGTATGCCGTCAAAATCCGGAGTCGGCGGCGGCCTTCTGTCAGTAGCTGACGACAAGGTCGGCATCGGCATCTACGGACCGTCCCTCGACGAGAAGGGCAACTGCATCGCAGGCCGCCCGATCCTCGAGTATCTGTCGAAGATGCTGAGACTCCACATATTCGATCCGGACGACATCGTGACAGGAATGGCCGAGTAGCCCCTGCGAGGCAGGCGGGATCGGCAGGATCCGATCCCCGCACGATATCACGAAAGAGAAAAGATAGCTGCGCAGCCGCAGCTATCTTCTTTTGATCCATTTATTCCGCATTATCTGCTTACACGGTCTCGAACTCTTCCAGTTCTTCGCTGTCCTCTTTTGCTTCCCACTTCGCGAGGATCTTCTTCACGATAGGATATGACACGGTCATGTCAAAAGCAAACAGTCCGAGGTAGACCGCCGCGCAAAGCTTCGCGTGTTTTTTGTAGTTCCATCCCTTGAAATATTCTTTATCTATCATGATACTGCACCCCCCTTGTCTTTCAGATTCGACTTGCGAGTAACTCTCCCTGTGATTTGAAATGATTCTATCATCGGTCACAGTGCCCGTCAACAGACACTGCGGCAGAAATATCCATCACGATCTGGTCATCGATCCAGCTGGTCTGCTTCGCCTCCGTCACTCTGTCTGCCGGCAGCGGCCCGCCGATCAGGAACGGCGACTGCGGATCGTGCCTCCTCATGTTTTCCCTGACCGCCTTCTTGTCGTAGTTGGCGTAGCAGTATCTGCAGAAGTGGGCGCAGGTATTGTAAGCCCCTATGTCGTTCCCCATTATGCAGCCGCACTCCGGCCTCGCCCATTTCTTCTTCGGGATATCGAGCCCGGTACCGATGGCTTCTTCGAGCACTTCCTTCGTCATGCAGCCGGCCATGTCCCATCCGAACTCCGCCAGAGCCTGCCTCTCATAGCACCCCCTGATAGTCATCCCATGCCTCCGTCCGCTCTCCGCGATCGCGGCCGCGAGCTTTTCTTCTTCCTCCCTTGTGACCTGCCCGGCTTCGGGGAAGTTCTTCTTCGTCTTCTCATAAAGATCGATGAAGCTGACCACGGCCTGCCCCGTATATCCTTCAAGCTCCGCGGCCATTTTTTCGAAAACCTCTATATGGAACTCGATCGGATACTTTTCGGAAATGAATATCGGATCGTAGCGCCAGCTCATAGCTTTCGGACCGACCTTTTCGCTTACTCGCCTGAAAGCATCCATGACCCGCTCTTTCGGCGGAACGTTCTCTTCTATATCCCGCCCATACGGCGTGATCGTAACGAACCAGAACTGGCGGAAGGGGCTGATCTCATCGAGATACGGGATCATCGGGGACGGATCCTTCGTACAGAACGCGAGCACGTCAACGACAGCAGGATCGAGACTGTATCTCGTGACCTGCTCCGGATAGAAGGGATTGCGGACCATCACGTACCCTTCCCTTATCCTGTTCATGAACCATTCGCTGTAAAAAGCGGGGATGTCGGTCCTCTGCCCCGTGTTGATTATCATCGCTTACATATTACCACAAATGCCACCGCAAATGCCGGATACTATCCCCACGCAGGATGCGATCTTACACGATATCGAGCTGCGCGAGTTTTTCCATAACTGCACCTCTGGTCAATGGATGATCATTCGTCTCATGAGTCAGGATCAGATTCTTCCCCGGGAATATCCCGATCCGTCCATAATTATCCTGCTTTTCAAACGCATCGACTGCATACTTCGGATCATCGATCAGCCCCTGATGCTCCAGCCAAATGATCCTCCGCTCTTTCGGATGTATGAATTCGAAATCGGGATACATCA
The DNA here is from genome assembly GCA_946410475.1 of uncultured Bacillota bacterium. Lineage (GTDB taxonomy): Bacteria > Bacillota > Clostridia > Peptostreptococcales > Anaerovoracaceae > UBA3738. Next base: position 4,507 of record CAMKAM010000094.1, read on the forward strand.
GCTTTCTGCCCGATACCAGTATCGTCTCATATTTGAACCGGATCCCAAGATCATACAGAATATCCGCGATCAGCATCTCGCTCTTCGACCTCACCTTGATCCCGCATTTCGTCTCGTGTATCAGGCGCTCGCGATGATAGGGATTCTGCCTGTCCGGCTTCTTCTCCCACTCTCTGACGCACACATCATCATCCAGATAGTAATCCTTCCCGAGCAGTTCCCCGTATTTGAAATCCAGTGGATCATACGGCTTGAGCTTCGAAACACACTTTTCCATCGCCTTGATATTATTCCTCAATATCGGAAGCCCATGAACGATAGTCTTCTTCTCCATCAACTCCTTGATGACCTCACGATGATAGTCATCATAAGAATCCAAATAGATAGCTAGCGCCTTTTCTTCATCTTTGACTCTTTGCCGATAATAATCTCCGTCATTGGTCGACAAGACCTGAAGCGAGCCATTCGGAATAACGAGCGATCTACTTTCCATAAAAGACATCACTCTTTTTTCACTATCGATTTCAGCTTTGATATCTGTAATGATCTTGTTCAATCTCATATATTATTCCTCAACTATTGCTCATCATATTCACGCCATCTTGTTATTTACATATATTACCTGTTATTTATTTCCATGTCAATATTCCTCTCAAAGCACTGCATATTTCATTCAATTCGAATCACATTACAACATTTACCTATCCACTTTCCTCTAATACGCATATTGTGGATATCATTTCAACGTCTCAGCCAGGAACGCACTTCCTTCTCCTATCCATTTCCCTCACTTTTGCAATTAGTGGATATCTTTCCAACGCCTAGGACTGATATACTCCCGCTTCCCCTATCCACTTTCCTCGATTCCACTAATTATGGATATCTTTCCAACAACTTCTAGAGAAACATATTTGAAATAGACCTCCCCTCTCAGAAAAAACACACTAATTATGCTTTTCTACATCACCAATAGCATTTACGTCCCGGTAATTTCTCTTTATCACCAATAGCATTTACGTCCCAGTAATTTCTCTTTTTGCTTACTCCATCAACACCTCAAACTATTCGC
>CAMKAM010000095.1 GCA_946410475.1 uncultured Bacillota bacterium
ATTATTTTTTGAATAATCAGACGATATGCTTCTCAGCATACTCTGCTTACTGTATAATCAAATTAAAGCCGAACACCGATCATTATCTAGAACACTGATCATTATAAAGGAGGTAAGACCCGTGGGATTATTTGATAAAAAGGTAACTTGCTCCGTCTGCGGCGGCAAGGCAAAGAAAGACTATGAAGAGCTCAAGGACGGGATACTGTGCAAGAAGTGCTTGAAGAATGTTTCGCCCTGGTTCTCTTTCGAACCGGAAACGACTCTGGAACAGGTCCGCGGCAACATGGAACTCAAGGAGCAGATGAAGGCTGAAGAGGCCGCTTTCCCGCGCGATCTGAAATTCGGCGAGGGCCTGCAGAAACTGTATATCGACAAAGCGCAAAGAAGGTTCATGATCACCGACCTGCTGGGGCACAACCCGGATATCTACAGCCTGGACGCGATCAAAAGCTGCGAACTGAAGACACGCGAGGGCCTGCTGAATACGGACCAAGAAATGAGAACTTCTTTGAAAAGAGAGTACCTCTATACCTTCCAGGTCGTCATGACTATGGACGATCCATATGTGAAGCAGATCCCCTTCGAATTCAAGGCGAAGCCCGTCATTACCGGGCCGACCCGTCTGAACGACGAAGTCCTCGAAAAAGCGAAGGATCGTTCCGAAACAACAGCGGGATTGATCGCTAACATACTCAGCGGCCTGTCCCGGAAGACGATCGACACAATAGAAGCAAATACCACCGAAGGAGAAGCGATCATCGCGGAGCTGACTGCTTACTGATCCTCGCCCATGTCGGTAACGCCACAAACACCGCACCACACTCTGCCACTTCCGAGCGCTCTGGTTATATGAGACCGAATTCGCGAAGTCTCTGATCGACCATTCCGTGCGTAAGCGGCATCTCTTTCGTTTCCCAGGTCAGGATCAGATTGTCTCCGACGACGATCCCGTTCCGCCCGAATACGACTATCCGGTCAAGATTCTCGAACACATACCCCGGATCAGCAAGCTTTCCTAGGTGCTCCCACCAAATGATCCTGCGAGTCTTCGGGTGAAGGATCTCAAAATCCGGATAATAATTCCGACCTTCGAGCCTCAGCTTCGTCTCATTTTTATATTCGAGACCATGATCGAATAGTGTATCCGCAATAAGCATCTCGCTCTTCGACCTGACATTTACGCCTCTTTTCGTTTCATGGATACGGTCTTCCGGACGAAACGGATTCTGACATTCCGGCTTTTTCATCCACTCTCTGACGCAGATATCTTCGGGCAGATAGTACTCGCTTCCCAGCAGATCCCCATATTTGAAATCCAGCGGATGATACGGCCTGATCTTCGAAACACACTCCTCCATCGCATCCACATTCCGCCTCAGTATCGGCAGCCCGTGAACAATAGTCTTCTTCTCCATCAGTTCCTTTATCACCTGCCGGTGCAGATCATCCAGCGGATCCAGCACTATCGACTTCTGCCTGCCACCCACACGGAATTTCTGCAAACAATAACTGTCAGCATATCTGCGGTCTAAATACAACCATCCCTCAGGTAATTTCTGCAGTCTATCCTCCATAAAGGAAACCAATTCCTTTTCATGCCTGATTTCATCAGTAATAATTCTCTTTATTGTGTTGGAGCTCACCTCTTCGCCTCCTTACGATGCAGAAGCAAAGTCTGCAAGAGATATGGCGTTTTGCATATGGCAATTATTACCATTTGACATATTTTACCATTTAGTCCAGCGCTTTTCAAGCCACTCTTTTAATAATGTAAGATGCTATATTGAAATTTTCACCGCAATTTCCATATAGGGATATTGCGGTGAAAAAACTCTTCTTGCATAGCTAGTTTTTTTGCAATTTGTAATGGTTTTGGCTTATGTAAGCAAAATCCCCTCTCCGGCCCGGCTTCAACCTTAAAGTTTTCACCGCAATTTTCATATAGATAAATAGCGGTGAAAAATTGCATCTTAGAAACGAAAGACCTGCTTCAGTCAGGCCTTTCGGCCCCTGAAGCAGGTCTGATTTCTTTCATTTTGTTATATCTACGCCTTCGCCAACCCCGCTAGTCCAGCGGTTTCTACGACTCCGCTCGCATCCCGTTATCTGAGCAATGGCAGGGATGCTCGCTTCGCATGCATTTGCCGCTCTGCGCAAGGCGCAAACCCGTTTGCGCTGTTCTTGCGCCGAACTCATTGCGTCGCTTTCGCTCCTTATTCGTTCGAGAGCGGCTTCATCGTCGGGAACAGGATCACGTCACGAATAGTCGACGAATCCGTAACCAGCATGATGACTCTGTCGATACCTATTCCCAGTCCGCCTGTCGGGGGCAGTCCTACTTCGAGGGCATTTACGAAATCCATATCCATCGGATGCGCTTCATCATCGATTCCCAGATCCAGCTCTCTCTGCTGCTCCATGAATCTCTCGTACTGGTCGATCGGGTCATTGAGCTCGGAGAATCCGTTCGCGATCTCCCAGCCGTTGACATACGACTCGAATCTTCTCGTGATGCGCGGATCTTCCGGATCTCTCTTCGCCAGCGGCGAGATGTCTACCGGGTGTCCCATTACGTGAACAGGTCCGTCGAGGTATCCCGGAGTCTCTTCGCAGTACTCCTCGAACATTTCCGCGATCAGCTTTCCGCGTGTCATGCCCTTGACCTCGTCCTTGTCCATTCCGTATCCGATGGCTGCTTCCTGAGCCTCTTCATCAGTAACTATCTTCGAGAAGTCGACGCCTGTGATCTCGGCGACTGCTTCTGTCATATCTATCCTTCTCCACGGCGGAGTCAGGTCGAACTTCTTGCCCTGATACTCGATGACCATGCTTCCCGTTGCCTTCAGAGCGGCCTGCGAAACGACCTGCTCAGTGACCTCGATCGGCAGCTCCACATCATGATAGGCCATGTAGCACTCCATGCCCGTGTACTCCGGATTGTGGTTCTTGTCCATTCCTTCGTTCCTGAACATCTTGCCCATCTCATAGACGCGGTCGAGTCCTCCGACTACCAGCCTCTTCAGATACAGCTCGTTCGCGATACGAAGCTTCATGTCCAGATCGAGCGTATTATGATGCGTCTCGAACGGACGCGCATTGCCGCCGCCCGCGATAGTCGTCAGGATCGGCGTATCCACCTCGAGATATCCGAACTGGTCTTCGAGCACGCGCTTGATCTCCTTGATGATCATCGCCCTCTTCTTGAAAGTCTCCTTGACTTCCGGGTTCATGATCAGGTCTACGTATCTCTGTCTGTATCTGAGGTCAGTATCCGTAAGACCCTGCCACTTGTTCGGCAGCACCTGGATCGACTTCGAGAGCAGCACCAGTTTCGAGACCTCTACTGTGATCTCACCGCGCTGCGTCCTGAACACTTCGCCCTCGATACCGAGGATATCGCCTATATCATATGTCTTGAACCATTTGTATTCGTCGGCCCCGATCTCATCGCGCTTGACATGGCACTGGATCCTGCCCTCGGAGTCCTGGATGTCGATGAAGGACGCCTTGCCCATGACCCTCTTGGCCATCATCCTGCCGGCGATGGAGACCTGCTTGCCGTCCATCTCGTCAAAGTTGTCTTTGATCTGCTGCGAGTAAGCATCCACGTCCCACTTCTCGATCACGAACGGGTTCCTGCCCGCTTCCTGCAGATCTCTGAGTTTCTGTCTTCTTATCTGGCGCTGTTCGGTAAGCTCCTCTTCAGTAAGCTCCGCGACCTCGCCCTGGTTCTGGTTGTTCTTCTTTTCTTCACTCATTTTTTCGGTCCTCTTTTTCATTTTCGTATCAGTATCTGCGCGCCGCAGAGCCTCCGCATCAGCATCGGCATAAACCCTCCGCTTCAGCATAGACGGCAGCGCACGCAGCTTACTGCATCAGCTCAACTGCGATTATCTCGTATGTCACCTTGCCGTTCGGCAGATCGACGTCGACTACATCGCCGACTTTGTGGCCGATGAGAGCTTTTCCCACAGCCGATTCGTTCGAGATCTTGTTGGCGAAAAGGTCCGCCTCGGCAGCTACTACGAGACTGTACTCTTCCGGCGCGTCCTTTTCGGGATTCTGGATGACGACGGTCGTACCGACATTGACTATGCCCTTCGTCTGGGAACTGTAGTCGACGATCTTCGCGTTCCTCATCATATTATCGAGCTTGGCGATCCTCTCTTCGAGCTCTGCCTGCTCATTCTTCGCTGCGTCGTATTCCGCGTTCTCGGAAAGGTCACCGAATGCTCTTGCTTCCTTGAGTCTTTCCGCTACCGCTTTTCTCTCTACTGTAACGAGCTGTTCATACTCTGCCTTTACCTTTTCAAAACCTTCTTTGGTAAGCATTATTTCATCAGCCATGTTTTATCTCCTTTCTATCTCTTGTTCTCTTCCGCGAACCTGATTATCTTCTTTGATGTATTCTTTACGAACTCCTCTTTACGGAGTTTGATAGCTTTGATACGTTTGAAGAACGGCTGCTCTTCGTTCAGTTTGTCCACTTCTTTCCACAGGGCATCGAGTATCTGCTCGTCTGTGGCGTTCTCACCGATCCTCTCGGCGACCTCATCCGGATCGACGATGATGGAAGCAACTATCTTTATGTCTTCCTTGTCCTCTGTCGACTCGCTGAATACCATCGATTCCTGGACGAGCGGGATGTTCGAGAGGTTGTACTCGAGCTCCTCCGGGAATACGTTCTTTCCGTTCTTGGCGATGATGACGTTCTTCGCGCGGCCTGTGATGACGGCGTATCCTTCATCATCCATGAAGCCGATATCTCCGGAACGGAGCCATCCGTCGACCAGTACTTCGGCCGTCTCTTCAGGCATCTCGTAGTATCCCATCATGACGTTGTCGCCCTTGATCCAGATCTCTCCTATGCCTTCTTCGTCCGGCTCGTGTATCTTCAGTTCGCAGGCCGGGAAAGCCTTTCCGATCGATGTCGATTTCGGATGTCTGTCCGGGTTGAGGGCTCCCATCGGAGCGCACTCAGTAAGCCCATAGCCCTGCAGCGCCATAACGCCGAATGCCTTCAGATCTTCGAGCACCATCGGATTGATAGCAGCTCCTCCGCAGATGAGAGTTCCCATCCTGCCTCCGAAGACCTTTCTGATATCCTTGAAGAAGATGTTCCCGAGATCAAGACCGATCTTCTTTGTTTTCTTGTTTATGGCCATCACCTTGCGGACAGTCTTTTCCTTGCCCTGCTTTCTGATGTTCTTCCAGATCGCCTTGTCGAGCGTCTCGAAGATCGCCGGTACTCCGAGGAAGATCGTCGGTTTGATCTCCTCGAGATTCTTTCTTATATACTTGAGTCCCTCGCAGTATCCGATCGACGCTCCGCAGTAGAGCGGGATCAGGAAGCCGCATGTGCACTCATATGAATGGTGGAGCGGCAATACCGAGAAGAACACGTCCTGTCTCGGCTCTACGTTGAACAGCGTCGGCGCGACCATCAGGTCGGTGACGAGGTTCTTGTGGCTGAGCA
>CAMKAM010000096.1 GCA_946410475.1 uncultured Bacillota bacterium
TGTTGACAGAGGTATCGCTGACGTTCGCGAAGTAGAAGTCGACCCGGCATGGGCTGACCTCAAAGACGAGCCGAAGGAAGTCGACATGAGCCTGCCGCACTACACAAGAGAGCTGCAGAACCCGATGAACGACCTCGTAGGCGACGATCTTCCGACAAGCAAATTCAAGGATTATGCTGACGGCATCTTCCCGACAGATACAGCTAAGTTCGACAAGCGTGGTGTAGCTGAGAAGGTTCCTGTATGGGATATCGACAAGTGCATCGGATGTAACAGATGTTCGCTCGTCTGCCCGCACGCTGCTATCAGACCGTTCCTCTTCACAGAAGAAGAAGCAAAGAACGCTCCGGAAGGCTGCGCTACAAAGCAGGCTAAGGGCAAGGGATTCGAAGACTACACATTCAGGATCCAGGTCGACGTTATGGACTGCCAGGGCTGCGCAAGCTGCGCAAACGTCTGCCCGGTCAAGGACAAGGCGCTTACAATGGAGCCGCTTGAAGAGCAGAGAGCTGAGCAGGACAACTGGGATTACTGCCTGACACTTTCGAAGAAAGAGAACCCGATGAACAAGTTCTCCTCGAAGGGCAGCCAGTTCGAACAGCCGCTGTACGAGTTCTCGGGAGCTTGCCCGGGATGCGGAGAGACACCGTACTACAAGCTGCTTACACAGCTCTTCGGTGACCGCATGATCACAGCTATCGCTACAGGCTGCGTACAGGCTTGCTCGCTGTTCGCTCCGACATTCCCGTTCACAGTCAACGAGAACGGTCACGGACCTGCAGCATCGAACTCCCTGTTCGAGAACAACGCTGAGTTCGCTCTCGGTATGTACATGTCGACAACGAACCTGAGAAACCAGATGAAGATGCACGCTGAGGCTGCTCTCGAAACTATCGCTGATGCTGACCTGAAGGCTGCTCTCGAAGCATGGCTCGAAGCATTCAACGATGACGAGAAGACATCCGAGACATCGAACGCTGTCAAGGCTGCTCTTGCCAAGACAGGCGAGACAGGCGCAGACGTTGAGTTCCTCAAGCTCCACGACGATCAGCTTACTAAGAAAGCTATCTGGATGTACGGCGGAGACGGCTGGGCATACGACATCGGTTACGGTGGTCTTGACCACGTACTCGCTCAGAGACCGAACATCAACGTTCTCATCGTTGACAACGAGCTCTACGCCAACACAGGCGGCCAGGCTTCGAAGGGATCCCCGCAGGGTGCTTCCGTACAGTTCGCTGCTAACGGAAAACCGACTCCGAAGAAAGACCTCGGCATGATGCTCGCTACATATGAGTATGTATACGTTGCACAGGTATCCATCGGTAAGGATCCTGAGCAGGTTATCAAGGCTATGAAGGAAGCTGCTGCTTACGATGGTCCTTCCGTAATCATCGCTTATGCATCCTGCATCAACCACGGTCCGCGCGCCGGAATGGGCAAGAGCATCGAGGAAGAGAAGATCGCAGTAGACTGCGGATTCTGGCCGACATACAGATACAACCCGGAGAACTTCAAGGAAGGCAAGAACCCGTTCACACTCGACTCCAAGGAGCCGGATGGAACACTTCAGGAGTTCATGATGGGCGAGAACAGATTCGCATCGCTGACGAGAACATTCCCGGAGAGAGCAGAAGTCCTCTTCAAGGAAGCAGAAGAATTCGTCAACAGAAGATATGCAAGATACAAGAAGCTTGCTGCTGATGACTAATCTGTATTAACCAGTCAAACGGGCATACGCAGGAGACTGCAGAACAAGGAAAATACAGCTTCTGACTGAAGCCTGACGGACCGGTCCCGAAAGGGGCCGGTCTTTTTATTGCTTACAAATTATTATTGGTCCAGCTCTTTCTCGATCATCGCCTCTGCCTTCTTTTCCACCGCCCGTCTCCTCGCGGCCCTCGCATCATCCCGCTCCTTCGCCGCGGCCTGCGCCGCCTCATTGTCATTCGGTGCCGTCTCTTTGATGATCGCCTCAGGATCCCCGACCGTTTCCGGATCAGTGTCATCCTCGTACAAGCTTTTGTCCGCTTCCGGGAATATCCTTCTCACCGTCAGTATCTTTCTGTAAGCGGCGTCCTCTCCAAACTGCACCTGCCCGGGAGTCGCGTGGATGATCCGTCCGCCCCCGATATACAGGGCCACATGGCCGTCGTAACAGATGATGTCGCCCGCTCTTGCCTCTTCGTAAGCGACCTCAGTCCCATACTCCGCCTGCGCCGATGAATGCCTGGGAAGATCGACGCCGAACATCGCATATATCGCTTTTGTGAAGCCGGAGCAGTCTATCCCTTCCCGAAGGTCGTTTCCGCCCCAGACATATCTCGTTCCGAGGAACCTGACAGCGCAGTCGATCACCATCTCCCCCCGCTCGGCAGCGCCAGGCGCAATGCCTTCATAGACTACCGCCTGCTCAGGCAGGGCAGCCGTCCTGCTCTCTATCTCCTCGACATCGCGCACGCTGCCGTTTTCAAGAGTCACTTCGCTTACTGTTTCCTCCGCGCCGCTCTTCCCTTTTTCTTTGACTTTTATCTCTCCTGCGGGGAGGTCCTTTCTCCTTATCACTTTGACAGGCTGCTTTATCGGCTTTTCATCTTTTACCGCCTTCTTCGTTACGACGGTGATCACCGGGTCCGGAGCCGGATCCGAAGCCGGATCATCTGCGCCGCACCGCCGCGCTATGCTTTTGACAGCATCTGTCACGGACATGACCTCCCACCGCTTATATGCTTTCGGCTCCGCCCTTTCGATCGTTATGTCCTCTTTCATTTCCGCCGTCAGCTGGGCGCTGGCCGTTTTGGCGTAACGGAGTCTAAGTCCGAACAGGACGCTTTCCGCTTCTTTCCTCGACCGGACGCAGGCGACAGGCTCGCCCTCGGACTTTATCACCCAAGGCATTCCTTCGAATATCACTCCGCCTTTGGCAGGTGATACGGAGTCCGCCGGCGCCTTTGAAAAAGCCGCTGCCGGACTCGCCAGAAGAACTGCAGTCACAAAAATAGCAGGTACCAAAACTCTCAAGATACCTGCCCCGGTCTTTCCGCCTTTGTATCCGCGCATCGATCATCGGTCCTTTCCGCCTGACCGAGATACGTTCGTCCGCCGCGCCTGTTACTATATTATCACATAGGTGTCGTTAATTCCATTATTTTCCATTCACGCCCCATGACACCTGTGCGTTTGCAAAATCCACTCTGCAGCCGTATACTCATATCATGAATCTAGTTGAGGTATTACTGCTTGGAATCGGATTATCTATGGATGCCTTTGCCGTCAGTATCGGCAAAGGATTGTCTTTGCGCGCGAAGAGCACGAGATACGGCCTTCTTTGCGGCTTGTGGTTCGGCGCGTTCCAGGCGCTCATGCCGCTTATTGGCTATTTTGCAGGAAGCCGTTTCTCAGGATTCGTCGAGAGCATCGACCACTGGATCGTATTCATACTCCTCGTCCTCATAGGCGGCAACATGATACGCGAAGCCATCAACGAGAGGGCCTCAGGTGAGACTGCTCCTCCCGATCCTTCCTTCGGGTTCGCAACGATGCTCGCCCTTGCCATAGCGACCAGCATCGACGCCCTTGCGGCGGGCATTTCATTCGCATTGATGCACGTCGCCCTCATCGCGTCCGTGACGATCATCGGATGCACGACCTTCGTCATATCATTCGCCGGAGTCAAAATAGGAAGCATCTTCGGAGCGAAATACCAGACAGGAGCGCAGATCGCAGGAGGACTGGTCCTGATAGCTATCGGCGCAAGAGTCCTGCTGCAGGCGCTGCTTTCATAGGATCTCTTAACATGAAGAACATCGGGACGAAAGAATCAAATATCGCCGAAAAGCCTGCAGTAAGCAGACACTTCGTTTACGTGCTCGAATGCTCTGACGGAACGCTCTACACCGGCTGGACGACGGATGTCGAGGCCCGGGTAAATACTCACAACTCCGGGAACGGCGCCAAGTACACGCGCTCACGCCTTCCGGTCAAACTCGTATATTTCGAAGAGCTCCCCGATAAGAGCTCCGCTCTCAAAAGAGAAAGGGCGATCAAAGCCCTCTCGCGCGCAGAAAAATTGCGCTTAATAAAAAAGGGCAGTGTTACCACTGCCCAAAACGCGTAACGTCATTTATTTCTGATCACTATTTGTAATCACTGAGATCCGGGAAGTCGATCTTCAGACCGGTATTCGTTTTGATCTCACCGAACTTGACCGTTACTTTGATCTTCACTTTGTCTGTCGTGTTGCTCGATGTGTCCGCACCCATTCCGAGCAGTGCCGGATCGACATTCAGCGTCGTCGAGTACTGCAGATCCTTGAAGTTCTCATCTTCTATCGTCGCCTTGGCCGTGATCGTTTTCAGACCGAGCTGTTCTATCGTCTTTTCGATCTGCTTGAGCTGTTCGTTGTCCACATCCTCTTCATCGAGTTTGCTTATAGCTTCTTTGATCACCTTCTGACCATCGAGCTTCAGCGTGACGACTCCGTCCTCTTCGCTTGACTCTGTGACATAATCGGCGATGCTCATATCTTTGTCAGCATTCTCTGTGATGTATTTCTCAAGCTGCTTCATCGACTCTTCATCCATCGGTGTTTTCGTCTTGGTGCCGTTGGAATCCGTGTACATCGTCTTGTCCTTCATGTACATATGCATATCTATCGACTCACCGAATAACTTCGCCGACAGGTTCATAGCCATCTGCATATTCATCGGATCTTCTTTGTCGTTGATATACTTGGCGTCCATATCCATGTTCACATCCATGGTCTGTCCGCCCATGTCTATCGATGCCGTTATCGTTCCGTCTTCAAGCGACACATCTTCTGCATTCTTGAGGTTCTTGTTCGCCGCGTCATACTTCTGCTCCGGTGTCATGCTCTCGCCGCACGCTGAGAGGAATGCTGCGGAAGCAAATACCATCGTCATTACGACAAGAAGACTCACTATTTTTCTTGTTTTACCCATGCCTCTTCTCCTTTTTCTTAAGAAACACCTTTCACTAAAAGTATATCGCACTGCCAATGTTCAGACAACACGTCTTTACTCTTTCTTCACCTCAGCATTTCGTGATAACAAATAAAGGCAATACTGATTCATACTGATCCCCTCGGCTTTTGCATGCTCAGCCAAAGAGCGATGCAGACTCTTAGGGATGCGCAGCTTAAACTGACCGGAATACTCTTTCATGGCCATAGGCTCGGGAATGCTGACTCGTTCTTCCAAAGCAGCCTCTATCCATTCCCGTCTAGCGTCTTCTGCACTTGCGATCGCCTCATCCATAGTCTCACCAACAGAAATGCATCCAGGCAATTCAGGATAGCGAACAACGTAGCCGCCTTCATCCAGATCCGGCACTATCTCTAATCTATACGGAAGATCCAGATAATACTCAACTGTCTTCATGATCCATTTCCTCCTCAACTATATCTCTGACCATCTCTACATATTTCTTCTTTATTGG
>CAMKAM010000097.1 GCA_946410475.1 uncultured Bacillota bacterium
GCCGTCAGCTTGCCCTTTCTTCCTACTCTTACGACCGATGTGTCCGCGGAAGAATAGACGATCTTTTCATCTGCGAACTTCGCGGGGGAAAGCTGCGGCTCGAGCCTGTCGATATCGCCCGTCTCCATGGATATGCTCTTCGGTATATTGCTTATCGACTCGACTTTGGCCTTTATAGTCACTTCCACCGTTCTCGAAAATCCGCGGGCGCTCATAGTAAGCTCCGCCTTCCCCGGAGCGACCGCCGCGATCTTACCGTCCTCGTCGACAGTGAAGACCGCTTCATCACTCGAACCGAACGTTATCTTCTCATCACTGAATCTGGACGGTTCAACTGTATACTCAGGGGCTATCTGATCTCCGACATATATCGCCTGCTTCTCACCGATGCCTTCTATCGCCGTCACTTCTTTCGGGATCACCGCCCACACCACTCCGGCGGCCACAAGGCACACCGCTATGACAGCGGCTGCGATCTTCTTTCTCCTGCCTCCCGCAGGATCGCCGCTCTTGCCCTCAGCTGCAGCGCGGGTCTCCGCAGTATCTGCCTTCAGACCCTTCGGCTCCTCGCCTCTGAGGAACGCTTCCAGATCCGCCAGCATGTCATCCGCTGTCTTGTATCTATCTGAAGGCTTGAAACTGCATGCCTTCAGAACTATCCTCTTCAGCGGATCAGGTCCGTTCACAGGCTCCGGCAGCGGCTTTCCGCTGATCCTCTTCGCCAGCGCCAGCTCCTCGTCGTCTGTGGTGAACATCTCGGGATACGGCGGAAGGAACGGATCCCTGCCGTCGTTCAGATATTTGTACATGACAAGACCGAGCGAATAGATATCCACACCTGCAGCGTAGCCTTCGCCCCTGTAAACTTCGGGTGCCATGTATGTATAGGTGCCCTTCCTCGACCAGGCGGTCTGGGTGTATTCCAGTATCTGCGCGATGCCGAAGTCGCCCAGTTTATAGTCTCCGCCGTCATTTATGAAAATGTTGTCCGGCTTGATATCCCGGTGGATGATGTCGAAGCCTGCACAGTAAGAGAGCCCCCTGCAGATATCAGCACCCATCCGCGCCACTTCTTCAGGGGAAAGCGGCTCCTCGAGAGCAAGATCCGGCAGCGGCCGCAGTTCCTCCATCCGCATCAGGATATCCCATCCGGCGTCTTCCGTGTGGCGGATCACCTGATGGTCCTCGTAGCTTACTATATGGCTGTTGCCGCGCAGCTTGTACATCAGGCGGTATTCCCTGACGTTACGGCTCACCGTGTCTTCATAGTAAGCCTCCAGGTCCTCTTCCCTGATCCCCCGCGAAAGGACTGCTTTCTTCGCTTCTTCATCGCCGGGGACAGTTATCGCCTTCAGGACAGAGTGGAACACTTCACCGAATTCATCCGTTTTTCGGATGCGGTAAAGCTGTCCCTCGGCGCCCCGGCCGATCCTCTCCTCTATATACCAAGAGCCGAACAGCGGCTCATATTTCCTGTATGTGCTCTCCATCTGTCAATCTGCTACATTCATCTTGCACGCACCACCCGGGTCTTCGAAAAGGCGCTGTAATAATACTTCCCGTTCGTCTTTGCGCGCACGCGCACCTTGTACCGGTACTTCTTGCCCCTTTTCAGCCCTTTATGCATGACCGACTTGAGCTTCGCCCCTCGTGTCATGACTTTTTCGTACTTTTTCTTTCCCGGGTATTTCACATAAAGCTGGATCTGCTCCGCACCCTTGACGCGGTTCCACGACAGTTTTGCCTGTCCTTTTTTCGTTATAACTTCAAGATGCGGTCTCGCGAGTTTTGAGATGATCGTGACGGTCTTTCTCGCTCCTTTGTACTGCGCAGTCTCTGCGGCAATGACCGTCACCGTCGTTTTCCCCGGTCTCTTGAAAATGACCTTTCCGTTGCCGCTTACTTCAGCGATCTTTTTATCGCCGTTCCTGTATGTCAGCCCTGTACTCGCATCCGCGCCCAGGTAGACTGCTTTGCCGCAGCTGCCCGTGTAAGCAGACCTGTCCGTCTTTATCCTCTGCGAAGCCTTCGTCACCTTTATAGTGATCTCACCTGATGCGGATCCGTACAACGTGTTCCTCTCCGCATTGACCATCACCTTAATCGTGCCGGCCTTCACAGGCGTCACTGAAAGACGGATCTGCTTGTCTGTTGCGTAAGGCGATTTCCCCTGCTGAGCTGTCAGCCTTTCTACCCTTGCGGCTTCGCCGCTCACCTCGTAGCTTAGATCTGTCGACGCACTGATATCGATCGCCTTTGGCTGCTGACCATATTCCATGGTAACAGTCTTGCCAAGATACGGACAATCGATATGATTCGCATCCCTTTCAAACTCCATCGCTTCGAATGTCTTTTCGTTCTCTCTTGCCCATTCTTCCGCAAAGGAGCCCGCCTCTCCTTTTAGCACAGCATCCGTACCTGCAAGTTCCTCATCTATGTTCTGCGTATATGGCGGGATCACGATCTCCTTCAGAGAATCGCATCCTTTGAACGCGTAACTGCAGATACCGCTCACCCTGTCGGGTATCCTGATCCTCTCGAAACTTTTGCTTTTACAGAATGCGGCATAGGGAATGACCCCGGATAGAGTCTCCGGCAGCTGCACCTCTTCAAGACAGCTTCCTGCGAACACTCCTTCGGAAAGCACTTCGACCTCATCCGGCACAGCATATACCGAGCCTTCCTTTCCGTTCGGGTATCTGACTATATACTTCATGTCTTTTGAAAAAAGGACTCCGTCTTTTACTGTAAAGTCCGGGTTTTCCGGGTCGACCTTTATCTCCTTCAGTCTGAGCGAATACGGTATCTTGATATTGTAGATCTCGTTTTTATTTGTCGTATCACGTTCGATCTTTTCCGTCATCCCTATATCGATCGTATCGATGCTGTCACAGTTCGGGTAATATGTAGTCGGCTGTACGAATACAACGTTCTCTTTACTGTTCCAGTTGTTCCACTTCAATTCTTTCAGCGCGGACGTGCTGTTGAACGCACCTATGCGGATGCCCTTGCAGTCATCAGGGATCACATACTTTGTCCTGGGATCACCCGATGGATAGCAAACGATCTCACGCGCGCGATCCTTGGCCTTTTTCGTCATCAGGACCCCGTCTCTGACCTCAAATGCGGCGTTCTGCTCCGAAACTGTGATCGTCTTCAGCTCAGGCATCGCACCAAGGGTCAGATAACTCGATCCCGCGTAATACTCATCCGGGGCCGGCTGTGAATGGACACTTCTCCACAGAATATCGACTCTCGCGATCTCCTGTACATTGGCAAGATCGAGTTCTGTGAGCGCCGTGCAGCCTTCGAATGCGAACGCATCGATCTTCCGGACTGAACCGGGCAGTGCTATCCTCGTTACGCGGGAGTTGTTCATGAATGCGCAGTTCACGATATATCTTACTGGATATCCGCCCAAAGACTCCGGCACGTCGCACTCAGTCCGGTCGTGCATATCCGCATACTTGAGAACTGCGTATGGGCCTTCCTCCTCAGAGTCACCCTCATAGTAGTAATATGTGTATTCTATCCCGCCTACGGCTTCCATCGCCCGCACGCCGCTGCCATCCGCCGCTTTGGCATCCGGGGCACCTAACAAAAAAAGGATACCAAAAACAGCCGCAAAGCACAGCGTTGCGGCAAACAAACAAACCCGTTTAGCTCCCTTCATACAGTTCATCTTCTTTCCGGCCTTCGATCAGTTCCATCAAACACAACTATCCGGTCAGATCGTGATTCAATTTTCGTCCTTTTGGATTTTCAAATACGGGAATCTGATCCCGCGTTTTTCGTATTCTTCCGCGAGTTCCTGCCGGAGCATCAGCATCTCCTCCGCAGCCCGCCTTTTCTTCTCTCCTGTCAAAGCACTCTTTGACGAAGTATCGTCTGCAGTTTCCCGCTTCAAGTCGTTCTTCAACGCAGCCGGCAGCTGCTCTTTTGCTTCCCACTCATCGAGCGCTTCAGCCAGGACGGCTTCCTGCCCCTCTTCCGTATCGATCGGCGCAAAGCCCATCATCTCAAGATAACGGTCGATCTCGCCCCTGCACATCCCGAGCGCGAGGCACATCGATATGTGCACACTTCTGCTCTTTGGGACATACTTTATCTTCACAGTCTTCCTGTGAGACTTCTTATCTATGACGTTGATCATCTCGCTGTCGCCCGCAAGATAATTGATCATGCTGTCATCCAGCCAGCCCCTGAGATCTGTCAGACCAAGCATCCCTTCTTTTCCGCCTTCACGGAAAGCGCTCAATATCAGTTCGACATAGTCGTCGAGCATTTTCCTTGGTTTCGCGTAAGCGACTTTGAACGAATCCATGTGGTCGATGATGAACGTCTTCAGTCCTTCAAAGTCATCATCATAGTCCACATTTTCGAGCTGGATCTCGACGTCAGCCGTATCCTCCGGATCCATCGTCAGCTCGTCCCAAAGTTCTTTCCATGTTGCATAAGCGACCGACTGACATTTCTCATAGAGGCTGAAATAGTTCCTCCGGCCATCGGCCTCGACCGCTCCGGCAGACGCAAGACCCGTCTTTTCACACTCCTTCGCATTCGCCTCTATCAGATATATCCACACCAGATCCTCACTGATATCCTTTGCATAGAGTTTCCTCTTTCCTGCGATATCGACGATCCAGCTGTTGATCACATCGAGCGGCATGCCGAAAGCCATGCCCACGCCGATGAAAGCGCTGCGCTTTCTGGGCAGTTTTTTGTATATAGCCGTCTCTTTGCCATTATAAGCAAAGCCTGCGTATCTGCAGACTTCTTCAAGTGATACCCCCGTTTTCTCCGACAGTTCATCTATATTGTTTCGCCACTTGCGGAGCGGTCTCGATCGGAGCTGTCTTGTTCTGCTTCTTTCCATGTACTCATGATACCATATTCAACAATTTGTTTAAAATGTTTTATTACGTCCTTCATGCATTGACTTTTTCAGTCGCATCGATTATCGTAGTTAGACGATGGAAAGGACCTGAAAATGAGGATACGAAAAGACACAGATATTCTTAACGAGAACGAGATACTCCTGATCTCCGATGTTTCCGACGCGCTCGCTCACCCGGTACGGGTCAAACTATACAATCACATCCTGGATCAGAACAAAGACCTTGTCCCGGTATGCAACGGCGACCTCGTTGCCGCCTTCGATTACTCTCAGGCCACAATATCCCAACATATGAAAAAACTGGTCAGATCAGGTCTTGTCCAGACCCGAAAGGACGACAAGAAGACGCTGTATTTCGCTAATATCGGAAGACTGCAGCAATATCTGACTGCGACCAGGAAATTCAACACGTTTCAGCGCTGACACTAAAAAAGGGAGATCCGCAAGATCTCCCTTTTCATATCTGCATCTTATTTGATCCTGACTTTTTTCTTATAGT
>CAMKAM010000098.1 GCA_946410475.1 uncultured Bacillota bacterium
TCCGGTCCTGGCTGTTATCGTGTTCTGGTCGCAGAAAACACAATTGCACGGACATCCTATATGGGGTATGAATATCGGTATCATTGCGTGTTTTTTCATATATAGGATTGTATCATAAAAGAACATCGATAGATATATAACTCAAAAATGCATGAAAGAACACGATATAGCCCTGAAACACTATGCTTCTGCCTTGAACAAAACGCATTGCTATCTAAAACAGTACGTATGTCATTTATTCTGATTACTCTTGTATTCTTTTGTATAATCATTAGAAAGCCCCGAAACGGACTTTGTGATGTTTTGATGTATTAAAAACGAAATGAGATGAATAGGGAAGGAAAAGTATGTTTGAACTGACAAGAGAACAAAAGATGCTTCAGAAGATGGCGCATGATTTCGCCGTCAACGAACTGGAGCCGATAGCTGATGAAGTAGACAAGACAGGTGAAATACCTCTTTCAACTATCGAAAAGATAGCGAAGACCGGTATGCTCACGCTGATAGCTCCGAAGGAATACGGCGGAGGCGGCTGGGGAGATGTCGAAAAGGTCCTCACCGTCAAGGAGATAGCCAAGGCCTGCGGCTCAACAGGAGAGATGTACGCCGTCCATCTTCTGGTCGTGCATATCATCAACAAGTTCGGAACTGAGGAACAGAAGAAGAAATACTTCGCTATGTCGAATGAAGGAAAGATCGGTGCATTTGCTCTGACAGAACCTGAAGCGGGATCTGACGCGGGCGGCCTCAGGACGACAGCGACTGAGGATGGAGACTATTATGTGCTCAATGGCTCAAAGACGTTCATTTCGAACATGGGACCGAAAGAGGGCGACTTTGTCATAGTATTCGCTCTTACAGACAAAGAAAAGAAGACTCACGGCGGCATCACTGCCTTCATCGTTGACAGAGGAACTCCGGGATTCGTGCTCGGAAAACTCGAAGATAAGATGGGCATCCGCGGCGCTGCTGTATCCGAACTGATATTTGAGGACTGCCGCGTACCGAAGTCGAATATAATAGGAGAAGTAGGTAAAGGCTGCAACGTTGCCATGGGCGGACTGGACTCCGGCAGAGTCGGTATCTCGGCCCAGTCCTGCGGCATTGCAGAGGCGGCGTTCGAAGAGGCGCTCGAGTACGCAAAGACAAGAAAACAGTTCGGCAAACCGATCGCTGCGAACCAGGGCCTCAGCTGGTATCTGGCTGAGATGGGCACGAAACTCGAGGCTGCTAATCTCCTGTCACTCAGAGCGGCTGATGCTGCTGCAAAGGGCGAGGATGCGACAAAGCTCGGAGCTATGGCGAAATTCTTCGCTTCCGAGACGGCAAACGAGATCGCGGCCAAGGCGCTGCAGATACACGGCGGATACGGCTTTATGAAGGACTACAAGGTGGAACGCCTTTACAGAGACGCAAGGATCCTTACGATCTACGAAGGATCGAGCGAGATACAGAAACTCGTTATTGCCAGGAACCTTATTGGTAGATAGATGGAGGAAACAAAATGGCACTGATGACAAGTCAGGAGTACGTAGAGTCCCTGAGGAAGATGAACAGGCGTATATATTTTCAGGGGAAGCTTATCGAAGACCCGATAAACGACCCGATGCTTGCTCCTTCCAGGCATTGCCTGGAGGAATCATACGATATGGCTCTTGACCCCAAGTTCGAGGATCTGATGACGGCCACATCGCAGTTCACAGGAGAGAAGATCAACAGATTCAATCATATCCACAACAGTACCGAAGACCTTATCAAGAAGGTCAAGCTGCAGAGACTGATGGGTCAGAGAACTGCAGGCTGTTTCCAGAGATGCGTCATCATGGATATGGGAAACGCTTTCTATTCGACGTGCTACGAGATAGACGAGGCGCACGGGACCGACTATTTTGAGAGGTTCAAAGAATACATGATCAGATGTCAGAAAGAAGATCTGATCGTAGCCGGAGCTCTTACAGACCCGAAGGGCAGCAGAGCGTATCCGATCGGCTCGACGGAGCAGGACGAGGATCTCTACCTTCATGTAGTTGAAAGAAGAGATGACGGCGTCGTTGTCAGAGGAGCGAAGGCCCATATCACAGGAGCTACGAACGCTCATGAGATCGTAGCGCTGCCGACGCAGGCTCTGAAGGAAGGGCAGGAGGATTACGCCATCGCTTTCCACATGCCGCTGGATGCGCCGGGCATCACTATGATAGTCGGAAGACAGTCGTGTGATACAAGGAAGTATGAGGAGCCCGCTGACATAGATGTCGGAAACAGGACGTACGGCGGCGTAGAGGCTCTCACCGTATTCGATGATGTCTTCGTACCGAACGAGAACATATTCCTTAACGGCGAGACTGAGTTCGCCGGTATGCTGGTCGAGCGTTTTGCCGGATATCACAGGAACAGCTACGGCGGATGCAAGACAGGCGTAGGTGACGTAGCCATAGGAGCAGCTTCGCTCCTCGCTCAGTACAACGGCACAGAAAAGGCCAGCCACATCAAGGACAAGCTGACGGAGATGACGCAGCTCAACGAACAGCTCTTTGCCTGCGGCATCGCGTCTTCGGCTCTCGGAAGCCCGACAAAAGCGGGGAACTACATGGTCGATCTTCTGGTCGCGAATGTTTGTAAGCTGAACGTCACGAGATATCCGTATGAGATCGTAAGACTCATGGAGGATATCGCGGGCGGCATCATGGTGACTGCTCCTTCGGAAGCTGACCTCAGAAGCGACGAAGTAGGCGCTTACGTCAAAAAGTATCTGGTCGGCCAGGATGTCGACGCCGAGAACAGGCTCAGAGCGCTGAGGCTCTGCGAGAATATCGCCCTCGGCACAGCGGCCGTAGGATACAGGACGGAGTCAATGCACGGCGCGGGCTCGCCCGAAGCGCAGAAGATAATGATCAGAAGGATGGGCGGCTTCGACGTCAAGAAGGAACTTGCGAAGAGAATAGCTCATATAGTAGACTGACTGTATGGATAGAGAAAAGATAGAAAAAGTATTGGATGAGAAAGTCCGTCCGGCTCTTGCGGCCGACGGCGGAGACATCAGCATAGTCGATTATGACGAAGGCGAGGGCAGGCTCGTTGTGAAGTTCCTCGGAGCATGCAGCGGTTGCCCTGCCCAGCAGCAGACGGTCGAAGGGATCGTTGAAAAAGAACTGGATGACGCTTTGCCCGGACTGAAGGAAGTCATCGTTGACACCAGCGTCGATCAGGACATCATCGACTTTGCGAAGAAGCTCCTGAGGCACGAGATATGAACGTCGGGGTCAGGTTCTGCGGAGGATGCAGATCCCTGTATGACAGGGGAGAGGCGCTCGAAGCGGTGAAAACAGCCTGCCCCGGTTTTGAGTTCGAGTATTTCACAAACAAAGACAGTCATGATATCATACTCGTTATCAACGGGTGTTTTTCGGCGTGTGCCGCTGTGCCCGGAGAGGATGGATATACGAGAAAGATAATGATGGGACCGGAAGAGGCGGATGATGTATCCGTGATATGCCGGGCCCTTAAGAAAGCGGAAAAGGAGAAATAGCAGTATGAAACTTGTTGTACAGAGGGTGACGGAAGCATCAGTAAGCATCGACGGCGAGGTCTATTCGGATATCGGAAAAGGATTCCTTGTGCTCGTAGGCGTAAGCGACGAAGATACGAGGGAGATAGCTGACAGATACATCGAAAAGATGGTCAAACTCAGGATCTTCGAAGACGAGAACGGAAAGACGAACCTTTCGCTTGCAGATGTAGGCGGAGAAGTCCTCATGGTATCGCAGTTCACTCTGTATGCTAACTGCAGAAAGGGCAACCGTCCGAGCTTTACGCAGGCAGGAGCTCCTGATATGGCGTCGGATCTTTATGACTATATGTGTGAAAAAACAAAAGAATACGTCCCTGTCGTAAAGAAGGGCGTATTCGGTGCTGAAATGATGGTATCGCTGACGAACGACGGTCCGTTCACGATAATCCTGGATGAATCCCTCATCGGATAATGGTTTTTCCGATGAGGTCTATATCTTCAGGGCATCGGGCAGCCGCGCCTCCAGCTCATCTTCATCCATTTGAGCGAGAGCGGGGATGATGCTCCTCGGTATGTGACAATAGCCGCCAGGGACTTTTTCGAGATATCTTTGATGATATTCTTCAGCCGGGAAGAAATTCCTGAGAGGTTCAAGCTCGACCATGAAAAGTGGGACGAGCTTTTTTACTATCCCGGTTATTTCTTCTATTACCGGAAGCTGGTCGCCTCCGGTATGATAGATGCCCGTCTGATACTGCGGTCCGCGGTCAGGTCCCTGCTGGGAGATGACAGTCGGATCTATGACATTGAAATAGATCAGAAGGAGCCTGCGAAGAGATACCTCCTCAGGATCGTATTCTATGCGGACCGTTTCCTTGAATCCGGTCATTCCGGTACATACAAGCTCGTAATTCGGGTCGATCCCGGGGTTTCCGTTTGCGTATCCACTTGTTACGTCAACCACGCCGTTCACTGAGAGAAACAGCTTTTCCATACCCCAAAAGCACCCGCCTGCGAGATATATAGTGTCTTTTTTCCCGGTTTCCATTCTTTTCTCCTTTTATCAGATGATGCTGCCTATATCCGTCAATGTCATATCGGTATTATATTCTATATCTAACCCCCTGGATTTGATGAATCCGCAGATCATTTCATAGTCCGGATGTGCGGTGATATCACCTTCGAAAAGGATCGTATCTTCGATCCGTCCGGACGATCCTCCTATGAATCCGTATTTGAATCCGTCGAGAACGATATTTCCCGGTCTTATCAGCAGGACATCCATGCCTGTTTTAGTGCAGCTTTTCTCTATCCCTCTGTCTGATGTGATGATGCTGTCATCATCAACGACGAGGACGCTGCACTTCGTATATCCCTGTGGGACGTCTATCATCGTCATACCGAGGTCATCAGCCGTTTTCAGCAGGTCTTTGTCCGTGATATCGAGCCTGTGGATGAAGTACGTTCCCGTACATGCTGCATTGCATATGCAGTCTTCGGGATAAGCTGATCCGACAAGGACAGGGTCGATACTGTATACAGGAGCGTCAGTATCTGCTCCGAGCCTGCAGTGGTAAAGATCGGCGTGATCTCCGATGCAGGGGACCGCGCCACTTACGGCGCGGACCCCGTATCCCATTTGTATTATCTTATTTTTCAGCCATTCCGATGATTTTTCGGAAATGAATATTTCTCTTTTCATATCGTACTTTGATGTGTATGGTTGCTTACTCGCCGATCACGGGGAGAGTCGAGAAGCCATGCTCGAGCTCTTCATCGGTCGGGATGTAGTCTGTCATTTCCCCATCATTGTACTTCTGATAAGCCGTGAGGTCAAAGTATCCCGTACCGGTGAGGCCGAATACGATCGTTTTTT
>CAMKAM010000099.1 GCA_946410475.1 uncultured Bacillota bacterium
GACTTGAAATCCGGAACGACGGTGAAGTACTGCCATACCTTGCCCTCGAGACCGTGCTTTGCGAACTCTTCTCTGAGGATCGCATCCGACTCTCTTACTGCTTCGAGCCTGTCTCTTGTGATGGCTCCCGGGCAGCGTACGCCAAGACCCGGACCCGGGAACGGCTGACGGTAGACCATGTCGTCAGGCAGTCCGAGCTGTTTTCCTACTACTCTTACTTCGTCCTTGTAGAGCAGTTTGACCGGCTCTACCAGTTCAAAGTCCATATCCTCGGGGAGGCCGCCTACGTTGTGGTGGGCCTTGATGCCGTCCTGACTCTCGAGGATGTCCGGATATATCGTTCCCTGCGCGAGGAATTCGATGCCTTCCTGCTTCGCCGCTTCCTCAGCGAACACGTTGATGAACTCGCCGCCGATGATCTTTCTCTTCTGCTCGGGATCAGTAACGTCCTCGAGCAGCCCGAGGAATCTGTCCGTCGCGTCTACATATACGAGGTTCGCATCCATCTCATCGCGGAACACTTTGATGACCTGTTCCGGCTCGCCCTTCCTGAGAAGGCCGTGGTTGACATGGACGCAGACGAGCTGCTTTCCTACCGCTTTGATAAGCAGAGCCGCCACTACCGACGAATCCACTCCGCCCGAAAGCGCAAGCAGCACTTTCTTATCTCCTATCTGCTCTCTCAGAGCTGCAAGCTGTTCGTCTATGAAAGCCTGCGCCAGCTCCGGAGTCTCTATCCTTTTCATATCATCGGGTCTCTTGTTGCTGTCCATCATTTTCCTCCACTTTATTACTGTTTTCTGTTTTCCCGGTAACCGGTCGACCGGTCCTGTTTCGGCGCCGTCCATGCCGGCGCCCGGTTGCTTACTGAAACAATCGACGCACCTATTTTATTACATATAAAAACCGCACGCAAGGATTACCTTCGAGGTCACCTGCGTTTTTCGGAATAGCGAATGGATGATCGAATGGACGATCGATCGGATATCGGTGATCAGACACGCCTCAGGCTGTCGAGACGCATATATCCCCACTGGTTCACATCCCAGAATTCATCGCCGCCGCTGACGCGCTCGAAGAACAGTCCGATCACGCGGTCTGTGTCGTGGATGTTGCCGTACTCGTCGCGCAGGAAGAAGGTGAACTTCGTTTTGTAGGTGGCGTGAGCAAATCCAGACACGTCCAGTTCGAACGTAAGGTCCTCTTCATATCCCGCCCTGCCGGAGCATACGTCATACAGAACTCCGCTCGCCTGGAGCACGTCTTCTATGGTCCATACTTCGACTCGGATGCAAAGGTCCTCATAGTCGGCAAGGTTTTCCCAATGCAGATGCATCTTCATCTTCTCGCCGTCGTCGAATCTGATCGAGACCTTTCCGACATATTCTGCCATAGTCAGGATCAGCCTCCTGTCCGTGAGGCGGGCGCTTCTCGGGATCTCCGAAAGATCCCTCTTCACGCTGTCATTCAGGATGCTGTTCAGATAGAAACCGATCGCCGTCTCAGTGTCGCCGAGATATACCATCTTCCCTTCCTGCAGCACCAGGCAGCGGTCGCACAGCTGCCGGACGGAGTTCAGATTGTGGCTGACGTAGATCGTCGTCTTGCCGCTTTCGGTCTCACTTATCATCCTGCCGATGCTCTTCTGCCGGAAGATCACGTCGCCGACGGCGAGGACTTCGTCCATTATCATTATCTCGTTATCGAGATGGGCCGCCACAGCAAAGGCGAGCTTGACATACATTCCGCTCGAATATCTCTTGACCGGCGTGTCGATGAACGGTCCGATCTCCGAGAACGCGATTATATCGTCCAGTTTGGCATCGATCTCAGCCTTAGTCATCCCGAGGATGGCTCCGTTGAGATAAACGTTCTCCCTGCCCGTCATCTCGGGGTGGAAGCCGGTACCGACCTCAAGCATCGACGATACCCTGCCGTATATATCGATCTCACCCCCAGTCGGAGCAGTTATCCGCGACAGGAGTTTGAGGAGAGTGCTCTTGCCCGCGCCGTTCCTTCCTATTATCCCGAGGGCTTCTCCCCTGTAGACAGTAAGATCTATATCATCAAGCGCAAGAAATCTGGCGTTCCTCTTCGCATCCTTATCGAACAGTCCGCCTCCTATCTGCCCCAGCCTGTACTCTTTGCTTACATGCCGGATCCTGACCGCTATTTCTTTTTCTTTATTTATATTGTCTGCCATCATCACACCGTATCCATGAAAGTCCGCTCAACGCGGCTGAAGAGCACCAGCCCCGCAAAAAGCAGCACGCATGTAAAGCCGGCCGAGTAGAAAATGTTCCACATCGGCACCGTGCATTTGTCCCAGAGGCACCAGCGCAGGCACTCCATCGGAGCCGTCGCCGGATTGATCAGCATCACCCAGCGCAAGGCCCCTCCCGGGATCTGCGTCAGAGGATAGACCACCGGCGTCAGGAACATCCAGAGCCTGACCGCGAAATTGATCGCGAGCCTGAGATCCTTATACGTATTCGAAAGGCCTGAGACTATCAGCCCGACACCGAGCCCCAGGGCCGCCATTTCCAAAAGCACCAAAATGATCACAGGGAACCTTGCGAACGTCATATCGAAACCCTGCGCCGAATCGTAGTACACTGCAAATGCGCACGCGAAAACGAACTGTATCGCGAACTGTATCAGAGCCACCAGGATATTCGACAGCGGGATCGCGAGCCTCGGGAAATACACCTTCCCGTAGATGGCCGCGTTCTGCGAGAACGTATCGGAATTCTGCGTCACGATCATCTGCGTGAAGCTCCACGCCGCATTGCTGTACAGATAGAAAAGTATCTGCGGCACACCGTCCTGAGCCAGTCCGGCAACCTTGCCGAAGATGATCATGTACACCACGGACGTGATGAACGGCCCCAGCACCAGCCAAAGCGGCCCGAGCAAAGTCTGCTTGAACGTCACGACAAGAGAGCGTCTGGTATACAGAAGTATCAGATCCCTGTACCCAAACAGCTCTCCCAGATGAAGATCCAGCAGTCTGTGCTCTGACGATATATGCGTGTGTTTCAGCTTTTGGTCGGTCTTCCCTGCCATATATCCTTCCCTTTATCTCAATCGAAGTCGCAATCGATGATCGTCTTCTCCGGCGCGGCCTCCGCTGAAGAGTAGTAGTAAGCGACCGGGCCTTCGCCATTGTCCCACGCCCGGCAGCGGATCAGCGTCATCTGCGGATTCGAATTGCTCGTGAATCCGAAACCGCGGTTGAACGCAGCCGTGCATCCTTCTGCAACGTGGGCGGCGGGCATACCGCTTCCGCCGAGTTTGAAGCCGTTCGCATTGAAGAAGCTTCTGCAGTCAATAAGCCTCACCGCTCCTATCTCCCTGTTCTTCGCGAAGAGGTCGAAACCGTCGTCCGCGTTGTTCTCCGCCATGCACCTTACGAATCGGTTCCCTTCGCCGGCCGCGATCTTGCACGCGAACCCGTCGGCATTCTGCCCGGACGGATCCCTGTTCGAAGATGATACGCAGTCCTCGACCAGATTGCCCGAAGGCCATTCGCTCTTCGGCGAGTCGATATCCCTGTGCCTTATCAATATCCCCGTTTCTATATTCTCCTCCGCACGGCAGCGTCGGATGGTGTTGCTGCTTCCCTCTATCATGATGCCCATGCCGCCTCTCACAGTGAGGTGCTCGATGTTCCACCGATCGGCCTCGAGCCTCAGCCCGTTCGGCCTTCCGATGAAATCGAGAACGACATCCTTCGCGATCCCGCTCTCACCTGTCAGAGTGCACTGCGCGTCTTCCGTACCGCTTTTGCCGCCGGCGATCCGGAGCTCTTCGGAGAGTTCGTAGCGTCCGGGCAGTAAGCGTATAGTCGCACCCGGAGCGCACCGCTTTACAGCCGCAGTAAGCCGATACGGATCCTCCTTCGTCCCCGCAGCTTCGACCGAGCCGTATGGGGCTACGAATATCTCCGCCGGCATTTCCGTGGGCACTTTTTCTTCTTTCGACATTTCCGCGGTTGCCGCCGCGTCATCGGAGGCATATCCGTCCGCGGCTTCATCTATGGCGACTGCGGGCACTTCAGGTTCTGTTGCCACTACCACCGGAACCTTTCCTTTCGGCAGCGGGCTGCTCAAAGTGACTCTTACCGAATCCTTTATCACCCGGATGTCGCTCCCTCTGGCCGCCATGAAACCGATGAAAACTCTGTCCTCATCACGGGACGAAAAACAGTCCGGGCAGACCGCCGCTTCACTTTCGGTGCAGCCTTCCGCATCTGTCCGTCTGATCGACGCCTTCACTTTGCCGCGGTCATATGCCAGCGAAATATCCATCTCGCATCCGTCTTCCGGTCTGATCCTCGCAAAACCATTAAGCGCATCGAAACGCCTGAGCGGCGCGGCGCCTTCTATCGAATCCGCAGTGATACCGTCCCGTCCGAAGAGACAGATCGTTCCGAGGCAGCCTCCCGCCGCGGCCATATTCGAATACCTGAATCCTGTCAGCGGATCCGTCTCGACCGTATCTCTGATAAATACACCGAATCCTTCCTGCCCGTTCGGCGGTCCGTCCGGTAGGAAGCGGTCCACTTTCAGCCGCGCCGAGATCCCGACATCGTACTTCGCCGGAACGGCCGCCCAGCAACAGACCATCTGATCGTAGCCCGCGTCGGATACCTTTCCGAAACCGTCGTCCGCGCATATCCGTATCTCCTTCTCGTCCTCTGTGATCCCGTAGGATCCGCCGTCCACATCGAACGGACGTGCGAAAACAGGAGCTGCACCATTCTGCTCTTTTTCCGGATCGGTATTGTGGAGCTGCTTCAGGTACGCTCCTCTCCATTCCAGATCTTCGAATCCGTATGTCTTTGTCCTCCGCAGCAGCTGCATCCACTGCTGCGCGACTTTTTCTTTATCATAAGCGGCCGCGGTCCTTTTCGCTTCCGCGGCGATCCGCTTCCTGTATCCATCATCATCCGCCAGTTTTCCCATCGCGGCAGCAAGCCCGGCCTCGTCGCCGATATCTACCAGCAGACCGTTCTCGCCGTCACGGATCACATCGTATCTCCCGCACCGCGTCGAGATGCACGCCATCCCCATCATCATGCACTCCAAAAGCGCATTCGACGAGCCTTCGTAGTCGCTCGAGAGAACGAAGATATCTGCGTCAGAGATAGCTTCGTGTATCTCTTCGACATGGCCCGCGAACGTGACGGCATCCTGAAGCCCGAGGGCGGAAGTAAGCGCTTTCAGCTCCGCCTCGAGACCTCCTCCGCCGTAGATAGTAAGCGAATACTCCGGGTGGGTTTTCCTGAATC
>CAMKAM010000100.1 GCA_946410475.1 uncultured Bacillota bacterium
CACACCGTTATATCGAGCTTTCCGTTCCTTGTCGGCTCGACCGTGTAATGCTTCGAGTCCTCTTCATATACAGGAAGAGGCTTGCCGTCGAGGCTGGCGACTATGTTCCTTACCGGCAGCAGTGAATCGACATCGACCGAATAGACCGGAAGGCCTCTCTCTCCGCCATCGCCTTTCGTTATCTCGTAACGGGGCGGGATGAACAGGATCGGAAGGAGGAGGAACAGGACGATCGCAACTACAAGCACGGTCCTGAGCAGAACGAAGCGTTCCCTGCGGTAGCTCGTGTAAGCAGTCAGGGCCTCCATCGGAACAGTATTCGGCTCTACGCCGCATTCCTCGAAAACGTTCCCGAGTATGTGCGCTGCTTCGGCCGCGTCTATGTTCGGTATATCTTTCTTTTCCATGCTCTTCTCACCTCCTTTACTCTTCAAATTCCGCCAGGATCTTCTTCAGATGGTTCCGCCCGGACCTCAGGTATCTTTTGACGCTGCTGCGGCTCGTGTTCATGATCTGCGCGATCTCATCCAGCTTCATTTCCTGGTAGTACTTCATCAGTATCACCTGCGACTCCGTAAGCGGAAGGTTCATGACCTGCCTTATGATATACTCTCTGGAGTCTATCTTCAGCACCTCTTCTTCCACACGCCCGTGCGGCGAATGCTGCACGGCGAGATGCTCTTCATTATATATATCCATAAGTTCGCTGTGCTGCGCCTTCTTCATGTCGTAGCACGTCCGGAAGTTGATCCGGTTCAGCCAGGCGATGAACAGATCGGGGTTCTGCAGCTTCCGGATGTTGCGCAGGGCCCGTATGTATGTTTCCTGAAGAGCGTCCTGTGCCAAGTGCTCGTCCCTCAGATACTTGAGGGAGTAGCGGTACTGCTGTTTGTATGTCGCCGCGTAAAGCTCCGCGAACGCGTTGCTGTCGCCCTGCGCAGCGCTTTTCACCAGCTCACCGAGGTACGCGTAATCCAGTGATTCCAATCTGTTCACCTCCTTTCTTAAATGTCGTTGTCTCTCTCATCCTCTATCCCTTTTTAACTTTTGATGCAGCTTTGCCTGCTTTTTGAGTTCACTTCGATTCGATTACTTTTCGGTATCGCCCGGCTCGGCGCTCTTCGGAGAAGGCCCCGAAAGCTTTGCGGCCGCGCGGCGGTCCGACATCGCGACCAGTTCGCTGAAGCTGTTCGCTTCCTCTTCGCCCTGATAAGCGACTCCGATCACGCACGCGAGAGTGTCGCCCTCAGGCGAAGCCTCGTTGCGCTCGCGCACCCTTCCGGCCAGGGCCGTTTCGAACGCGCGCCAGTCCTTAGGCGTCCACTGCGGGAAGATGAGCAGGAATTTGATCCCGCCGTTCCTTCCGATGAAGCAGTCGTCCGGCGCCGCGGCCTGCAGGATCTCCGCGAACTCACGGATGTCCGAATCCCCCTTTTCATGACCGAACTTTTCATTGAGTTCTTTCATCCCTGCCATTATTATCGTGGCCGCGCCGATGCCTTCCGGTGTCTCCACGCCTTCGTAGTTTTCTATATATGCGTCACAGCTGTTGCGGTTCGCGACTCCGGTAAGCGGATCCGTATATACCGCGAAGTCCAGCTCGTTGTTTTCTTTTCTGAGATTGGTGAAAGTCCGTATATCCAGGAACATAAAGAGGAACGATGATCCGAGCGCCGCCCACAGCAGCACAGCCAGAGCCTTTATGTGGACGTTCTGGGCTATCATCTGGAAAAGCTCCTTATCCCTGAAAACTATCACCAGCGCTACCACCGTCAGCGCTGCGACGAACATCATCTGAACCGTTTTTATCTTGTCGAATCGTTTCATCTCGGCACCCTTTTCACATACCATCTTCCCATATGGAGGATCAGCCTGCCCCTTACCTGACGGCGGCTGACTTCTCCGAATGTCCTCGAATCCATTGACACCTTCCTGTTGTCCCCGAGAACGAAGAGACGCCCCTCACGCACTTTGTACGGATATACTATTGCCCCCTGCGATTCGAGTGTCTCAGTTCCGGCCCATTTGTCGTCGAGCTCCTTTCCGTTGACGAAGACCCGCCCTTCGCGCAGGTCGACCTCATCGCCGCCGACGGCTATTACCCTCTTCACGTAATATTCCCCGGAGGGCATCCTTATGGAAACGACGTCCCCCGGTCTGTACTCGCTTACTATGCGCTGATAGAGGACGGCCTCACGGTCGTGGAGGTTCGGCTCCATCGAGTCTCCTCCAACGATCGAAAAGCCGATGACGAACCTGAAGATGATGACTGCGCAGGCCACCATAACAATGAAGAACAGCGAGTCATGCAGCCATTCGAGTTTTCTTCCGTTGTACTTTTCAAGAAGTCTTTTTCGAGCCATATCCCCTCTTTCGCCGCGGGCGAATCTTTCAATAAGCCGTCACTTTAATTGTACCATTTTAATATGATTTCGCCAACATATCGCTGCGCCGGCGCACTTGATGAAGATGCCCTTTGCGGGTATAATTTTCTCATGGCAAAAAATAACGATAAGATAAGAAAATACAGAGGGCTGCGCCTCATCGAAGGCGGCCTGCCCGACAAGGAAGATGCTGAAAAGGAGTTCGTCTCGGCATTCGCCACGGACACGAGGCTGATGGGCGAGATAGCCATGGGCATCCACTGGAAGATAGTGGACCATCCTGAGGCGGAAGACCTCTATCAGTTCTTCTCTTTCGATGTCCAGGAATGCGGGCTCGACAACTACAAGAGCTCGTGGGCTTCGGACATAGACGCTATATCATATATACGGCAGACGCTGGTCGGTCCCCTCGGAGGAGAGGACGTCAACATCTCGGAACGCGAAGCCAGGGCGCTGTTCACGAAGTACCGTCAGAAGTGCCTGGACGCCGACCTTCCGCTTCCCGAGGGCAGAAGGGAATACGCCTTCCTCGAGGAGGATCCCGTCGTTCTTTCGGACAAAGAATACGATGATCTTTTCTGCAGACTCTGCACCCCGATAACATGCGATAATCAGGTCATCAACTACTTCCTGATGAGGGTGTTCAGCTGCGACTACGAAGGCGCTGCCTATCTCGCGGCAGAAGGCATGGACGTCGATCTTTATCCCGAAATGAGCTACGCCCTTCTCTGCAAGAACACGATAGAAAAGAACGGCGGCCTCTATGTGTGCCGCTCGCTTGTGGAGTACAGGAACGGTCACAGGCTCATTTCGTGCGAGCTTACTGTCGAGGACGGCCTCGTGACATCTCACCGCCGCGTATCCGACATGCCGGTCACGGTGCGGGAAGCATCGATGATGCTTACGCGCTCCGAGTTCATCACAGCGTTCAGGATCATGGCCGAGCCGGAGACCTTCGAGGAGCAGCCTCTCGAGTTCAACTACAACACGATGGTCACAGAGCACGACAACGGCCGGCTGTACATGGCCTTCCACAACAACAACGACCACGTCAAAAAGAGCACATACCGCCTGAGCGACGACGTCCTCGGGCTCTACTTCATCACGCCGGGCGGCGAGTTCATCGTCGCGGCCTATGACGAAGAGACGATAATAAGACTTGAAAGAGAACTCATCCACGGTCCGATCGGTTTCCTTCTGGTGCCGGTCGCCAAGTTCGAGTTCAAAGATCCGATACTGTACGATTTCGCCAACAGCGACTTCGACGACTTTCTCGAGTTCGTCAGTCTGCTTACTGAAGAGTGATCACCCCGGTAGCGCAGCCGTGAGGCTGACAGGAAAGGAAGAACGATGAAAACCGAAAAACTCTACACGCAGGATGTATATCTGACCGAGGCCGAGGCCAGAGTCGAACAGATAACCGAGTCGAAAAAAGGACTCGAGGTAGTTTTGGACCGGACGGTCTTCTTCCCCGAGGGCGGCGGTCAGCCGTGCGACCTTGGTGAGATCTCGGCCGCTGCAGAGGACCGGGCAGTTCCTCTCTCCTATGTAAGCGAAAAGGACGAGGTCGTCTTCCACCGGATCGATCCATCGTATTTTGGCGATGGGACTGTCGTTTCAGCGGAGCAGCTTCCGTTTGCTGAAGGCGACACAGTCAGACTGAAACTCGACTTTGACAGGCGTTTTGAAAACATGCAGCGCCATGCCGGAGAGCATCTTCTCTCCGGAGTCTTCGCCGACATATACGGCGGAGCGAACAAAGGCTTTCACATGGGCGAGGAGTACATCACGATAGACATCCTCCTCCCTGACCCGGTGGACACTGACGCTGCCGATCCCGCTACGGGAAAGCCTCCCGAAAAAGTATCCTGGGACATGGCCATGGTATGCGAAGAAGCTGCCAACAAGGCGATCTGGCGCGATCTTCCGATAACGGTGAAATACTTCGACGATGCAGAAGATGCATCGAAAATGCCGCTGAGAAAGCCGCTTACTGACACGATAGCCAGCGGCGAAGCCGGCGATGTGATCAGCATCGTCACGATCGGCAATGAAAGTGATCCTGTAGACTGCGTTGCGTGCTGCGGCACACATCCATCCACAACGGGGCAGATCGGCCTCGTCAAGATCTTCAAGGTCGAGAAGAACAAGGAGTACTGGAGGATCTTCTTCGACGCGGGCGCAAGAGCAATGCGTGACTACCGCGAAAAGCACGATGTTCTGACGCGGGTATCCGACAGATATTCTGCCGGCATCTCAGACTTCGACGAAAAGCTGCGGGCAGAGGAGAAGAAGAATTCCGAAGTTCGCGCACGTCTGGGGCTGTTCCTGCAGAAGATCCTTCGCGTTCGCGCAGATGAGATCCTGGAAAAGATCGCAGCCGCTCCGGATGAGGTGATCTTTGACTCATTCGATGACATGACCTGCGATGATCTGATCAAGATGGCCAAGATGTTTTCGGGCGAAGCCAAAAAGCCAGTCCTGCTCTATTCAGAGCCGGACGGAACTCTCATGCTGTTTTCTGACGGCAGCGTCCACTGCGGAAAGCTCGTCCGCGAGAACGCCCATATATATAACGGAAAAGGCGGCGGCAGCGATACGCTCGCCCGCGCCATCTTCCCGAGGAAAGACGACGTTCCGGTCTTCGCCGAACTCGTACGGGCCCATCTGAGATAACTTCTTCTATCATAAAAGCGCGCCTTTCAGATGAGCGCTTTTTTACGTGTACTATTAAGCCAGCGAATACTTGTCTTTGTATGAAAAATCCCCAGGCAGAGACACGAGTCTCCCTCTGGAGGAATATTGAAAAATAAGGAGAAAAACCGCCTGAACTGTA
>CAMKAM010000101.1 GCA_946410475.1 uncultured Bacillota bacterium
GTCTCATACTTTTTATCGAAGTCAGCTCTGTCGAGAACACCGACGGAGACTGTTTCATTTTTTGCCTTTCCGTCTGTTGTGTAATCGCCTGTCACGGTGACTGTGATGTCGCTGTCACCTTCGACGAGAGTTTCGGATCCGCTCTTGATCGTCACTGTCTTGCCATCCGAATCGACTACTTCGCCGCCTTCAGCGACGTCGAGAGATGATACCGTGCAGTCCTTAGTGACTGTCCACTGGGAGTTTTCGCTGACATTTATAGTGACGTTGTCGTCCGAGACATCGCCCTTGACCGCTCCGGTGTAGATGCTACCGTTTGTGAGGGAGAGGCTGACGCTGCTGATGCTGTCGACCTTGATATCTCCGCCGAGGACCTGCTCACTGGCTGTGATCGCCGCGCTGCCGCCGTTGCTTCCTTCGCTTCCCCAGTTGTTGGAGGAGTTGCCGACCGCGTCGATCAGGTCGACGTTCTCAGTATCGAAGTCGAGATCCGTGTTCGAGAGGACGATCTTCGCGTTGGTATTCGTCACATAGAACATTGCTCCGTCCGAGATCGACGTCTTCAGCGTGGAGTCGATCGCCTCGAAGTCCGCGGTCTCATCCGTGGAAGTGTCCGCGTCGCCCGAAGTCGACTGGTAGATGATGATGCCGTTCTTGATCGGGTCGCTGCCGGTCGTCGCATCGTTCGTGCTCTCGAGCGTGCTGTTAGATATGATGATGCGGTTCAGTCCTTCCATGCCCGCTATCTGGCTGCCGGAAGCTGTTCCTGTGACGTTGCTGACCTCTATATCCCCGGTCGAGTAGATGAGGGGCGAACCGGAGCCTTTGGTCGAAAGCGTGCTGTCAGTAAGCGAAATATACCCGCCTCCTCTGTCCGTCGCTGTCGCTGCGCAGTGATCTCCTTCGGTAGAGATCTCGAGATCGCTGCCGTAGATGACGCCGCCGTATGTCGCATCGAGTCCGCGCGCATTATCCGAATCAGTCGTCTTGATCGACGTGCCGCTCGCGTAGACAGTCGCGTTGTCCGTCGCGAAGATGCCGTTCGATCCGTCGCTGGTCGAGGAGATGCTGCTTTTCGAGATGTAAGCCTTCGTTTTTTCGCCTACCGCCAGGACCGACGAGTTTGCTCCGTAGAAGTTGCATCTGTCCCCGTCATCGTCCGAGCCGGATTTTGTAAGCGTCGCCTTCAAAAGCTCGAGCACGCCGCCGTTCTGTGCGAGGGCGACGTTCTGATCGCTCTCGGTCGCGCTCAGCTCCTCACCATCGGATGTCTTTTCGCTGCCGTCAGCCGTGAGGGCTGCCGTATATGTTCCGGAATAGTCGTATGACTGCGTGTTTGGACCGCCGGGAGCACCTCCCGGAGCGCCTCCGGGTCCGCCTTCGCCGCTCTGTTCCTGACTGCCCTGATCGCTGTCAGAACTGTTGTCGGAATCACTCTCCGAACTGCTGCCGGAAAGATCCGACGGCGATACATAGTTGTATGTCACGCTCGATGCGGCCGCCTCCTCAGCAGACGATCCGGCCGAGCTTTCCGCGGCGGACGACGAGCTGTCGCTTCCGGAGCCGCAGGCGCTGACCGCTATCATGACTGAGATGAGGAGGGCCGTCAAAAGAACCTTTATGAATGTTGCCTGTTTTCGGTGTTCTGTTTGCTGCATTCTTTCTTTCCTTTCCTTTCATTGCGTCTTTGTTCTTCGTTGATTTTTCGTGATCGATCATGATCAAATGCTGTTCGCTTACCACATTATCCATGTGAAGATTAAAAAAACCCAAAATCGTCTGACAGCGATGATGATTTTTTTCGCTTACTGTGTTACACTCTTCCTAAGTTGTTGAATATGAGAAGAAAGAAAGGGGATATCAACATGACTCCGATGATGTCTGTGATGATCCTGGCTCTGGGGACCATAGCTGCGATAGCTTACCTTATTAGGTTCCTTAACAAATAGAAGCACGGGACGGGTTTGATGAGATTTTTGAGGAAGCCGCAAGGTGAAATGAGAGAACATATAGTGAAAAACGGAGATGGTTCAGATCTCCGCTTTTTAACTTTTCCGGGATTCGAGGCGCTGGAGGAAAGAGGCTTCTTGAGGCACTGCTTCAGCACCCGCGAGGGCGGTGTCAGCAAGGGGATATACGAGAGCATGGACCTGAGCTTCAAGCTCGGCGACGACCTTGATGACGTATACGAGAATTTCGACAGGCTGGCCGCTGTCATCGGGACGACGAAGGACAGGATAGTATCGACGGACCAGCAGCACACGGCGACAGTGATCCGCGTCACAGGAGAGGATGCGGGAAAGGGCGTCACGATAAGGCCGGGCTTCGATAGCGTCGACGGTCTCGTCACCTGCGAGAAGGACCTGGCTCTGGTGGTGTACGGTTCAGACTGCGTGCCTGTCATGTTTGCCGATCCGGTAAGAGAGGCCATAGGCGTCTGCCACGCCGGATGGAAGGGCACGGCGGGGCGTATCGCGCAGAACGCAGTGGAGATGATGGCCCGCGAGTTCGGCACCGATCCGAAGGATCTCATCTGCGGCATAGGACCGTCTGTCTGCGCTGATTGCTATGAAGTAAGCGAAGATGTCGCCCGGATCTTCATGAAGGAATTCTCCGAGCGCGAGGAAGAAGTGATAAAAGACAGATACGCCCAGGGAACGGAGATGAAGTACAAGCTCGATCTGTGGGAGGCCAACAGGATCATCCTGGAGGAGGCCGGCGTAAGCAGAAAGAACATAGATATAACGGATATATGTACACACTGCAATCCGGACCTGTTGTTCTCGCACAGGGCGGCGGGTGTCCTGAGGGGGAACAACGCGGGAATGATCATCATGCCCGGGACGTCTGGATACTAGTGTGTTGTATTGATGAATTCGATGGATTTTTTGGGGTCTGTATGATACCATATTGTCCATCTCAAAAAAACGATTAAAAACAAACGGAGGAGAAGCAAGTAATGAATATCGTATGCCTTGATATGGAAGGAGTACTCGTACCTGAGATATGGATAGCTTTCGCAGAGGAAAGCGGGATACCGGAGCTGAAAAGAACGACTCGTGACGAGCCGGACTATGACAAGCTGATGAAGTGGAGGATAGGCGTCCTCAAGGAACACGGCCTCGGCATCAAAGAGATCCAGGAGACTATCTCCAGGATCGATCCCCTGCCCGGAGCAAAAGAGTTCATGGACGAACTGAGGAGCATCACACAGGTAGTCGTACTGAGCGATACTTTCGATCAGTTCGCTATGCCGCTGATGAAAAAACTCGGATATCCGATGCTGATGTGCAACACTCTTGAGATCGCTGACGACGGCGAGATCACAGGGTTCAGGATGCGTATCGACGATTCCAAGAAGTCGACGGTCAAAGGGCTGCAGGCTATTGGTTTCGACACGATCGCTTCCGGAGACAGCTTCAACGACCTCGGCATGATCCAGGCGAGCAAAGCCGGCTTCCTGTTCAGGACGACTGACCAGATCAAGGCGGACTATCCGGACATCCAGGCATTCGAGGAGTATGACGAGCTTCTCGATGCGATAAAGAAGGCTCTGTAGAAGAGTCCTTTTCAGAATAATGACTATCACGGTTTGGCATAACAGATAAAATGATCTGAACAAGCACGGAGAAAACTGTGTCACAAAAAAACGATAAAAAAGAGGGGAAAAATTTAAAGAGAGACCTTCTGGCGCTCGGACTGGTAGCGGTCGTTTTCGTGATGCAGTTTTTTGTTATCCGCTTCGGTATTTTCGGAAATGAAGGACCGGATCCCGATGAGATGACCTACAAAGAGAAGACGCAGTACGCTTCGAAGAACGGACTGACCAACGGACCGAGAAAAGAAGACGCAGAGATGACGAAGGCCGATCTGGCTCTGATGATGTACAGGACGGCTGTGCCTGCGGATCAGGATGAAGAAGCATCCGCCAAGTCAGAGTACACGGACGGTAACGGAGCCGCCTTCAAGGACGTGGATGAGGGAGATCTCTCCAAGGACGTGAAGGAAGCTGCTTACTGGTGCGCTCTTCACAGCGTGCTTTACCCCGTTCGCGAGGGGAGGTTCGGCGCAGAGGATACGGTCAAGGTGCAGGATGCAGTCTGCACTCTTGCGCGGCTGGCCGGATATGAGAAGGTGACGTTCAGCAAACCTGAGGAGGATCCTCCCGAGATAACGGACACGAAAAAAGCATCGGAGTATGCCCGGGATGATATCGAGGAGATGGAAAAGACGGGGGTGCTCAAAGAGTTCGGAAGCGAGATAGGTCCTCTTGAGAACGTCACGTTCGGGAAGATGACCGATGCCGCGATACGAATGAGGAACGCTCTTGACGCGGACAAGAAGAGAGAGGCGGACGATTACGATCCCATACCCGGTCTTTACGGCCTGAAGGACGTGTTCAAAAAGACCACTAAGGATTTCGAGGGCACGTGGTCGATGTATGTCAAATGCTTCGATACGGGCGAAACACTCGTGATAGGAAATAAGCAGATGGTGTCGGCCAGCCTTATCAAACTCTATGTCGCGGGTGCATATTTCGACGAAATAAAAAAAGGAAAACTCGAGGAAAATGCAGGATCGAAAGACGATCTTCATCTCATGATCAGCGAGAGCAACAACTCCGCATGGGAAGATCTTGAAAAATACATGACCGGCGGCAGCGTGAGCGCGGGCTGGGCGAAGGTCAACAGTTTCGCGAAAGCAGGCGGCTACGATCAGACCGAAAGGCACGTTCAGTCGAAGACGGAGGCTGGAACGGCGAACTATACGAGCGTAAGGGACGTTGGAAAGGTACTGGACAAACTGTACTATGGAAAGTACGTTTCGAAGGAGGCTTCCCGGAGGATACTCGGCTACATGCTCGAGCAGGTCCATGTCAACAAGATACCTGCAGGCATCCCGGACGGCGTGAAGATAGCGAACAAGACCGGCGAGCTCGAGGGGCAGGAGCACGACTCGGCGATAGTGTGGACGAAGAACTGCACCTACGCTCTGGTCATCATGACGGAGGGCGTCAACCGCGCGCAGATAGGATACAAGAACGTCGCGGATCTTTCTGAGGCGGTATACATATATATGACACAGTAAG
>CAMKAM010000102.1 GCA_946410475.1 uncultured Bacillota bacterium
AGAGCAGATGAAGATGTTCCTGACGCGTATGGGATTCGGATCGCGCATGGTCGTTACAGGTGATATTACGCAGATAGACCTTCCGCGCGGGAAGAAGTCGGGGCTCGTCGAAGCCCTGAAGGTCCTGGAGAACGTGAAGGACATAGCCATATGCCGTCTGACGGACGTCGACGTCGTCCGCCACAGGATGGTGAAGAAGATAATCAACGCTTACGACAGATATTTCAAGACGCACCCGGAGGACGATGAATGGAGCTGATATTATCGGGAGACGTCATGCCTGAGGAGGACATGACGGAGCTGATGGAAGAGGCCGCCGCGCTGATACTCGAAGACGAGGGAGTCAGGGCGGACGAGGCCGAGATAAGCGTGACGTTCGTTACGGACGAAGAGATCAGGGAACTGAATGCGCAGTTCAGAGGGATAGACAGGGCGACTGACGTCCTTTCGTTCCCGCAGTTCGAAGACGTACAGGATATCCCGGATGAAGGCCCTGCCGTGCTCGGAGACGTTGTGATCTCTCTGGAGAGGGCGAGGGCGCAGGCAGAGGAGTTCGGACACTCCGAAAAACGAGAGACTATCTATCTTTTCGTGCACAGTATCCTCCATCTCCTCGGATATGACCACATGGAAGAGGACGAAAAGAAAGAGATGCGCGCGGCGGAAGAAAAGACGATGGAAAAACTCGGACTTGCGAGATCGTGAAAGCAGGAAAAAGCGATGACGGACAAGATGACAGACAGAGAACTATATCTCAAAGCAAAGGAAGCTCTGGAGGCTGCTTACGCACCGTACTCGGGCTTCAGCGTAGGCGCCGCGGCAGAGGCGCAGAGCGGAACGGTGTACACCGGAGTCAACATTGAGAACGCGAGCTACCCTGCGGGCATATGCGCCGAGAGGACAGCCATGGCCAAAGCCGTGAGCGAAGGCGAAAGGCTGTTCACAAGGATAGCGATAGCTTCTTCTGGCGGCGAAGCATGGCCGTGCGGGATATGCAGGCAGTTCATGAACGAGTTCTGCGAGGACCCTGAGAAGCTGACCGTCATAACAGGGGCGGACGAGGATCATCTCGAGAGCATGAGCCTGGCGGAGCTGCTGCCGAAGGGGTTTCGTCTGTAATAAGCGAACAAAGAACAATAAAACTGGAGAAAGAAATGACAGAAGGATTCAAAAGCGGTTTTGTCGGGATAATAGGAAGACCGAACGTTGGCAAATCGACCCTCCTTAACGCTATCGTCGGGGAGAAGGTCGCGATCACGACTCCGAAGCCGCAGACGACGAGAAACAGCATAAGAGGCATATACAATGAGGACGGCCTGCAGCTCGTCTTCATAGATACGCCGGGAATACACAAGCCGAGGACGAAGCTCGGTGAATTCATGACAGGCAGCGCCCTTTCAACGTTCGAAGAGGTCGATGTCATTTTGTTTTTGACTGACGACGTCATCGACAAGGGGCCGGGAGACAGGTATATCCTCGATCTGCTGAAGAAGACTGAGACGCCGAAGCTGCTTCTCATCAACAAGACAGACCTTCTCGGACCGGAGACTTACAAAGAGATCTACGATGCTTACGAGAGCATGGGACTCTTCGACGAGATCATCGGCATCTCTGCGAAAAAGAAGACGAACACAGACCTCGTGATAGAAAAGGTCAAGGGATATATCGAAGAAGGCCCGATGTACTTCCCGGAGGATATGATCACGGACGATCCGGAGAGGTTCCTCGTAAGCGAGATAATCAGGGAAAAGCTCCTTCTTTATCTCAAGGAGGAGGTGCCGCACGGAGTCGCGGTCGAAATAGAGTATTTCAATGAATCGGAAAGACTGACGGAGATAGGCGCCATAATCTACTGCGAGAAGAAGTCCCACAAGGGGATCATCATAGGAAAAGACGGTCATACGCTGAAGGGCGTCGGCATACAGGCGAGGAAGGAGATCGAGTCCCTCCTCGGGACACGGGTCATCCTGAAGACCTGGGTCAAGGTAAAGGCCGGCTGGCGTGATTCCGATATAGCTCTTTCGAACTTCGGATACAGGGAGCAGAAATGATCACCGAGAGCGAAGGCATAGTCCTGAGGCAGACGAAGATAAGCGGCGGCAGGAGGATGGTGTCGATCTTTACCAAAAGATACGGCAAGATAAGCGCCGGGACGAATATCACAGAGAGGAGCAGGGGCAAGCAGGCTCTGGCCCTCAGGCCCTTCACCCACGGCACTTACGAATTCTTCAAGCGCGGCGATTATTTCAATATCAACGGCGGAGACGCGATCCACAGTTACTACAGGATAGGAGAGGACGTAGAAAAGTACATGAATGCCTCTTTCGCTCTGGAGCTGGTGGATAAAGTCACGGTGGAAGGGCAGCCCGCGCCCGGGGTCTTCAACCTGACTCTCGATCTGATGAAAGAGCTCGAGAGGAGGAAAGAAAGGCACAGGACGCTGATAGCGGCCTTCACTGTGAAGCTGATGAAGCAGCTAGGCGTTTTTCCCGTACTCGGCAGCTGCGCCGTATGCGGAGCTGCGCCAACGGAGCAGGAGAGTGAGGCCGCAGGACAGGGCGGCGGCATAGTCTTCAGCATACCTGCCGGAGGCGTCGTATGCCGTGAGCATGCCTCTTCTGAAGCGGCCGCTGACGTTAGTTTCCGGGCCGGTGCGGCGGGCAACGATTCGTTGATATATAACGTCGATTTTGGTATAATCGATATATTGGAATACTTTGACTCCCACCCGCTGGAAAGTCTGAGAAAAATAGCTCTCGACGAAGCCAAAGCGGAGATGATAAGAAAGATGATGACCGCTTACGCAAGGTATCATCTGGATATAGGGGAAATGAAAAGTGAATCATTTATGACGGTTTGATCAAAGGAGGTAAATGAAATGGAAGTCACTTTGGAAAAAATAGAATTGGTAAAAGACAGAACAGGCGTCAGCTACAAAGAAGCCAAAGAAGCTCTCGAGGCTGCTGACGGCAGCGTAGTGGACGCTATCATCAACATCGAAGAATCTCTCGACAACGAAACTAAAAAGTCGGTAGGCGAGCGCGGCTCGGATATCCTTGACTCCGTCAAGGGTCTCGTCAAGAAGGGCAACGTATCCAGGATCATCGTCAGAAAGAAGGACGGAGAAAAGATCCTCAACCTTCCGGTCAACGCGGGCATCATCGCAACGATCCTCGCACCGGGCGGCATCCTCGTCAGCCTTATCGCTGCTTACGGTTTCAAGTGCAACGTTGAAGTCGTCAAGACAGACGGAACGATCATCGACGTATCCGACAGAGCTAACGACGCTATCGACAAGGCTAAGGAAAAGGGCAGCGAGCTCAAGGACGCAGCTCTGCAGAAGGGTCAGGACGTAAAGGAAAAGGTCCAGTCCTCCGAGGCTTATGACAAGGTAGTCGACAAGGCGGGAGATGCTTTCGAGAAGACTCAGGAAGCTGTCGAGACAGTAAAGAGCAAGATCAAGAAGGAAGCTGACGAGTTCGAAGACCTCACAGAGGAATTCGAAGACGTAGTCGACGAGGCTGAAGAGACTGCAGGCGACGTCGCAGAAGCTGCTGAGGAAACAGCTACAGACGCTGCTGAGACAGTTGAAGAAGCAGCTCAGGACGCTACAGAGCAGTTCTAAATAGAAAATTAGTGGAAAGAAAGTAAACAGCAAAAGGAACAAACAGAGATCATGAGTGAAGAAGCAAAGAATGTCACGATGGACAAGATCGTAGCGCTTGCGAAGAGCCGCGGCTTCATATATCCGGGCTCCGAGATCTACGGCGGTCTGTCCAACACATGGGATTACGGCCCGGTCGGCGTCGAATTCAAGAACAATATCAAAAAAGCGTGGTGGCGCAAGTTCGTACAGGAATCAAAATACAATGTCGGTCTTGACGCGGCGATATTGATGAACCCGAGAACATGGGAAGCGTCAGGTCACGTAGGCGGATTCTCCGATCCGCTGATCGACTGCAAATCGTGTAAGGCACGTTTCCGCGCCGACAAACTTATCGAGGAAGACCTCGAGGCTAAAGGACAGAAAGACGTCATCGTAGACGGTTGGTCCGATGAAGAGATGGAAAATTATATTGCTGAGCATCAGGTGAAATGCCCTGAGTGCGGAGCGAGCGATTTCACCGGACTGAGACAGTTCAACCTCATGTTCAAGACGTTCCAGGGCGTTACTGAGGATGCTAAATCAGAGATCTATCTCAGACCTGAGACGGCGCAGGGTATTTTCGTCAACTTCATGAATGTCCAGAGGACATCGAGAAAGAAGCTCCCGTTCGGTATAGCTCAGATAGGTAAATCATTCAGAAACGAGATCACACCCGGAAACTTCACGTTCAGAACGAGAGAGTTCGAGCAGATGGAGCTTGAATTCTTCTGCAAGCCGGGAACTGATATCGAATGGTTCAACTACTGGAAAGACTACTGCAGGGACTTCCTCAGATCACTTGGCATGAAAGACGAGAATTTCCGTCTGCGTGATCACGAACCCGAAGAACTCTCGCACTACAGCAACGCGACTACGGATATAGAGTATCTGTTCCCGTTCGGCTGGGGCGAGCTCTGGGGCATCGCTGACAGGACCGACTTCGACCTGAAGCAGCACAGAGAATTCTCCGGGGAGAAGATGACATATCAGGAAGGCGAAGGCAAAGATATGGAAGAGTACATCCCGTACTGCATCGAGCCGTCGCTCGGAGCTGACCGTGTCGCTCTCGCGTTCCTCATCGAGGCTTATGAGGAAGAGACTCTCGTGAACGACAAGGGCAAGGAAGACACCAGGGTCGTCATGAGATTCCACCCGGCTCTCGCGCCTTATAAGGCTGCGGTACTGCCGTTGGCGAAGAAGCTTTCCGATCAGGCCGAAGCTGTTTACGAAAAGCTTTCAAAATATTTTAATGTCGATTTCGACGTGACGGGATCCATCGGTAAGAGGTATCGCCGTCAGGACGAGATAGGAACTCCTTTCTGCATCTGTGTTGACTTTGATACAGCTGAAGACGGACAGGTCACCATTAGGGACAGGGATACCATGGAGCAGGTAAGGCTGCCTATAGACGAAGTA
>CAMKAM010000103.1 GCA_946410475.1 uncultured Bacillota bacterium
GTGAAAGCGTTCTTGTACATGCCGCTGTTCATAGCGACCTCGACGCTCTCGAGTTCGCCGCTCGTGTAAGACTTTGCCTTCGCTACTGCGAAAGCGATCGCACCCGGCTCTGTTACTCCGAGAGCGGGCTTCATATCATTTTTCAACAGTTCAGTAAGTTCGTGCATGCTGATTCTCCTTATATAACGATGAGAGTGCGTCCTAATAAGAAAGGCACCGGAAATGTTTCCGATGCCTTTTGTATCCGCTTGTTATTTCTGTTTGTCGATACGACAGGAAAGTCCG
Organism: uncultured Bacillota bacterium; assembly: GCA_946410475.1. Classification (GTDB taxonomy): domain Bacteria; phylum Bacillota; class Clostridia; order Peptostreptococcales; family Anaerovoracaceae; genus UBA3738. The sequence goes on from CAMKAM010000103.1 coordinate 286, forward strand.
TTCGGTGCTTCGACGTCGAGATCTTCCTGAGGATTTTTTTCAAGCCAAGTCACAGCGTAAGAACACGTCGCGCGGATGTTTCCGCCGAGCGCCCTTATCTGTTCCACTGCCAGATCCATCAACTGGCCTGCGATGCCCTGACCTCTGAGCGAGTCATCTACGAATGTGTGGTCGATGTCGTAAAGACCGGGCTCGACCTCCGGGAAAGTGATCTCGCAGATCATATCGCCGTCTTCGTTGTTTGCGTATATACGTTCCTTATCTTTGATGAAGTCCATTGTCGGGTCCTCCTTTTTCGAGATTGATCTTACAAGATGATTATACACGAAAAGCATAGCTTTGTGGTACTTTGTAGTACGAATAAGAGAAGGCGGCAAAGAGCGAAAAGATATAGTATAATAGTAAGCGGACAATAAACGGAAGCGTTGGAAAAGCAGGAGGACAGTAAATGAAAAAACATCTGCTTCTAATAACGACAGGAGGGACTATAGCGTCTGAGAACAGCGGCAACGGACTCGCGCCGTCGGTGTCGGCGGAGGAGATCCTCAGGAGCATGGAGGCGCTGATAGGCTTCTGCGATATAGATTTCATGGAACTTTTCCGGATAGACAGCACGAATATGCAGCCGGAACACTGGATGGAGATAGCGAAGACCATCAAAAAGAATTATGACAAGTACGACGGTTTCGTCGTCACTCACGGCACGGACACGATGGCATATACTGCCGCGGCTCTTTCGTATCTGATACAGGACTCCGCAAAGCCGATCATCCTGACAGGCTCGCAGAAGCCGCTGATGGACGAGGTCACGGACGCGAAGAAGAACCTTGCGGACAGCATAAGGTTCGCCTGCGAAGAAGGCGTGAGCGGAGTGTTCATAGTCTTCGCCGGACAGGCGATAGCGGGCACCAGAGCGAGGAAGTTCAGGTCGAAGAGCTTCAGCGCGTTTTCCAGCATCAACTATCCGGAGATAGCCGTCGTCGACGGGGCGAGGGTCATCAAGCACGCTCTGCCGCCGGTGCCGGAAGGATCTGTCAGATTCTATGACAAGATGGTGCCGAAAGTCTTTCTTCTGAAACTGATCCCCGGAATGGATCCCGGGATACTTGAATACATCGGTGATCACTACGATGCGGTCGTGCTCGAGACATACGGAGTCGGAGGCTTGCCGTTCCCGAAGGACAGGAATTTCATGGCGGGCATGAAGACCCTCACGGATAAGGGGATACCTGTTGTCGTAGCGACGCAGGTCGTTATGGAAGGAAGCGACCTTGAGACCTATGAGGTGGGTCATGAGGCAATGGAAAAGTACGACCTCATGCAGGCGCATGATATGACGACGGAGGCGGTGGTCACGAAGCTGATGTGGCTTCTCGGACTCGGCCTTTCAGGCGACAAACTGAAAGAAGCTTTCTATACGCCGGTCGCGCTCGATCTGGTGCCGGCGAGCACTCTGCAATGGCAGGAAGGAGAATGACGAGAATGAAGAGGTTGAGGAAGATATGTATGACAGCTGCGGCGGTGCTGGTGATGGCTGCTGCTTTGATGCTTGCGGGATGCGGATCGCAGAGCGGAGCGATGCAGATCAGCCAGTTCGTGCCCGACGAGGGACAGAAGGATATGTACGATCTGGCTGTAAGCGGCCTTGATGAATCGATAGTCATGAAGTTCGATGCGGGTACAGGTGTCAAGGATATGGCAGTGGGCTATGAGGTCTACGAAAAGGGCAAAAAGGTCAGGGATGATGTTCCGCAATTCGGGCTGACGGCCGAGAAGGACAGCCCCATGAAAGGTTATCTCGGCCTGTGGTTCATGGGCGGCGAAGGAAGGATAAGCACATCAGGAGCCGCTGTATCATCTGTAACGCTGGATGCTCCATGGAAAGAATATGAAGACAAAGACGGATATTCGTGGGGAAGCTCCGGCGGCGGAGGCGATATAGTAAAAGGCGAAAAGACATATATCTATGGTCATTACGTAATGAAGGATGACAGCGATATGGAGATCGTCGATCCGGTGTCGGTCATGAGCGATAAAGATATGCTGAAGCAGTATGAAAAGGCATATATGTTCTATGTGATATTCAAGTAACCACAAGGAAGACAGACTAATGGAAGAAAAGGTAATAAGCGTCGCCGAGATGAGAGCGGCTGACAGATATACGATAGAGGAACTGGGCGTGCCGTCGAAGGAACTGATGCGGCGAGCGGCTCAGGGCGTTTTCGATGCGGTGTTCGCGGGTGAAGACCTGCCTGAAGACGATGTCTTCAGTACCGTGATCTTCTGCGGAAGCGGCAACAACGGCGGAGACGGATATGCTCTTGCTGAAATAATGAAGGACGAAGACCTCGATGTCACTGTGGTCAGAGTATCCGAAAAGTTTTCAGAGGATGGGAAATACTATTTCGACAGATGTGCGGAGAAGGGCGTGCGCATGATGATGTACGAAGAATTTCTCTCAGGGATAAAGGCGATGCCGGAATCCGAGAGTCAGTATGACATCATCGTCGACTGCATGCTTGGCACAGGTTTTTCAGGAGTCCCAAGAGAGCCCATAGCGGGAGCCATCGGCCTTATCAACAAGGCCGGAGAGGACGGGGCTTTTGTGGTCGCGGTCGATATCAACAGCGGGATGAACGGCGATACCGGTGAGGCCGTACTGGCGGTGAAGAGCGATCTTACCGTCTCGATCGGCTATTACAAACACGGCTTCTTCACCGAAGAGGCGAAGAAGTGGATCGGTGAGCTCGAGAACGCTGATATCGGCATAACGCTGCCGTGAGAGAAAGGAGCGGAAAATGAAAGAGGCGTTGCTTATCATCGACGTGCAGAACGACTATTTCCCGGGAGGAGCGAACGAACTTTACAAGGCCCGGGAAGCCGAAGACAGGATAATAGAACTGATCGCGGAGAGCCGTCAGGCAGGACGTCCTGTTATATACATGCAGCATTTCAATTCACCGGGCGACAGTTTCTTCATCGAAGGGACCGAGGGTGTTGAGATCTCAGAGAGGATAAAGCCCGCACCCGGAGACAAAGTGATTAAAAAAGAGTATCCGAACAGCTTCCTTGGAACAGAACTTGACGGATATCTGAAAGAACTCGGCGTCACGAAGCTGATCGTTTGCGGCATGATGACACATATGTGCGTGGACACGACGGTAAGGGCGGCGATGGACCATGGATATGAGGTCGGGCTCGTCGCAGGAGCGACGGCCACGAAGGATCTGGAGATAGACGGCGAGGTGCTGCCCGCGGAGATGGTGCAGAAGGTGTTCATCGCTTCGCTGGGCGGAGTGTTCGCTGAGATAAGGCAGTAAGCAGAACGGCAGAACGGAGAAACAGGCATGATAAAGATTTTGTTCATATGTCACGGCAACATATGCCGCAGCCCGATGGCTGAATTCGTAATGAAGGATATGGTGAAAAAGGCGGGTCTTGCGGAAGACTTCCATATCGAGTCAGCAGCGACGAGTTCGGAAGAGATCTGGGGAGGACGCGGCAATCCCGTATACCCTCCCGCGAGGAAGAAGCTTCTTGAGAACGGGATAGACCCTTCGGGCAAAGAGGCGAGGAAGACCACGCCCGCCGACTATGACGAATACGATTATCTGATCGGCATGGATACTATGAACCTCAGGAACATGAGACGGATATACGGAGGCGACCCGGAAGGCAAGATCTCCCTGCTGCTCGACTACTGCGGCAGGACAGGGCAGGAGGTGGCCGATCCGTGGTATACAGGCGACTTCGAAGCGACATGGGATGATGTCACGGAAGGATGCGCAGCGCTTCTGGAACAGCTGAGATCCGGCATGACGGATCGATCATGATAGGAGAAAGGGAAATGATGGAACTGACAAAAGATACGAAGGTAGCGGACGTTTTCAAGGAGTATCCGTGGCTGAAGGACGAGCTGATAAAGATGGATGACAAATTCAAGATGCTCGATTCCCCGATGGCAGATCTCGTCCTCAAGAAGGCGACGCTCCGGGATGCCAGCGGCAAGATCGGTCTCAGCATAGAAGAGATGGCGGAGCAGCTGGAGAAGATGATCGAAGCGCGTGGATGAGACGCGGCGATCAGGATGAAATCGGAATGAAAAAGAGCGGCCAGTACGATCGCCGCTCTTTTCCAATAGAAACATTTGTGTGATGCTGAGCATTTAAGAGTCATTGTTTACCGACTGCTCTATCGGTATAGACTTATTATGTGTTAAAAAGCGTCCCAAAAACCGTCACAAAATGCAAGTAAAAACGGCAGAGCCAAGTCTGCCGCCTTTTGTTTTTATTTGATATGCTTGAGATCTCAGAAAGTACTCATCATTGTTCGTCATCCCGTTTTCTTCTTGAGAAGAGCAATAACAGGAAGGCTGCTATTATAGCGAGTATGATCAGTATGATCGGGAGCATGCTTGGCATCGTGTCCGAACCGTCGTCTGCCTCATCACCGTCAGTCTTCGGCGTATCGTTGTCGTCTATCGTCTCAGTGCCGCTGCCGTCAGTCTTCGGTGTATCATTATCATCTATCGCCTCAGTGCCGCCGTTGTTGTCGCCGTTCTGACCGGATGCCTGCTCGGAAGTGCCGTTACCGCTGTTGCTGCCGTTGCCGTTGTTGTCATAGGGTACGTAGTTTCCGTTGGCATCGTAGTAGCCGCCATTGCCGCCATTGCCGCCGTTCGAACTACCGGTGTAGCCGTTATTGCTGCTGCCGTTGCTGCTGCCGTTTCCGTTGTTGCTGCTGTTGTTG
>CAMKAM010000104.1 GCA_946410475.1 uncultured Bacillota bacterium
GCTTGAATGACTGAACAGATGGCGGATTCGGGCTGTTTGTTCAGTCAAAATGGCTCAGGTGACTGAACGGATGGCGGATAAGGGCTGTTTGTTCAGTCAAAATGGCTTGGATGACTGAACAGATGGCGGATTCGGGCTGTTTGTTCAGTCAAAATGGCTTGGATGACTGAACAGATGACGGATTCGGGCTGTTTGTTCAGTCAAAATGGCTCAGGTGACTGAACGGATCGCGAATATGAGTTGGATGTTCAGTCAAACGGAACAAACAGTGTCATTATCAATGGTTTTGAAGGGCTCGAATGATAGTCAGAACGATAGTCCGAAAGATAGCCTAGAGATAGTCGAAAAAATAGCCTAAAGATAGCCCGTCGGGAAGGTATTTTTCCTTTGCATTATAGTGTCTGCGGTGCTATACTTCTTTCGGTGGACGGTATTCACGAATAGAAACTGTACCGGATCAAAACTGAAAAAAGACCGAAAAATGCGAGATCAGAGCCGAGGATCGGAACTTGGTATGACATCACCTGAATAGAAAGAGGTGGTCATGTGAGGATCGGATTTTTAGGAGCCGGCAAGGTCGGCTTCACGCTTGGAAAGTATTTTGCGACACACGGTAAGGAGGTTACAGGCTATTACAGCCGCAACACTTCGTCAGCGAGCGAAGCAGCAGAGTTTACAGGCACGTCGGTATTTGAAACAATTGAGGAATTCGTAGGTTCCAATGATGTCATTTTCCTGACGGTCCCGGACGGCAGCATAACATCGGTCTATGAACAAGTCATACAGTACCCCGTAGAGGGAAAGCTCATCTGCCACTGCAGCGGAGCACTTGCGTCCAAGGACGCCTTCCCGGGGATCAAAGATCACGGCGCGTTCGGCTATTCCGTTCATCCACTGTTCGCAGTAAGCGACAAGTACAAAGCTTACGAAGAACTGGCGGATGTTTTTTTCGCTGTTGAAGGCGATGACGAACACATGTCGGATATAGAGGGCATGATGAGAGATCTGTGGCTGAGATATCAGCGGATAGACTCTTCGTCGAAGACAGGATATCACTGCGCCGCTGCGATGGTCTCGAACCTTATGGTCGGCCTTATCGCTCAGGGTGTGGATATTCTGAAAGGCTGCGGCTTTACAGAGGAAGACGCGATATCGGCGATAGGACCTCTTGTCAGAGGAAATGTACAGCACATCCTTGAAGACGGCCTTGCGCCCAGTCTTACGGGACCGCTCGAAAGAGGCGATATAGGAACGCTGAAAAAACATCTCGGCGTACTGGAAGGTGACAAAGATAAATACGATCTTTACAGGATCCTGTCGAAGAGCATCCTGCCGGTAGCGGAGAACAAACATCCGGATAGAGATTATAGTGAAATTGAAGAATTACTGGAGAGTGAAAAATGATCACAGCAAAAACAGTCGATGATGTAAGGAAGGTCGTCAGCGGTTGGAAAAAGGAAGGTCTGAAGATCGGCCTTTGCCCGACGATGGGTTATCTGCATGAGGGACATGCTTCCCTCGTTGACGCGTCTGTTGCCAACTGCGACAGGACGATAGTAAGCGTATTCGTCAATCCGATTCAGTTCGGACCGAATGAGGATCTCGCGACTTATCCGAGAGACTTCGAAAGGGACTGCGCTCTCCTCGAAGAGCACGGAGCGGATCTCGTTTTCCATCCGGATCCGGAAGATATGTATCACGATGATTTCTGCACTTATGTCGATATGGATGTGCTGCCAGATACGCTTTGCGGAGCTTCGAGGGCAGGTCATTTCCGCGGCGTATGCACTGTCGTGAACAAGCTTTTCAACATCACTAAGGCTGATATGGCTTTCTTCGGAAAGAAAGACGCGCAGCAGCTCGCTGTCATCAAAAGGATGGTAAGGGATCTCAATATAGATATCGAGATATTCGGCTGCCCGATCGTAAGAGAAGACGATGGTCTGGCTAAGAGTTCCAGAAACACATATCTTTCGGAAGAGGAAAGAAAAGCGGCTCTCATTCTTTCAAAGACAGTGCTCGAAGGCCAGCATGTATGTGCCGGCGGAGAGAGGAACAGCGCTGCTCTCAAAGAAGCGATGATGAAGAAGCTCTCGGAAGAGCCTATGGCGGATGTGGAATACGTCGAGGTCGTCAACGGTCTTGACATGCAGCCGGTCGAGGAATTCAAAGAAGGAGACCTCGTTGCAATGGCTGTCCGCATCGGTAAAACGAGGCTGATAGACAACTTCACAGTCGGTGATCCTGATATTGTTATATGACCAATTGTTGGTATATAATATGAGCAGGGAATGGTTCCATAAAAGATATGGAAATCGTGGATAAAAATGGAGGGTAAAAAAATGCTGATCGATATGCTCAAGGCAAAGATCCACAGAGCTACAGTAACGCAGGCGGAACTGCACTACGTAGGCAGTATCACTGTGGATGAGGATCTTCTGGAAGCTTCGGGACTTCTGGAATATGAAAAGGTCCTCATCGTCGATGTCGACAACGGCAATCGTTTTGAGACATACACCATATGCGGAGAGCGCGGAAGCGGAATAATGTGCCTTAACGGCGCTGCCGCAAGAAACGTTAGCGTTGGCGACAAGATCATCGTTATGGGTTTCTGTCAGATGGAACCCGAAGAAGCAGCTTCGTTCAAACCAAAAGTCATTCTTGTTGACGAGAACAACAAGATCACTCGCGCGTGCAATTATGAAAAGCACGGCGAGCTGGTCTGATCAAAAGGAGCATGATTTGAAAAATAATAATGGTCAGGTATTCAACCAACTGATACAAGACATCAGCGCAGGAGACATCCCGAATGTTCTCCTGCTTTTCGGTGAGGAAGCTTTCCTGACCGACTGGGCCGAAGGACAGCTTGTGAAGCGTTACGTAACAGAGGCCGCCAAGGCGCTTGATCTCACTAAATTCGAGCCGGGATCGCTGAAGACGGACGATCTCATAGGAGCCTGCGAGACGATGCCGATGTTTTCCGAGAGGAAGGTCGTGGTCGTCAGTTCGGCCTCCGATATCGACAAGGAAGCCGAAGCATATATCAGGACCGTCCCGGACAGCTGTCTCCTGATAATAAAAGGAGTCGATGAGAAATCGGGCAAAGACGCAAAAAAATTATCGAAGAGCCTTAAGGACGCCTGCGGGATATACGAGTTCGGACCGATATCCGAGCGTGAACTGAAGCAGTTCATCGCAAAGAGATTCCGTACGGCTGGAAAGAGCATATCTCCCGGTGCCGCGGCGCTTCTCATATCGAACTGCGGATATATGAACAAAGAGATAGACTACGCGCTTTATAATCTGGAAAACGATATCAGAAAGATGATCGCTTACTCCGGCAGCGACGTTATCACCGAAGAGGACGTGATGGCCGGCCTTTCGGACAATATCGAGCACAACGTCTTCAAGATGCTTGATGCGATCAGTGAAAACAAGAAGGACATAGCCTTCACGATGCTGCACGAGATGATCCTCTCGGGAAGCAACGAGCACAGGATCCTTGCGACCATAGCCGGCCAGCTGGAACTGATGCTGCAGGCGCGGCAGATGTCGGAGAAGGGTATGGGCAAGAAGCAGATAGCGAGTAAGCTGAAAGTTCACGAATTCAGAGTCGAGAAGGCAATGAAATTCGCGAGACGGTATGACGAAAGAGATCTTGTGCGTATGCTCGGATCGGCATTCTATACGGATGAGAAGATAAAATCAGGCCTGCTTGATGCGGGGCTCGCTCTTGAGATGCTGATAGCGGGTATCTGACGCAAAAAGTCAGACGATTCCAAATGAATCTTTCTTGTTCAATACATTGATTTTTGTACATGCAGTGTTATAATCAATATAGCATGTTAAACAAATAACAAATATCTACTTATTAACCTTGGAGGAATTGCAAAATGAGCGAACAAAAGTGCGACTGCGGGAACAGATCCCAGCAGTTCAAAGAACTGGCGCCTGTACTCAAAGAGTACGCTAAGGTGCCGGGCAGTTTGATTACCATTCTTCAGAACGCTCAGGAGATCTACGGCTATCTTTCGCCGGACCTGATCAACTACATTTCTGAAGAGACGGGCATCAGACCTGCCAAGATCTACGGCGTAGCAACGTTCTATGCACAGTTCAGGATGGAGCCTGTAGGCAAATACCTGATCATGCTTTGCAAGGGAACAGCCTGCCACGTCAACGGATCTGACATGATCGAAGAGTCGGTTTGCGAGCACCTGGGAATCCAGGACGGCGAGACGACTGAAGACGGCATTTTCACACTGAACAATGTTGCCTGCCTCGGATGCTGCTCGCTGGCTCCTGTAATGATGGTGCAGAGTGCTGACGGTGATGAAACATACGGCAACCTCACTAAGGATTCAGTAAAAGATATCCTGGATGAGATCAGGAAGAACGCTTAGGGGAGGTGGAACGCATGAAAGTAATCATAGGACAGGGCAGCTGCGGTATCGCCTCCGGCGCAAAGAAGACCGAAGCTGAATTCAAAAAGCAGATAAAGGACAAGAAAGTCAAGGCCGAAGTAGGCATCACAGGATGCGTAGGAATGTGCTACCTCGAGCCTATCGTTGACGTTTATGAAGACAACGGTGAGTGCACACGTTACGTCCGCGTACAGCCGGAGAACGTCGAAGCTATCGTTGACAGCCACCTCAAAGACGGCAAAGTCGTTGAGGAACTCGTAGTTAAAGATGAAGACGCTGCATTCCTCGAGCAGCAGCAGAGAGTCGTTCTGAGGAACGCCGGAATCATCGACCCGGAGAACATCGAAGAGTACATCGCTACAGGCGGATATGAGGCTATTGCCAAGGTACTCAAGGAGATGACACCGGAAGACGTCATCGAAGAGATCAAAGTATCCGGCCTCAGAGGCCGCGGCGGCGCAGGCTTCCCGACATGGTTCAAGTGGAACGCAGCGCTGCAGAACAAAGC
>CAMKAM010000105.1 GCA_946410475.1 uncultured Bacillota bacterium
TATACTTGTAATGTTTGCAGCGGCAAGCAGGAAGCGGACCATATCCGCATCACCTCACCGGCCTTAGCGAACATACATGGCAGCAGACAAGTACAGCAAAGGAGTACATACAATATGAAATTAGGAATCGTAGGACTTCCCAACGTAGGAAAAAGCACACTCTTCAACGCGATCACAAAGGCGGGCGCAGAGGCGGCGAACTACCCCTTCTGCACGATCGAGCCGAACATCGGCGTCGTTACCGTTCCGGACGAGCGCGTCAAGAAGCTTACTGAGATATATTCTTCAAAGAAGACGATATACACGACGATCGAATTCTCCGACATCGCCGGTCTGGTCAAAGGCGCCAGCAAGGGCGAAGGACTCGGGAACAAATTCCTCGGCCACATACGTGAGGTCGAGGCCATCGTCCACGTAGTCAGAGCATTCGAGGATCCTAACGTCGTCCACGTCGACGGCAGGATCGATCCGGTATCCGATATCGAGACTATCAACACGGAGCTCATCCTCTCCGACATGGAAGTCCTCGAGCGCAGGATCACGAAGACGACGAAAAACCTCAAGGGCGACAAGTCCCTTCAGAAAGAGCTCGATCTTCTGAACAGGGTCAACGACTTCCTGGCTGAAGGAAAGTCGGCGAGAGCGATGGACCTCGAAGAGGATGAAGCTGCTTTTGTATCGTCCCTCGACCTCCTCTCGTTCAAGCCGGTCATCTACGCGGCCAACATCAGCGAAGACGAAGTCGGAAACGATGACAATCCGCTGGTCAAAAAGATAGAAGAATTCGCCGCGACAGAAGGCTCCGGCGTCGTCACGGTCTGCGCGAAGATCGAATCGGAGCTTGCTGATCTCGATGATGAAGAAAGAGCCGAATTCCTCGCCGACCTCGGCATCGATGAGTCCGGTCTGGACAAACTCGTCAAGACATGCTACGCCCTGCTCGACCTCATCAGCTTCATCACGACAGGTGAAGACGAAACGAGAGCCTGGACGATCAGACGCGGAACGAAGGCTCCGCAGGCTGCAGGAAAGATCCACACAGACTTTGAGAAAGGATTCATCAGAGCTGAGACGATCGCTTACGACAAACTGATGGAATGCGAAGGCAAACTGAGCGTCGCCAAGGAGAAAGGCCTGCTCCGCTCGGAAGGAAAAGAATACGTCGTTCAGGACGGCGACATCATGCACTTCCTCTTCAACGTGTAAGCAGGCGAGGGCAGGCCGTGAACCAAGGCCGGAAAACCTGCTATGCTTATCTGCAAAACCAAATATGAAAAGAGAAAAGAAATTGTGTCAAAAAACGACACAGTTTCTTTGCTTTTCGGCCCGTATTCGCATATAATATGGAAACAGAAACATATTGCTTTAATTGATTTATTCAAAAGGAGACAGTTATGTCAAAAAAGAAGATGTCCATCCTTGACTTCAAAAAGTACAAGGAAGAGGGCAAAAAAATCACCTATGTTACAGCTTATGACTACACGATGGCCTCTATCGTAAACGACAGTGATACCGAAGTGATCCTAGTCGGCGATTCTCTGGGCATGATCATGCTTGGTTACAGCGGGACCATCAACGTCACGATGGACGATATGATCCATCACATCAAACCGGTCGTCAAGGGCGCTCCGGACACATTCGTCATCGGCGACATGCCGTTTGGAAGCTACAACGAGAGCATCGAGCAGGCTATCCACAACTGTAGCAGGATGATGAAGGAGACGCTGTGCGACGCTATCAAGCTCGAGGGCGGCGCGAAATATGCTCCGATGATCAAAGAGCTCGTCAAGGCAGGCATCCCGGTATGCGGCCACATCGGTCTTACACCGCAGACGACTACATCGCTGGGCGGATTCAAAGTCCAGGGCGGAACACCTGAGTCGGCAAAACAGCTGATCGAGGACGCTAAGGCTCTCGAAGAAGCAGGCTGCTTCGGTATCGTACTCGAGTGCGTTCCGAGTGTTGTCGGCGAAGCCATCACAAAGGCCGTCAGCATTCCTATCTTCGGAATCGGCGCAGGTCCGCACGTTGACTGCCAGGTACTCGTAACTCAGGACCTTCTCGGAATGTACGGCGACTTCAAGCCGAAGTTCGTCAAGCTCTATGCTCACATCAGAGAAGAGATGGTCAGAGCTCTCAACGAATTCCACAGAGAAACAGAAGAAGGTATCTTCCCGAGCGAAGAGTATTCGTTCAACAAGAAGGTAGAAATACCCGAGTAAGCAAAAGCTTCGGGGCCAGCCGGAAGATCCGGCGGGCATCAATCAAAAGAATATATGGGATAGTTAAAAACAGAAAGGCCGTTCGTTATGAACGGTCTTTCTGTTTGTTTGATATTGAAGCCCGACTATGCGGTTTCTTTCTTATTATTTGCGGATCATGTCGCACGATCCGCTGACGCGCGCCGCCTATTTGTTCAGGCAGTAGAACGCATCCATTCCTGCGTATACAGCGGAATCGTCCAGGCACTCTTCTATCCTGAGCAGCTGGTTGTACTTCGCGATACGGTCAGTTCTCGAAAGCGAACCTGTCTTGATCTGTCCGGCGTTCAGGCCGACAACGATGTCAGCGATCGTTGTATCTTCTGTCTCGCCGCTTCTGTGCGAAACTACTGCTGTGTATCCGGCCTTCTTAGCCATCTCGATAGCGTCGAACGTCTCTGTCAGTGTACCGATCTGGTTGACCTTGATGAGGATGGAGTTGCCAACGCCCTTCTCGATACCCTCAGCAAGTCTCTTCGTGTTCGTTACGAACAGGTCGTCGCCGACGAGCTGCAGTCTGTCACCGAGTTCCTTAGTAAGCAGAGCCCAGCCTTCCCAGTCGTCTTCAGCAAGACCGTCTTCGAGGGAGATGATCGGATATTTGTCGAGGAGCATCTTCCAGTACTCTACCATTTCCTCAGCTGTCTTCTTGACGCCTTCGCCCTTCAGATCGTAGAGCTTGCTTTCAGCATCATAGAACTCCGACGAAGCGGCGTCCATAGCGATGAAGATGTCTTTGCCCGGCTCGTATCCGGCTTTCTTTATAGCCTCGATGATGACCTGGATAGCTTCTTCGTTCGTCGAAAGGTTCGGAGCGAAGCCGCCTTCATCACCTACAGCTGTGTTCATGCCCTTGTCCTTGAGGACGCTCTTCAGAGCGTGGAACGTCTCAGCGCCCATTCTCAGAGCTTCTCTGAACGAGGGAGCTCCTGCCGGCATGATCATGAATTCCTGGATGTCGACTGTGTTGTCAGCGTGCGAACCGCCGTTGAGGATGTTCATCATCGGTGTCGGGAGAGTCTTTCCGTTGACTCCGCCGAGATATTTGAACAGCGGCAGACCCAGCGACTCAGCAGCTGCGATAGCGTTAGCCATCGATACGCCGAGGATGGCGTTAGCGCCGAGGTTGCCCTTGTTCTCTGTTCCGTCGAGAGCTATCAGGGCTTTGTCGAGTCCTACCTGATCGAACGGGTCGAAGTCTATCAGAGCCGGAGCGATGATGTCGTTGACGTTCTCAACGGCCTGGAGCACGCCCTTGCCCAAATATCTGTCTTTGTCTCCGTCACGGAGTTCTACTGCTTCGTGAACGCCTGTGGAAGCGCCGCTCGGAACGATCGCTCTTCCGCAAGATCCGTCTGTCAGGAGTACCTCGACCTCAACTGTCGGGTTGCCGCGCGAGTCAAGTACTTCTCTTGCCAGGATATCATCGATATATACCATTTCCATAATAATCACCTCTTGCTTCTTTAGTTTTGGGTTTTAATTGTTCGTTCCGGATCAGAACTCTATGATCTGGTTGAAGTCCTGAGCCTTCAGGCTCGCTCCGCCTATCAGTCCTCCGTCGATGTCTTCCATCGCCATCAGATCCGAAGCGTTTGCAGGCTTCATGCTGCCGCCGTACTGGATAGTTACCGCCTCAGCAGTGTCAGCATCATACATCTCAGCTATGACGCTTCTGATGTAGCCGCACATCTCCTCGGCCTGCTCGGGGCTGGCCGTCCTGCCCGTTCCGATCGCCCAGATCGGCTCGTAAGCTATGGTAAGCACCTTCACATTATCCGCCGTAAGACCATCGAGATCTTTTTTGATCTGCGCTCCGACGACTTCCTTTTCCTTTCCGGCGTCGCGCTCTTCGAGCTTTTCTCCGACGCACAGGATCGGAAGGATCGTGGAGTCGAACAGTCTCAGGAGCTTTTTGTTGACAGTCTCATCTGTCTCCGCGAAATATTCTCTTCTCTCGGAGTGACCGATGATGCAGTAGTCTATTCCAAGCTCCTCGAGCATCGGTACCGATACCTCGCCTGTGAAAGCTCCGCTGTCCTCGAAGTGGCAGTTCTGAGCTCCGACTTTGATCTCAGTATCCTTGAAATACTCGACCAGTTCGGCGAGGCGTACGAACGGTGCGCATATAGCCGTCTTTACTTCGCCCTGTTTTTTATAAAGGTCTTTCAGTTCTTTGCAGAAGACCTCGGCTTCGGCAGCTGTCATATTCATCTTCCAGTTGCCTGCTATGAAAGGTGTTCTCATTTATTTGTCCTCCAGTACAGCAACGCCCGGGAGTTCTTTTCCTTCCAGGAACTCGAGCGAAGCACCTCCGCCCGTAGAAATATGTGTCATCTTGTCAGCGAATCCCATCTGACCTACCGCTGCAGCGGAATCTCCTCCGCCTATGATAGTCGTCGCGTCGGCATCAGCCATAGCCTGAGCGACTGCCTCAGTTCCT
>CAMKAM010000106.1 GCA_946410475.1 uncultured Bacillota bacterium
TGGAGATCTGTCAGGAGAGGCGCGGCAGGATGATCCACATGGAGGACATCACTCCGACGAGAGTTCAGCTGCACTATGAGATGCCGCTGAACGAGGTCATCTACGATTTCTTCGACGCGCTGAAGTCGAAGACGCGCGGCTACGGCTCTTTGGATTACGAGTTCGTAAGATATGAGAAGAGCAAGCTGGTCAAGCTGGACATCATGCTGAACAAGGAGATCGTGGACGCGTTCTCGATGATAGTGCATGATTCGAAGGCCTATGCGCGCGGCAGGTTCGTGTGCGAGAAGCTGAAAGAAGTCATCCCGATGCACCAGTTCGAAGTTCCGATCCAGGCCTGCATCGGTCAGAAGATAATCGCGAGAGAGACGGTAAGAGCTTACCGTAAAGATGTTATTGCAAAGTGCTACGGCGGCGACATTTCCAGAAAGAAAAAGCTGCTCGAAAAGCAGAAAGAAGGAAAGAAGCGCATGAGGCAGTTCGGCCGCGTCGAGGTCCCGCAGGAAGCATTCACTGCAGTACTGAAATATGATGATAACAAATAGAAAGGTGAAGGAGGAAGTCAAAATGAGCGAAGCAAAAGCCAAAGCGGTATTCAATGTAACATATGTCCTGAAAGAGGGAATGCTGGATGATTTCCTCGAAGAACTCATCACTCTCGGAGTCGCAAGAAAAACAAGAGCGGAAGACGGCTGCATGGGATATGAGTATTTCACATCGATCGACGATCCGGAAAAACTCTTCCTCGTCGAGCACTGGCGCGATGAAGCTGCCCAGCAGGCTCATCTTCAGTCAGCCCACATCAAGGCTCTGGGAGAGGTCAAGGCAAACTATGTAGAGGAGACGATCCTCGAGAAGTTTATCGTCGAGTAATACCGGTATCGGCCGGGGATCGATCCGGGACCGATCCGAATACTATGCGAAGAATCTAATGAAGGCGCGGGAAGGCCCGCGTCTTTTCGCTTACTGAGAGGTCACTTCAGGCTGGGAATTCAAAAAAGTGTTGACAGTGTACTACGGCACATAGTACACTACATACAGCAAACGATAGATCTGATCTGTTCCGTTACAGTTAGGAGCAGATGAAGGAAGGAGCCGAAGTAATGTTCGAAATCGATGTGAAGAGCAGAAAACCGATAAGCGAACAGATAGTAGACAACTTCAAAGAGCTGATAGTTTCAGGCGTGATGGTGGCCGGCGAGAAGGTGCCTTCGGTCAGGGAGATGGCGGCGAGGCTTACGGTCAACCCCAACACTGTGCAGAAGGCTTACAGAACGCTTGAGCAGCAGGGCTACATATACACGTCGGCAGGCCGCGGCACGTTCGTGGAGTCGCCGGACTCGGTGGAGGCCCAGCCGCAGGACATAGAACAGGCGAGATCTGAGGTCCGCGAAGCAATCAGCAAATTGTATTATCTGGGGATATCAAAGAAGGAAGCCGAAAAGACGATCAAAGAACTGCTGGATGAGAGGGGGGACTGGAAATGATCAAAGTTAGCGGAGTCAGAAAACGATTCGACGGCGTGACAGCTCTCGACGGGCTGGATATCAATATCGAAAAAGGTTCTATATACGGGCTTGTCGGAACGAACGGAGCCGGCAAGACGACGATCATCAAGCAGATAATGGGGATACAGCGTCCGGATGAGGGCGAGATCACTATAGACGGACAGCCGGTATATGAGAATACGGAGGTCAAGGCGAAGCTCGGTTATGTATCTGACGAACTGTACTTCTTCCCGGGGAACGGAATGAGAGAGACGGCGAAATTCCTCGCAGGTCTGTATCCGGGATGGGACATGGACAGATTCGAAAAGATGGTAGCGGACTTCGGCCTCGATCCCAAGAAAAAGATCACATCTTTTTCAAAGGGCATGCAGAAGCAGGCGGCACTGATATTTGCGCTGTCAGCGATGCCGGACTGCCTGATACTCGATGAGCCGATAGACGGCCTCGATCCTGTCGTCAGGCTGAAGGCATGGAAGTACATCATCGACGACGTCGCCGAAAGGCAGACGACTGTGCTCGTATCATCGCACAACCTCAGAGAAATGGAAGGATACTGCGATCATATAGGGATCATCTCGAAGGGCAGGATGGTAATCGAAAGAGACCTCGAGGATCTCAAGTCCGATGTCCACAAGGTGCAGATCGCATTCAAGGGCGGATTTGTGGAAGCGGACACTTACGCAGACCTGAACGTTCTGCATAAGGAGACGAGAGGATCGGTAACTCTTCTCATAGTCAGAGAGAGCCGCGAGAAGATAGAAGAAGTACTGAGAGCGAAGGATCCGGCGATACTGGATATACTGCCGCTTTCGCTGGAAGAGATATTCATTTACGAACTGGGAGGTGAGAGCGATGAGATCAGCAGCATCATCTAGACCATATGCCTCGATAATAGGAAAGCATCTCAAGAGATTCTGGTCGCTTCCTCTGCTGTACACAGCATCGATGTTCCTGGCTGTCATCATGCCGGTGATGCTCCTGGACGAGACTGAGTCAAATAAGCATTATCTGGCAGGGATAACAGGGCAGGAGAATCCGCTGGCGGTCTTCCTGATCGTATGTATAGCTGTAAGCGCGGGACTGATGTACGAATATCTGGAGAGAAAGATCTCAGCGAACTATATGCATTCCCTTCCTGTCACGAGAACGCAGCTGTTCTTCGGAACGCTGGCTGCTCAGATGATAGTATCCGTCATCCCGGTCGCAGTCACCGCGGCGGCCCTGATCGCGATGGGAGCAGGAGTAAGCGCATCGCTCATGTGGGTGCTGAACTCAGTAGTTATGATCGCGGCAACGCTTGCGATAACGGTGCTGGCGTGCATGATCAGCGGCAATGTCCTGATGACGCTTTTCAATATATGCTTCCTGAATGGAGTGGTGCCTATGACGCTGTTCCTTGCAGACGCATCTATGAATGAATGGATAGAAGGATATGTCAGGTCTGATATTTTGGAAAAGATCCTGATCAACTCGCTTCCCGCGGTCTCGCTCGCTACGGGAGCAGGGATCATCAAGATAGCAGCCTGGGCGCTCTTCGCGGCAGTCGTTATAGCTGTGTCGCTGATGATATATAAGAAGCGTCCGATCGAGAGGAGCGGAGACTCGCTCGTATTCGGATGGACGAAGTCGGCCCTGCTTACTGTGGTCACGTTCCTCGGAGCGGCCTTCGCAGAGCTGCTGTTCCTGGACCTGTTCGGAAAGGACAGCATCGCAGGGATAGTCGCAGCGCTCATCGCAGTCCTCAGCATCTTCATCGTGATGAGCATCCTGATATACAGAACGCCGAAAGTCCTGACAAAGAGCGGCATCGTATGCGCGGCGCTGACCATAGCGCTGATCGCCGGATACAACTTCGGCTTCAGCCATGATGTGCTCGGGATAGAGACGAAAGCCCCAGGTGCGTCGGAAGTCGAGAAGGTATCGGTCGAAGCCATTTGCCATGAGAACGGTCCCAGATATGACGGCAGTCTGTTCAAGGGAAATAAGAATGGGAATATCTATCTTGAGGACAGGCAGAACGTAGAAGCGGCATGTGATCTGCAGAAAGTGTTCGCGGAATATCTCAAGTCAGGTTCGCTGGAAGGCAGCGATGCATACACTCAGGCAGGAGGCGCATTCGATGTCTCGATGAAACTGAAAAACGGCAGGAGTTTTGACAGATCGTATTCGTGGGAGCGTTCCAACAAAGCTATCAACGATGAAGCTGAAAAGTACCTCGCCGTGATATACGAGTCGAGTGAATACAAAGAAAAGTTCAGCTTCAGCAAGATGAAGGCATGTGATTCGATGATCGTATACGGGTCAGGAACCTTGGAGGCTGATGAAGAGGAAAGCGTCGTATCGCTTGACAGGAAGCAGCAGACCGGACTCCTGGCGGCGATGGACAAAGACTTCCAGTCCCGCACATACAAGCAGGAGATCCAGACCGTCAAGAAGGGCTATGACCCGTACAGTATCGAGATGGAATTCGGAGGAGATAATTACCAGTCTGTCACCCTGACCGTTCTTCCGACTGACAAATACACGCTGGAATGGATAAAAAAGAACATTTAATCATACAAACTCCAAAGCGGAGAGGCGGCCACGTGCCGCCTTTTTGCTTACTGATAGAAAATAGCGTCAAGTAATGTTACAATCATGGCATGGAAATCAATAAGATAGGTGTATACATACATATCCCGTTCTGCGCGCGCAAGTGCAGATACTGCGGGTTCCTGTCGTTTCCGGGCTATCCGCCGGAGATGTACGAGGCTTATGTGGATGCAGCAGTAAGCGAACTGAAAAGCTTCAATGAGGGCTTCACCGGAAAGTATACGGCGGATACTGTTTTCATTGGCGGCGGGACTCCGTCGCTTCTTTCGGGTGAGCAGATAAGCCGCCTGATAGAGGCGGTCCGTGACACATTAGGGATCGTCGAGGATGCGGAGATCACGATGGAGGCGAATCCGAATTCGCTTACCAGGGAGAAGCTTGAGGCTTACCGGGCGGCCGGGGTGACGAGGCTCTCTATGGGTGCGCAGTCATTTTCGGACCGGGTCCTCGACTCGCTCGGGCGCGTGCACAAGGCGGCCGACATCGGA
>CAMKAM010000107.1 GCA_946410475.1 uncultured Bacillota bacterium
TCACAGCTCCCTTTCCCTCTTCGATCGCCTTCTCGATGAGGCGCATATATATCTCTGTCTTGCCGCTGCCTGTGACTCCGTGGATAAGGTATATTCCATGTCCCTCATCCGCGGCGATCTGCCTGACGGCTTCCTTCTGTTCGTCCGTCAGCTCCGGAGCGGCTTCCGCCTCCCGGCCGTCCGCGTCATCCGGCAGCACCTGCCGAAGTCCTCCGCTCTTCAGCGCCTCTCCCGCAGGAGTGAAAAGACCCACGGCGTCTATGTACCTTGTCAGGTACCTCTTCCTCATCCACGCCGCTGTCCTGACCGACTCCTCGGTGAGCGAGACCTCTGTGTCGATCTCCTCGACGTATCTCAGCTTTTCGATCCCTTCAGGTCTTTCGTCGCTGATCCCGAAAACATATCCGGTGACAGGCGTCTTCCTGTTAGCGAACTTTACGCATACTTTGCTTCCTATACCGACGCTGTCGTCCTCGCAGCCGTAGGTATAGAGCATATCCGTCCTGTCGCTTCTGTTGTCTATGGCAAGATCGACATACTTCATCCGGTAAGCCTCCGGCCCTACAGAAGCTGTATGCCTGCCGCCTCACACTCTTCGATCATATCCTTCGGCCATACGGACACCTGGACTTCTCCGATGTGAGCCTTTCTCATGAAGTACATGCAAAGACGGCTCTGTCCTATGCCGCCGCCGATCGTGTACGGCAGTTCTTTGTTGAGTATCGCCTGATGGAACGGCAGCTCTGCTCTGTCCATCGCATTCGCAAGACGCAGCTGTCTCAGCATAGCGTCCTCATCGACTCTGATGCCCATCGAAGAGATCTCGAAAGCATGTCCGAGGATATCGTTCCAAAGGAGGATGTCGCCGTTCAGCGTCCAGTCATCGTAGTCCGGGGCTCTTCCGTCATGCGGCTCGCCCGACGCGAGCTTTCCGCCGATCTGCTTGATGAACACCGCCCTTTCCTTCTCAGTGATGAGATCCTCTCTCTCCTTCGGAGTCTTGTCCGGGTACATGTCCTCGAGCTCCTGAGCAGTTATGAAGTATATCTCGTTCGGCAGCTCCGTTCTGATCTCAGGATAGTGTCTGTTGACGAAGTCACCGAGATTCTTGAGCGCTCTGTATATTTTCCTGACTGTATCTTCAAGATATCTGTCTGTTCTCTGTTCTTTCGTGATGATCTTCTCCCAGTCCCACTGGTCGACATACATCGAATGTATATTGTCGAGTTCCTCATCGCGCCTGATCGCGTCCATGTCAGTGTAGATGCCGTGGCCCGGTCTGACGCCGTATTTGCCGAGCGCCATCCTCTTCCATTTTGCCAGCGACTGAACGACTTCGAGATCCTTCTCGTCCATGTCCTTCGAGGTGAACTGCACTTTTCTTTCTACGCCGTTCAGGTCGTCGTTGAGTCCGCTTGCCGGGTCGACGAATCTGGGCGCCGAGACTCTCCTCAGCGACAGTCCGTAAGCAAGTTCAGACTGGAAAAAGTCCTTGATCTTTTTGATCGCTCTCTGGCTCTCCATATAGTCCAGCGGCGACGAATAATCTTCCGGTATGATAAGGTTGCTCATTTTCTTTCTCCTTCTGTTCTTTTCTTCCTCTAACGTAATTTCACATCACATATATTCTCATTCAAGCCACCACTTCGACCATGTACAGCCGCAGTAGTTCTGCCTGTAGAGTTCGTACTTTTTCGAAAGCTCCACGCTCCGCCTGAATCCGTCCTTCTTCTTGAAGTCGATGTCCAGGAAGCCGACTTTGTATATGTCAGCGTATTTTCTCGCGATGCTGCTGATGACGTCGTAGTCCTTGTGGGGACTGACGGTAAGCGTCGTCGTGAACGAATCGAAATTCCTCATCGCCGCAGTCATAGCCGTCTTCTCAAGACGCAGCCTGAAGCAGAGTTCGCATCTGTGCGATCCTTCCGGTTCATCTTTGAACGGTCCGCAGACGGTCTCATACCTATCAACATCATAATCGCCTTCCATGAAAGAAACCTTAAACGGAGCCTGTTTCGTCTCGTTGAATTTTTCGATGAACTTTATCTGGTTCGCCTTGCGTTTTTCGTACTCGTCCTTTTCATTGATGTTCGGATTGTAGAAGAAGACAGTTATCTCATAGTCAGGCGCCAGCCTCTCTATGCACGCGGTACTGCACGGACCGCAGCAGCTATGCAGCAGCACCTTCGGTCTGCCCAGCTGCTTTTCGCCTCCGTCCATGTCCATATATGCGCTCTTTCCATCTCCGCAGCAGCATATCCCGCCGCCCTGCGGACTCGTCTTTTTCTCGTTCGTCATAAGCGAAACTCCTTCACATCATTGACGAATTATTATATCATAGAGTTCATCAAATAACCACACTTTACGGAAATCATATGGCAGGCATTATAGGTATCAATTCAATAGGGAGCTGGCTCAAAAAAGAGTTCGGCGAAAAAGTCATCAAACTCGCCATCGACGGCGGTTTCACCTGTCCCAACAGGGACGGCACGCTCGGCTACGGCGGGTGTGCTTTCTGTTCCTCTGAAGGAAGCGGAGAGCTTGCTTCATCCATCTATGGTGACGACGAAAACAGTGACGACGCGATCGCCCGCGCCATTGAGGAACAGATCCGGATGCGCAGGGAGAAATGGCCGAATGCGAAGAAGTTCATCGCTTACTTCCAGAGCCATACGAACACCTACGCTCCGGTCGAAAAACTGAGACCGATGTTCGAAGCCGCCATATCGCAAAGCGGCATCGTCGGGCTTGCGATAGCCACGCGTCCTGACTGCCTTCCGGATGACGCACTCGACCTTCTCAGTGAACTGAACGAGAAGACGTTCCTCTGGGTCGAGCTCGGCCTGCAGACGATCCACGAAGACACGTTCGGCCGTCGCTGCACTCTTGAGGACTACGACAGAGCCGCAGCCGAACTGCATGCGCGCGGTATCAGGACGGTGACCCACCTCATCCTGGGACTTCCGGGCGAGAGCCGCAGTCAAATGGAAGAGAGCGTCAGGTACGTCTGCCGTGAGCCGCATATCTTCGGCATCAAACTCCACCTCCTCAATATCGTGAAAGGATCCGGGATGGAAAAGACCCACTACGGCTACGAACCGTTCGATTCGATAGAAGACTACGTATCGTTCGTCTGCGACCTTCTCGAGATCATCCCCGCAGATATCACGATACACCGCCTGACGGGCGACGTCCCGAGAAAACTCCTGATCTCTCCGGAATGGAGCTACAAAAAAAGGACCATCCTCAACGGGATAGCCCACGAGCTCCGTATGCGCGGGACATATCAGGGCTGCGCGCTCGAATAAAAGAACGCGCCTTACTTCCTGCCTTTCAGCTTCATCCTCAGCTGCGCATCTTCACCCGCCTTCAGGTCGGCGTCTATGCCGTACGGCATCGGACCGAGCCTGCCGTCGTTATAGTGCTTTCTGCAAAGCGGCACATACATATCCATGCCGCCGACTACGATTTGATCGCCCTCTTTGACCATCTTGCCGTCGATGACCCTTGCGACCATCGTCGCCTTGCGTCCGCACCAGCATATCGTTTTGATCTCCTCGATCTTGTCGGCATACACCAGCATATAATACGAGCCTTCGAACAGTTCGTTCCTGAAGTCGTTTTTCAGTCCGTAAGCCATCACCGGCACATCGAGGCTGTCGACTATCTCCACGAGCTCAAGTATATGATGCTCCTTGAGGAACTGGCACTCATCGACGAGCACGCAGGCGATCTCCGCCTTATCGTTCTCATCCATGAAAAGCGTGAGTATGTTCGTGTCCTCTTCGATAGGGATGGCTTCTCTTGAGAGCCCTACCCTCGACGTTATCCTGCCGACTCCGTCCCTGTCGTCTATAGCCGGAGTCATCACAAGTACGCGCTTTCCGCGCTCCTCGTAGTTGTAAGCGACCTTTATCAGTTCGATCGACTTTCCGGCGTTCATCGTACTGTATTTGTAATATAGCTGAGCCATAATAGTTTCTCTCCTGTATCTTTGGCTATGATACCACGATAACCCGCAAACGAAAAGACCGCCGTTCTTCGGCGGTCTTCGATTCCTGGTGCTCAGACTCGGAATTGAACCAAGGACACGGGGATTTTCAGTCCCCTGCTCTACCTACTGAGCTATCTGAGCATGGTTGGTGGGCCATCAGGGACTCGAACCCCGGACCTGCCGGTTATGAGCCGGACGCTCTAACCAACTGAGCTAATGGCCCATGCATATTTATGGTCGGGATAGCAGGATTCGAACCTGCGGCCCTCTGGTCCCAAACCAGATGCGCTACCAAACTGCGCTATATCCCGATGTGGGACTTGCCAGACTCCATCCGGCGTTCTCGGGCATATCCATAGCATAGACCCTGTTTTCCGATGTGTCAATCGGAAAAATATTTATGGCAGGGGCAGTAGGATTTGAACCCACGGCACGCGGTTTTGGAGACCGCTGCTCTACCAACTGAGCTATACC
>CAMKAM010000108.1 GCA_946410475.1 uncultured Bacillota bacterium
TACGCGTCAGGAACATCTTCATCTGCTCTCCCGTAGTGTTCTGAGCTTCGTCGAGTATGATGAAGGCGTTGTCGAGCGTCCTGCCCCTCATGTAAGCAAGAGGAACGATCTCGATGACCTCTTTCTCCTTCAGCCTCATCGCGCTCTCTCTTCCCAGAACGTCATAAAGCGCGTCGTACAGCGGTCTCAGATACGGGTCGACCTTTTCCTGCAGGTCTCCCGGCAGGAAGCCGAGTCTCTCGCCCGCCTCAACGGCCGGCCTCGTGAGTATGATCTTCTGCACCTCGCGTTTTTTGTAAGCCGTCACCGCCATGGCCACGGCTATATATGTTTTTCCGGTACCGGCAGGACCTATGCCGAATACGACTTCTTTTTCCCTTATGGCTTTGACATAGTTCTTCTGGCCTATCGTCTTCGGTTTCAGCGGCTTTCCCGTATGTGTATAGCAGATAACGTCCTTCTGCACACTGCCTTCGGAGTATTTCATCCCTCTTTCCGACAGTGAAGTTATATACGCCACCTTCTGCGCATCGAGGCTCTCGCCGGCTTCGATCACCTTGGCGAGCTCTCTTATCACATCGGCGGCCTTCTCTTTGTCCTTGCCATTCAAAACAAGCGAGCCGTTCCGCTGGACGATCTCGACATCCATCGTCTCCTTGAGGAGCCTCAGGTTCTCGTCCATGTTCCCGAACAGTTCGCCCGCGTCTATTTCTTCAGGCAGATCGACTTTTATGTTTTCTTCCAAATATGAAGCCTCCGTTTTCACATTTTCACATCAATTACAGAAATGGCCCGATAAGATATCGGGCCACCTTGATGATTTAGTATCTTCTGGCCTTTTTTCTAGCGGCCTCGGACTTTTTCTTTTTCCTTACACTCGGTTTTTCGTAATGTTCACGCTTTCTCAGTTCGCTCATAACGCCATCACGAGCACAAGAACGTTTGAATCTCTTCAACGCACTTTCCAAGCTTTCGTTTTCTTTTACGATTACATGTGCCATTCCCGTCTCACCTCCTGACGTTACATATTTGCTGAATTCAGCCTTGTCATTATACTATCAACCCGGCGGCCATGTCAACTTTCTCTTTCCTAAAATATGCAGATGAAGATGCTTTACTGTCTGGAAGCCATCTTCACCGCAGTTGATGACCACTCTGTAGCCGTTTTCGAGTCCAAGCGATGCAGCAACATCCTTCACCTTCGTCATCATATATCCCATGAGATCCGCGTCTTCATCCGTCACATCATCGATCGACGGGATATGCTTTTTCGGTATCATCAGTACATGTACCGGAGCCTGCGGATCCGCATCGTGGAAGCAGAATATCCTGTCATCCTCGTAAGCTACGTTCGCCGGTATCTCACCGTCTTTAAGTTTGCAGAAAATGCAGTCACTCATCAGCTGTCCCTCCTTTCTTCCTTATGTACATATTTTACAATCATTCACGCGCCGCCGCAATGATTAATAGCGGCCGATCCTCGATTTGATCAATTCCCTGTATGCCGCGAACAGTACTCCTGCCACCGGCCAGATGATCCACGTCCTGTCCCATCTCATAGTGAGGAAACTTGCAGCAAGGTATATGGCAGTCATGATCATCCAGTAGATACCGTCATATTTGCTGAGTTTTTTGTTCATTCTCGTGTAGTCGCCTTCTTCAAGGAGCTGATCCATGCTGCCCCAGATGACGCTCGTATTCACGATGATCTTCACGCCGAGAGCCACCACCGCCAGCAGGACCGAAACAGCGAGCGTTACATAAAGGTCGTTCTCACTGCTGAGCATGCCTGAGATGAAGAGCGGGATGACCGAGACGACGCAGAGCGTCACGCCTATGACCATGTCTCTTGTGTGCTTTTCCTGGTAAGCCTTCCTTCTTTCGCTTACCATGCCGCTGACTCCGTAAGCAGTCTCTATCATCTCTTCTTCGAAGTACTTGAATCTCTGTCCCGAGATACCGACCTTAACGAAGATCGCCACGGCCACTCCGACGAAGCAGAACAGCACCGCCAGACCTGCGAATGCGCTCGTGTCCTCGCTCATACCGATCTTTCCGGCTTCACTGAGAGCCGCCAGAGCTATCAGGAGCACCGGCGAGAGGATGCACAGCATCACTCCGATGGATACGATCCCTGCGATGGATCTGTTATAGTTAAGGAATTCGCTGGCTTCTTCTATCGTGACCTTCCTTACCGGGACATCATCATATCCGAAGCTGCGGCCGCTGTCCTCAGCGAGCTCTCCGTCAGGAAGATCCTCTATCTCGTCTTTGAGCAGATAGTCCGTAGTCACTCCGAAGAGTTCAGACATCTGTACGATCTTCTTCATATCCGGCACAGCCTGGGCGCCTTCCCATTTCGATACCGACTGGCGCGATACTCCGAGCATCTCTGCGAGCTCTTCCTGAGACCATCCGTTCTTCTTTCTGTTCTCTATTATTTTGTCTGCAAGTATCATCCTTCTGACCTCCGATCATGTCCGGCGCCCCGGGCGCCCCTCTTCTTGTCTTTTTCTGGTCAAAACATACTATTTCGTCCGGTTGCAGACCACCAACCGTGCTTTGCAATTTGTCAACCAAGGGTTGCATCGTTGGAATTTCAACCTTTCAGGACCTCACAAAATGCCCCGTCCGCATAAAGATCCGTTATCCTGACCCTGCAGAGCCTTCCCAGCATATCCTCATCATAGGGGGCATAGGCCCTGATATAGTTGCCGGTGTATCCCGTCATCATAGGATCGTCACCGGTCCCGCCCGGCGTACCCGCGTTCTCCTCGAAGATGACAACGGCTTCAGTACCTATATTCTTCCTGACGAAATCTGCGGCTGTCTTCTCACCGGCCGCTATCAGATCCTTGACTCTCTGCTTCTTCACAGGGGCCGGTATCTGATCCTTCATCGACGCAGCGACAGTGCCCGGCCTTATGGAATATCCGAACGCATGTGTCCTTACGAAACAGGCGTCTCCGATAGCCGCTATGCTCCTGCTGTGATCTTCCTCAGTCTCACCGGGGAATCCTGCGATTATGTCGGTGGAAATACCGTAAAGCGGATCGAATGCACGGAGTTCATCGACGATCTCCATGTATTCTTTCATGTCATAACGCCTTCTCATAGCAGAAAGGATATCGTCGCTCCCGCTCTGAAGAGACAGGTGCAGATGGTGACAGAGCCTGTCGAAACGGAATAGTCTCTTTACATAATCCTTATTTATGACAGTCGGCTCCAGTGAAGATAGTCTCACTCTGAAATCGCCATCAAGATCCTCGAGCCTTCCGAGCAGACCTTCAAGATCCTCATAAAGAGCCGTGTTGATGCCCGTCAGGATCAGTTCCCTGAAGCCTCCGCTCACCAGATGGCGCGCCTCTTCCACGATCTCATCCATCGGCCTTGATCTGACAGGTCCCCTCGCGTATGGGATAACGCAGTAGGTGCAGAACCTGTCGCACCCTTCCTCTATCTTCAGGAACGCCCTCGTCCTCGACTCCATGGACGTGATCAGGCCGCTCCCATGGTAATCGGACAGTTCGTCGTAGCTTAGCACATGGACCTCAGGCTCTGCGCCTCTGTCCATGAAATCCGATACATACTTTACTATATTCTCTTTTTCATTGGTCCCTGCGATGATGTCAACGCCCTCGATACCGGACACTTCGTCCGGCCGTGTCTGCACGTAGCATCCCGTGACGCAGATCACCGCGTCGGGATTCTTCTGCTTCATCCTTCTGATGAACTGGCGGGACTTTCTGTCGGCGACCGCAGTGACAGTGCAGGTGTTGATGATATATACGTCGGCCGCTTCGTTTTCGCTTACTATATCAAAACCTGCGCGAAGGAAATCTTCGCGCATGCTTTCGGTCTCATACATATTCACTTTGCAGCCGAGCGTATGGAACGCTGCCTTTCTTGGCTGGCTCATTGTTCGTCCCCGCTTTCTTCCGACTCCGTCTTCGGCAGAATCTTCATCCTGACTCTCTCTATACGTTTGTCCCTTATGCTCTCGACAGTGAATT
>CAMKAM010000109.1 GCA_946410475.1 uncultured Bacillota bacterium
GGTACATCATGTATCCTGTGAGGTCGAGTGACTTTTCGCGGATGTTTTCGATGCCTGCTTCTTCGATCATCTTAAGTGAGCCTTCGAGCGGAGCCATGGCGAGGATGGGCGACGTTCCGATCTGCCATCCGCCGGCGTCGCGCTGATGCTCGAACTCGAGGGCGAGGTCGAACTGCGTCTCGTTGTTGTAGCCCCACCATCCGGTCATGCCGGGAGTCATGTCGAAGTGCTTTTTGTTGATGTAAAGACCGGCGACTGTTCCCGGGCCGGCGCTGAGATATTTGTAGTTGCACCAGACGGCGAAGTCGGGGTCGATTTCTTTGAAGTCGTGGGGCACCGCGCCTATCGAGTGGCAGAGGTCGAAGCCCGCGTATATGCCGCGCTCGTGAGCGGCGTCAGCTATCTTTTTCATATCGATGAGCTGGGCGCTTCTGTAAAGAGCGGAGGGGAGAAGGACGAGGCAGACGTCGTCTGTCATCGCTTCTATGATGTCGTCTTCATTTATGAAGCTGCCGTCGCGGCTCGCTACTGTCTTGAGGCATTCCTCAGGATCCAGGCCGTGCGCCCTGATCTGGCTTTCGGCCGCGTAGCGGTCGGTCGGGAAGTTGACATCATCGACGAGGATCTTGTTCCTTGTTTCCGTAGGATGATAGAAAGTCGATATCGCCTGATGGATGTTGATCGTCGTGCTGCCGGCGACGGTCACTTCTTCCGGATCGGCATTGATGAGGGGAGCGAGCATGGCTCCGAGCTTGTCGTGATAGAGGAAATATCCGTGCTTCCCCCAGATATCGATCCCGTCGTTTTTCCATATGTCCAGAGCCTTCATCAGAGTCTCTTCAGCGTCTTTGCTGAGAAGACCCAGGGAGTTTCCGTCCATATAGATACGGCCTTCGAGTTTGTAGAATCTGTCAGCATATCCTGCAAGCCTGTCTTCTTTGTCCTTTTTTTCGGCAAAGTCTCTGCCGGGCATGTAGTTTCTCATCATTCCCTCCTTATTCTCTGTTTTCTTCACCCCAAATACACAGCTGATCTAAGACCTTCATCAACGATCTTCCTCTTTCGCTCAAACTGTATTCGACCTTTGGGGGTATATGCGGATATTCCTTTCTGATGATCAGGTGGTCGGACTCGAGCTCCTTCAGATTCGAACTGAGAGTCTTATCTGAGATGGTCTTCAGATACCTTTTGAGCTCGTTGAACCGCACGGGTTCGAACTCCATCAGACAATACAGGATCACCATCTTATGCTTTCCGGAGATCAGCGAAAGGGTGTAGCTGAAACCGGTGTCTTCGAAATTAGCGTTCTCGATATATTTCTTGATCATCACTATCCTCCAAGAAAGTACCTGTCATTAATACCAGTACTTGAATTTTATTCCTGCACAGTTACAATTCTAGTTAGGATCCTTATCCAAGTCAATCAAATCAAAGAAAAGAGGTACTGAATATGAGAAAAAAGCTAGATATCACAGAAGGGATCTTCCCGATGCCTGTCCTCATGATCGCGACATACAATGAAGACGGCAGCGTCAATGTCATGAACGCTGCATGGGGTACTATGCAGGAAAGGGGAAATGTAGCCCTCAAACTGTCGGAGTCCCATAAGACGGTACAGAACATAAAAGCAAAAGGCGCTTTTACGGTAAGCATCGCCGATGCCGATCATCTGGTCGAGGCCGACTATTTCGGCGTTGAATCAGGCAACAATGTTCCGGACAAGTTCGCAAGAAGCGGTCTGACTTCGGTCAAAGCGGAAACAGTTGATGCCCCTGTGATAAATGAGTTCCCGCTCTGCCTTGAATGCGAATTCATCGAGTATCAGCATAACGAATACGGAGTCGGCGTCATCGGCAAAGTCGTCAATGTCACAGCTGACGAAAGCGTACTGGTCGACGGCAAACTCGACATGTCTCTTGTCAACGCCATAGCATTCGATCCGTACACACACGGATACTACAAAGTAACGGAGCGTGTGGGCGAAGCTTTCAAAGACGGCCTAAAACTGAAATAGGGGTTATCGGAGATACAAAAAAGACAGGCGTCTGCCTGTCTTTTTTGATTCGGGACAGTTCCCGTTATTCTGCTGTGATAGTTATCGTTACATTCCCGGAGCCGAGGAGATCTTTCAGTTCGTCCTCGCTTTTGCCATCGATATGGCCGAGCATCGTGTACGGCCAGGAGTTGCTTCCGTAGAATACGACTATATTGCTTCCTGAATACAGGACTATGTCTCCCGGCTTTGTTACGGTGTCGACGTCACTGCTCGGCAGAGTTGTTCCGATATCGCCGACCTGTTCGAAGCCGCCGTACATTGAGGCGTCGATAGTAAGCGGAGAATCCGCGGCAAGCTCAGCAAGAGCTTTGACTGATCCGTTATCCTCCCATGCCACTTCTACTTCTTCACCGTTGATGGTCATCGTCATAGTTTTCATTTCAGCGCTCTCCTCTGTATTCTCTTTTTCCTGCTCCGGGGCCGAACTCTGCTGAGGCTCGTCCGCTCCGGAACAGGCAGTCAGTACTGCCATCGATATCAGTAATGCGATAATAAGCAATCTTTTCATTTTCACAGTGTCCTTGCCATTTCTCGTATTTCATCCAGTGTTTCTTCTGTCACTTCTCCCGCAGATGTGAAGAATCCTTTGTCCTCCAGACCGAGGTACCCGAGGAAATCTCCGTCGAATGAGAACCTTGCTCCGGTATACTGATCCTTATCTCCCGATGAAAGGAACATCGAGACATATCTCAGGCTCTCGGGCGCTTTGGGATAAAGCGCCGAATAGAATCTGTCGATGACGCATTTGAGCTGTCCGCTTATACCATGATAGTAGATCGGAGCGGCAAGGACCAGCATATCGACGTCCGCAAGCTCTGCATAGATCGCATGCATGTCGTCATTCTGTACGCAAGTGCCTTCTCCTTCACCGTGGCAGTATTCACATGCCATGCATCCTCTGACATCCATCCTGCAGACATCGAAGCGGACGACATTGTGACCTGCCTCACCGGCCGCGGTCACGAATGCTTCTGTCATTTTTGCCGTGTTCCCGTTAGGACGCGGGCTTCCGTTGAGTATCACTATTTTCATTTGCCGACCTCGCTCTACAGATATTTTTCAAAGAATGCCTGCAGCTTGTCGAAGGGGATGGCTTCATATTTGCCGCCGTCATAAAGGTCAGTGTGCGAGGCTCCTTCGATCACCAGCAGTTCCTTATTATCAGTATACTTGTTGCCGTCGATCATATTGTTGAAGGCATCTTTTCCGAAGTAGAAGGAATGCGCCTTGTCGCCGTGCAGCACCATCACCGCGCTCCTGATCTCGTTGGAATACTTCAGTATGGGCTGGTTCATAAAGGACTCGCAGCCGATCACGTTCCATCCGCCGTTGGAGTTGAGAGATCTTTCGTGGTAGCCTCTGCCTGTCTTGTAATATGCGTAGTAATCTTTGACGAAATAGGGCGCGTCGTCCGGCAGCGGATCTACGACCCCGCCTCCAAGAGTATATTCTCCCGCCTTAAGGTCAGAGAGTCTCTGCGCGCACATGGCCGCCCGCTTCTCGTAGCGCTGTTCTTCGCTGTCTTCGGAGTCGAAGTAACCGTTAGCGTTGACTCTTGTCATGTCGTACATGGTCGAAGCGACAGTCGCCTTTATCCTTGTATCGAGGGCAGCGGTGTTTATAGCCATCCCGCCCCAGCCGCAGATGCCGATGATGCCTATACGGTCAGGGTCGACTTTGTCATTCATGGACAGGAAGTCTACTGCTGCCATGAAGTCTTCAGTATTGATATCTGGAGAAGCCATGTATCTTGGCTGTCCGCCGCTCTCACCGGTGAAAGAGGGGTCGAATGCAATAGTCAGGAAGCCTCTTTCTGCCATCGTCTGCGCATAGAGTCCCGAGCTCTGCTCCTTGACTGCTCCGAACGGTCCGCTTACTGCGATGGCGGGAAGC
>CAMKAM010000110.1 GCA_946410475.1 uncultured Bacillota bacterium
GCGCCGATCAGCATGCATCTTTCCTTCTCATCGTGCGCCTTGCTCGCTCTTAGGAGCAGGACGAATCTGTACGAGAACCTGATCCCGACGACGAACATGAACTGCAGGACCGCGCCCATGAAGTAGTAGGACAGCGGCATCCTCTGAAGGAGCATCGTTATCATTGCTACGTGGAACACTGTCGTGATCACAGATGATGCTATGACTCTCTGCAGTTCCTTGAAGCTCGCGAATCTCCAGATGCTGTTGTACAGTTTCAGCCATCTGAAAACGATCACGCAGAACAAAGCGTAGAACGGAGCGAACTTCATCCACGGCTCCAGATACATCAGAGGGATCAAAGAGACCCTCAGATCGAACCGCAGCCACAATGCTCCGAAATACGCGAATGTCACGGCGAACACATCATATATCACAAGATATATCGTGATGCGGTGCCAGTGCTCCATCGCTCTTTTCAGTTGTCTTGTTCTCTTCCTCTCACTCATCCTCGATACTGTTCTCTATGTTTTTTCCTCAACACATTTCTTCCATTTGGTGTTTTGGCAGGCAGCCGCGCGGGGCCCTCGCCCCATGTGGCTGCCTACCGTCTGTTTCATGTAATCGCGATCACACGTCTACAGGTTCTTCTTGATGTTCTTTGCAGGTATGCCTGCAGCCTTCAGCTGTTTCTTGAGTCTCTTGAAGTCTTTCTTCGACATCTTTTTGTTGACTCTGACCTTGATCTTCTTGATCTGGGATTTCTTCAGTCCCTTGAAGGCTTTCTTCGAGAACGAATAGCTCTTTGTCCATTTGCTGGACTTGAACTGCAGCTGGTTGAGCTTTTTGCAACCCTTGAAAGCACCTGCGGCAACCTTAGTGACTCTGTACTTTTTGCCGTTCTTCTTGATGCTTGCATAGATGACCTTCTTTTTGATCGTCTTTTGCTTGCTCTTCTTGATCATCTTCAGCGTAGCTGTGCCTGTCTTCTTGCCAGCCTTGCTGCTGTAAGAATATTCGCCTACCGGCTTTGTGACCGTGCCCTTAGTCGCAGGATCCTTTCCGTCAGTATTGCTGCTTGTTGCCGCAAAACCCGTTCCGACTGTGAATGCCATCATCACTGTAACGGCCATGAACACAGTAAAGACTTTTTTCAACTTGCCCATTGGATTCACCTCCTCTCCGTTGAAGATTTCATATAGTATTGCGTATCTCATCCGCATTACTACCTCATGCTTTTCCGGATATCATCAATATCCGTAGCTGTAATACTTGTCATTGTAGTATTTGTTGTAATATCCGCCCTGAGACGTATCGACCCTGTTCAGGACCACTCCCAGGAGCGGGCAGCCCGATCTTTGCAGCTGCTGCATCGAATTCTTGATCACGGACTTTGACGTCACTCCGCCCCTGACGCAGAGTATCGCGCCGTCGCAGTAGTTGCCTATCCTCTCCCCGTCGGATACGAGTCCGAGCGGCGGAGCGTCGCAGAATACATATCTGTAGTTCTCAGCCGAATAGTCCAGCATCTTCTCGAACCTGCTGCTCTCGAGCAGCAGCGACGGATTCGCTATATTATCCACGTTCGGCAGTATGTCCGCCGTCCCGAAATCGGTGTGGAAGAACGCCTCCGAGAACTCCGCAGATCCCGACAGGAAATGGCTCATGCCCTGCATGGGTTCACCGTCCGCCCTCTTGATATCATACATCTTGACCATGTTCGAATTTCTCATGTCGACGTCCAGAAGGATGGCGGACTCTCCCGCCTTCGCCATCTGCTGCCAGAGGTGCATGGACACGAAGCTCTTTCCTTCGTTCGGCTCCGAACTGACTATCATTATCTTTTTCGTCTCGCTCCCAAGAAAACTGATGTTGATCCTCAGTCTGTTCAGCGCTTCTTCCAGCGCATACGGGAGGGTCGGCTGTACGCCGAAAATGACTTTGTTCTGCTCTGCCATTATTTCTTCCTCCTTCTCAGTTTCCTCAGCAGTTTGTGCTTTCTTGCTTTCTCATCGTCTGCAGTCTTTTCAAGTCCCTCGATCTTGCCTTCAGGTATGACCGTCAGAGGCATGATGCCGAATACCTTCTCCAGTTCTTCCGCGCTCTTGATCGTATCGTCCATCAGATACATCACCGTCAGTACCGCCAGTGTCAGGAGCATCAGGAGCAGAGCTCCTATCATCGTGTTCTTCGTCAGAGACGGATAGCTGTGGTTCACCGGCACTATCGCCGTCTCAGCTATATGGGGCTTCGGAGTATCCATCAGGTTCGGCAGTTCCTTCTCCGCCTTCATGGCAAGGGAGTTCGCTATGGCCGCCGCCTCCTCAGGGTCCTCGCTCGTGACGTTGATCTTCAGTATCCTCGTGTCCGTGACGACCGAAATGTCCATCATCTCTACGAGATCTTCATATTTGTAGTCCAGCTTCAGTTCCTTGATGACGTCTTCGACTATCGGCCTCGTCTTTACTAGCTCTACGTAGTCGCTCGACAGCGACTGCCCTATGGTAAGGTCGCTCAGGTCTACCGCCGATCCGGATGATGACGATACCATGTACATCGTCGATGTCGCTGTGTATCTCGGGGTTATGACAAACTGTGTGAACAGCCCCGAGATCAGAGCCCCTATGATGAACGCCCCTGCGATCCAGATGATCTTTCTTCTGTAGTAGCTGAAAAGGTCCAGCAGATCGATCTCTATCTCTCCCTCGTCGGTCTGGATATTATCGATGTCGATTTTCTTCTCCGTTTCCATTTTCCTTCTTTCTTTCCTTTTGCCTTTTGCTTACTCTTCATCCTCGCCCCTGTCGACTATGCTGCAGAGGCTGGTCAGTACATCTATCTTTGATGCTTCGGTCGGATAGAATTCGGCGTGGAGCACTCCGTCTCCGAGCGTCTCCCCTTCCTTGTGCTCTCCGTCGAGCTCGAAGGTGGCGATATATCTTCCCTCGTGCATCCTGTTCGCCGCTGCTGACACGCGGTTTCCCGGCATGTCTGTCACGGCGCGCGCTTTCAGTTCTTTGTAGAGATCGTTCACGAAGTCCTTGTCCTTATCCATCTTTTTCAGAGCAGCATCGAGGAAAGCATCCATATATGCTCTCTGCCTTCTCATGCGGGATGTGTTCGTCCCGTCTCCGATGCTCATTCTGGATCTGACGAAGGTCTCAGCCTGCTCGTCGGAGAGTTTCATCGTCCGGCCCTTCGTCATCTCGGGGTCTACTCCTGAAAAGTCGTCTTCGATCGTAACTGTGACCCCGCCTACAGCATGGTTGAGTGTCCCTATATCCGACATATTGATGGAGTAGTATCCGTCTATCGGGAAATATCCCAGCAGTTCCGATACTGCGTCGACTGTGTTCTCGCATCCCTCTTCAGGGGTCTCGCCATACCACCTCGCGGTGCAGATCTGCTCGAACGTGTCCTCGAGAGACTCTTCTCCGTTTTCCGGCATCTCGACCCTTGTGATCGTGTCGCGGTCTATCTGCAGGAACCCGTAGGTATCATCCGTCTTGTCAAAGACTACGAGCAGCAGAAAATCGGCGAGGTCGCCGTGGTACTCGCCGTCGTCCTTGTCCTTGTCCTTTTCCTCGTTACCGCTGTCGTCTGATCCGATCAGAAGATAACTCTCCAGATTGTGTGTGATCTCGTAGTTGTGATCTGCGAGGTATATATAGTCACCTTCCCCCTCGGCAGATTCCGCCGACTTCGAGTTCGTAAGTTTGTCGAAGAAATGCACTCCGAGTCCGAACCCCGTGATCAGCAGCACTGCAAGGACTATACCTCCGATCGTCTTCAGTTTTCTTTTGTCGTTCATGCTATCCCGGTCACTCTATCCCAAGTACCTGTTCGGCGGTCCGGTCCATCTCATCAAGCACATTATTACCCGCCTTCTTTGCAATAACTTCTCTGGCCTCGGCCATGTTCGGTCTCCG
>CAMKAM010000111.1 GCA_946410475.1 uncultured Bacillota bacterium
GGGACAGTTGTGCCCAGTTCATCCGTATACAGTGCGACCCATGCCGAATCATACTCAGTTACCGTTGCCGTCTCCCAGTCATCATCTGACCATTTATCTTCGTAATAATACACCAGTCTCAGTTCATTATTGTCCGGGTAAGCGATCGTATATATGTTCCTTTCCTCTCTTGTCTTTCTGCCTGACTCGTACGTTCCCGTACTATAATGTCCATATCCTGACTCTGTTGCATAACATATTCTTCCTCCTGAAGTTTCCAGTCGCGTACCCTTAGCTATTGTATAGTCAAAGAGCTGCTGTCTTTTCTTCAGCACACTCTGTTCATACGTCATAGTTCCGCCTGAAGTGGTCCCGCTTGAAGTGCCGCTTGGTTTCTTTACCGTGATCTTTTTAGTGATCGTGAATTTGGATCCGCTCTTCAGCTTTGCTTTGATCGTCACTGTCCCGGCTTTCCTCGCCTTGATCGCTCCCGCTGACGATACGGTCGCAACGGCCGTGTTGCTCGATGTCCACTTAAATGACTTTGGCGCAACAAGGCCCGGCCCATATGCTTTCGGTCCGTTGTAGATCACTTTTGCTTTAGATGTCTTCCCGGCTGTCATTGTAGAAGCGTTGCGTATTTTGAAATAGCGCTTCTTTATAAGCGACTTCTTAGCGGATACCTTCTTAGTCACAGTCTTTTTAGCGTTCGACTTCAGGATGGATTTTGCCTTAGAATTACTTATCTCCAAAGTGGCGATCTGATATCCGTCGATCGTCGTAACATATGAGATACCGATAGATTTTGCTGACTTGAGCAAAATGCCCTTCTTGTGAGACGGCGAAGTCATCCATGAATGCACCATGGCTTTCGGCCCATATCCCTCAGCCTCAAGGCAGCATTCGTAGGTGATCCTTTTGTTGACCGTTCTCGCGACCTTGCCGTTGGGTCTCTTGTGCGGGCTGGAAGTCGGAACGAGTATCGATACTTCCGCCGCTCTGGTGACAGCCGCTTTCGTCAGAGATTTGTCCAGCTTCAGCTTCGACAATCCCCTTTTTGTCCTCTCTTTGTTGACATACTTGAGTATCTGTTTGGCCTTCGCGTTGTCCTGCGTGACCTTCATATACACTTTTGCTGTAGAAGCAGCCTGCGCCTGCATCGGCATCATTGTAAATACCACCAGTACTGCCACAAGAACAGCCAGTGTCCTTTTCCGAAATGTCATATCCTTCTCTCCTTCAAATGTCATGCCTTTCTGATCAGTAATTCCTCACTTTTTTTATCCTACATTATTGTATCATACATTTAACGCCGTAACTATGGCAGAAAAGCGCGCTTCCCCTTTACTTAACAAAGCCCTGTCCGATGCATGATCGAACAGGGCTCAGATGTTCTTCCCTCTATTGTTACATTCTATTGATCACAGCAGTCCCTTCTTCTCCAGGAACTCCTTCGCGACGGCATCGATATCCTGTCCCTCGACATCGACCTTATACGTCATCTCCGACATTTCCTCAGTCGAGATCTGACCGTCCAGCTTCGAGAGCACCTGTCTCAGATTCGGTGCCACATCGCTGAACCTGTCGAACGTATCCTCGCGGACGAGGAAGCAGCCGTTGTATTCCGGGAAGAAATGCTGATCGTCTTCCAGTATCTTCAGGTTCGCCTTCTTGTTCAGTCCGTCCGTAGCGTACACCTCTGTCACCTCGAACTCGCCCTTCATGACCGCCGAGTATTTCAGTGAAACGTCGACCGCCTTGTAACCCTTGAACTTGAGACCGTAGAACTTCGTGAACGGTCCGTACTTCATCGAGCCCTCAGCCGTAAAGAATTCGTGCTCGGCGCCGAAGGTCAGCTTGCCTGCGACCTTTTGGAGATCGCTTACTTTCTCAAGCTTGTACTTCTTCGCGATATCCTGCGGCACCGCGATCGCATACGTATTATTGAATCCCATCTTGCCGAGCAGGGTCACGTCATACTTTTCCTGGCCTTTGCGGTTCGCGAAATCGTACAGCGTCTCGCCTTCCGGAACGTCCGACGGATCGAGGTGCAGGAACGTGGTCAGAAGCGTGCCGTCGTAACTGATCATCAGGTCGCAGCTGTGGCCCGAGCCGACCATCGCCTTGAAGTTGTTGACCTGCGACATCTGGTCCTTGATGACGACGCTCGCGTCCGTATCGGCTTCTATAAGCATCTTCGCCATATGATGCATGATCTGCGTCTCCGAATAGTCGCCTTCATACAGAACGATCTGCCTCGTCTGTCCGCTCGACTGCTGCAGCGCGAACGGTACCGTCACACCGAATGCGAGGAATATGACCAGCAGCGACGAAACGACCTTCTTCATGCTGCTGTGCGATTTCCTGATCCTGTTCTCACTGAAACTCATGAGAAGATCGAGCACGACGGCTATTATCATCAGGGCTCCGGTCGCGACGAGGATCATCTTCATATCCTGCGTCCTTATCGCCCTGTTCATCACTCCGCCGACTCCGCCTCCGCCTACGAACGCAGCGAACACCGCGATGCCGATGGCGTTGACGATGGCTATCCTGATGCCTGTGAAAACCGTCGGGAAGGCTATCGGGAATTCCACCTGGAGTATCCTCTCCATCGGCTTCATGCCGACGCCCTTTGCCGCTTCCCTGACGCCCGGGTCGATCTCTTTCAGCCCGAGGTAGGTGTTCCTGACTATCGGAAGCAGCGAATACAAAGTGATGCCTATTATTACCGTCAGCTTGCCCGCGCCCGCTACGATCATGATCAGACCGAGCAGGGCGAGAGCCGGTATAGTCTGCAGTACGTCGACAACCCTGAGAATCACGTGACGTGTGCCGGGTCTCATGTAAGCCAGCACTCCCAGAGGTATCCCTATCACTATCGCGCACACACTGGCGGCCAGCACCATGAACATGTGGTCCAATATCAGATCAAAAGTCATCTGCCGCCACCTCCTTTAAGACCTCTCGGCGTGATCTTCTTCTGGACGAAGTCGATAAGCGCTCCGAGTATTATAGCCAGTATCGCAGCCGGGATCGCGCCGAGCAGTATCAGAGTGTTGTTGTTCGACGTCGTTCCCTGATAGATGAAATCACCCAGTCCGCCGAGACCGATCATGGCAGCGAGCACGGCCCAGCTCACCGTATATATCGTCGACATCCTGAGACCGGCGATGATCTCCGCCGATGCGAGCGGCAGTTCGACTTGCCATAGCGCCTGCATCTCGGTCATGCCGCAGCCCTTGGCCGCTTCTATATACTTCGGTTCTACCCCCAAAAGTCCGGCGTAAGTATTCTTCAGCACCGGGAAGACCGCATACACAGCCAGCGCGATGATGACCGTCGCCGGCGTCATGCCGATCAGAAGGAACAGTATTCCTATGAACGCGAGTCCGGGGATCGTCTGGAATACAGACAGCACCGGCATCACGAAAGTCGACAGCTGCGGCTTCCTCGAAAGGAGTATCCCTCCGAGCGTTCCTATAACGAATCCGATCGCAACAGCGACCACGACATATATCAAATGTACCCCTATAGCCTTTGCGAGCGAGCTGCCGTATGTTTCGAATATGGCACCCATCACAGTTCACCTCCCCAGAGGCTTTCGGCAACGTTCTGGGCTACGCTCGACTTTGTGATGATGCCCTTCAGATGGTCTTCGTCATCCAGAACTATCACGTAATTCGCCTTTGTGTCGAGCAGGTAGTCGAAGCTCTCCTTCGCTTCTTCGCCCACGCGCACGACTCTCTCTTTCTGTGTGATCAGCGGCTCTATCGTCTTGAGGCCCTTGCCCCAGTGCTTGAAGTCGCCGATCTCGACAGTTCCGATATATTTCTTGTCGGCGTCCGTAACCAGCAGCGAATCGACTCTCTCCCTCGCCATCATCTCTGCGCATTCGTGCAGTCCGCTGGTCGG
>CAMKAM010000112.1 GCA_946410475.1 uncultured Bacillota bacterium
GGCGATAGAAGGCATCGGTGAGAAGCAGGCGATATATGTCGGAGATCAGATAGCTCCTGAGTATACAGTTGAACCGTCCAGATTCAGTGATGAGAAGATAACGTTTGGCTCGAGCGATGAAGCCGTCTTTACTGTCGACGAGGACGGGAAGATCGCGGCGGTCGCTCCGGGAAAGGCGGAGCTTACTATGAGCGCCCGTGGTTTTTCCAGAACGGTCGAAGTGACGATAAAGGCCAAGGTAGAGTCGATAAGCAATATACCGAAGAGCATTTCCATGGAAACGGGAGATACCGACAGATTGGAACCGCAGTTGTCTCCTGCGAAGTTCGCGAACGAAAAGATCAGCTATTCTTCTGCAGACACATCGGTCGTAAGAGTAGGAAGAAAGGGCAAGTTGACGGCCGTGGGCACCGGGAAGACCACGGTCACCATATCCGCAGGAGGCTGCACGACGAAGGTCAAAGTGACGGTGACCGAGCCGGCGCCAGTTCAGGACAGCGGCTACGGGTCTTCGGGCGGATCATCCGGCAGCAATTACGGTTCGGGTAGTTCGGGTTCGGGATCGTCAGGATCCGGCTCGGGTTCCTCAGGATCAAAGAGATCGTCGGGATCGTCGGGATCGTCAGGCGGTTCAGGTTCGGACAGCTCGGATGACAAGGGATATTTCGACAGTGATGAGGAAGAGTATTTCAATTAGAACCGCCATGAAGGCAGCACACAGGGGATAAAAGCCCAAAATCGTTAAAAAACAAACACTTTTTGGGTGCTGTTTTTTGTTGAATAAAGAGATAAAGTGTGTGATAATGCTTGAGTAAGCCGCTTAACAGATATTCACGGAGCGGCGCTTGGGTAAAGGGTATATGGCAGAAAGACATCTATACAATCTAAAGGGAATGAGACAGATCGCGATCTCGTTCGCGCTGATCGCGATAGCGACGTT
The DNA here is from genome assembly GCA_946410475.1 of uncultured Bacillota bacterium. Lineage (GTDB taxonomy): Bacteria > Bacillota > Clostridia > Peptostreptococcales > Anaerovoracaceae > UBA3738. Next base: position 941 of record CAMKAM010000112.1, read on the forward strand.
CGCTGTCCAGATCGTTAGGCTGCTGGGCGATAAGGTGATCGTCGAGTTTGCTTACCTTTTCGTTCTGTTCCTCTGCTGGATGACCGCCATGTTCGGCACGAGAGGTATACTGAAATACAGACCGGAATTCGCTCAGGGCTACAGAGCGGCGATGGTAGCTGTCGTCTGCGTCGTTTGCGCGATAGGTCTTTCATTGATGGACTGGCGCAGAGGCGCGGAGCTGCAGTCATTCATCTCTGTCGGAGTGATGTTCATGATGTACACCCAGATGATGGCGCAGCTTTATACTTACTCCAAGATCCTCAACGGCGGCGGTGAGATCTGCAAAAGAGCGCGTAATGTGAAAAAACGAAATGCGTGCAGGATCGTGTGGAAACCGTGCGTGCTGATAATATTGCTGTCTTTGTTCGCTGTCGAGATCGCGAAGATCTTTGAGGGCCAGACGGTCTATATCATAGCCGGGATCGCGGCGTCGCTTGCGCTGATAGCTCATTTCTTGATGGTGAGGATGATATTGTCGGTAGTCGATATCATGGATGGAAGGTCGACAGGGCAGCGGACGCCCAGACAGGGCGCAGGAAAGCAGGGCGCTGCAAAGAAGAGCGGCGGGGCGAAGAAAACAGCCAAAAGGCCTGCAGGCGGAGGCACAGTCAAGGTCAAGTCATAACGTATATTCACCGGGCGATCGATATTGGATGACTATGGGAAGATAGAAAGATCCGTCGAAACAGATCCGGAAAAATATATATGAAACAATTGGATAAAAGGAATAGTAGCACAAAGGAGAGGAAACATGTTTTCATTTGAAGAGATCCGCAAGGCAGATCCGGAACTCGCAGAGGCGATGCACCAGGAGATGATGAGGCAGAAGAGCCACATCGAGCTGATCGCATCCGAGAATATCGTAAGTCCCGCGGTAATGGCCGCGATGGGATCGCACCTGACAAACAAGTATGCGGAAGGATATCCCGGACACAGATACTACGGCGGATGTGAGAACGTTGACGTAGTTGAAGATCTGGCGAGAGAAAGACTGAAGAAGCTGTTCGGCGTCGAGTACGTGAACGTCCAGCCGCATTCGGGCGCGCAGGCTAACATGGCCGCGTTCTTCGCTATCCTCGAGCCGGGCGACACCATCATGGGAATGGCGCTCGACAGCGGCGGCCACCTGACTCACGGCAGCCCGGTCAACCTGTCCGGAAAATACTTCAACATGGTGCCTTACGGAGTCGATGAAAACGGATATATAGATTACGATGCAGTCGAGGCGAAGGCTATGGAAGTAAAGCCGAAGATGATCGTCTGCGGCGCATCTGCTTACCCGAGAGCTATAGACTTCAAGCGCTTCCGCGAGATCGCGGACAAGGTAGGCGCTGTCCTGATGGCTGACATCGCACATATTGCCGGCCTCGTTGCTACGGGTTACCATCAGAGCCCGGTAGGCTATGCGCATGTCGTTACATCGACAACGCACAAGACGCTGAGAGGACCGCGCGGCGGCATCATCATGTCGTCGGCCGAGGTCAACGAGAAATACAATTTCAACAAGGCTATTTTCCCGGGAACTCAGGGCGGCCCGCTCGAGCATGTGATCGCTGCGAAGGCTGTTTGCTTCGGAGAGGCTCTGAAGCCGGAGTTCAAGGAATACCAGCATCAGGTCGTAAAGAATGCGGCAGCGCTGGCCGAAGCTCTTCTCGACAGAGGTTTCGATCTCGTATCCGGCGGTACGGACAACCACCTCATGCTGATCGACCTGAGACCGAAGGGCATCACGGGCAAAGAAGCCGAGGATCTTTTCTGGAGTGCGAACATCACAGCGAACAAGAATGCCATCCCGAACGATCCCGAGAAACCGACGGTCACGAGCGGACTGCGCGTGGGAACGCCGGCGATCACATCGAGAGGAATGGTAGAAGAAGATATGGCAGTCATCGCGGATGCTCTGAACATAATGGCTGACGAGAAGGAAGCGGGGATCGAAAAGGCCCGCGCTCTCGTAAAGGGTCTGACGGACAAGTATCCGATCTACCCGATGTACAAGTAGTAACTGAAGAGCGAAGAGCGGAAAGAACGAAAAGCACGGGCTGTGAGAAGCGGTCCGTGCTGTAATTCTATAAGGAGGATCGAATGAAGGTATTGATGATCAACGGCAGCCCGCGCAAGGGCGGCAACACATCTCTGGCACTTGAGGAGATGGTGAAGGTATTCGATGAACAGGGGATCGAGACGGAGATCGTCGAGCTCGCCGGAAAAGATATCCGCGGCTGCGAAGCATGCGGGGCGTGTCTTGAGGGAGATGGCGGATGCGTATTCGATGATATCGTCAATGAAACAGCTCCGAAACTGGAGGAAGCAGACGGCGTAGTTTTGGCTTCCCCGGTATACTATGCTTCCCCGAACGGAACGATCATCTCGTTCGTGGACAGACTGTTCTACAGCACGCGCTTCAGCAAGGCGATGAAGGTCGGCGCCGCAGTCGCAGTCGCAAGGAGAGCGGGCGTTCTGCCGACGTATGATACACTGAACAAGTATTTTCAGATATGCAACATGCCGGTCGCAACGGCGAACTACTGGAACAATGTTTACGGCAGGCTCCCGGGCGAGGCGTCGCAGGATGAAGAGGGTATGCAGACGATGAGGGTCCTGGCGCAGAACATGGCCTTCCTGATGAAGAGCATCGCGCTCGGCAAAGAGGAATTTGGCATGCCTGAGTACGAGCCGAAGAAGCTCACGAACGTGATCGGATAGCTGCCGGAGAGCCGGTGAGGCTGTTGCCTGAGTGCCGGCGGGTCTGGGGCCTGAATGCCGGCGGGGGCTGTTGGAAGAGCGGATCAGAGCTGATTGGAAGAGCAACTCTGAGCTTTTCTGAGCTAAGATGTACGATTTGTGTGGCTATTTATCGACAGAAGTACACTTTTTACGATGGTGAATAGTGTTTGCGGTGGCTTGCGA
>CAMKAM010000113.1 GCA_946410475.1 uncultured Bacillota bacterium
TTCGAGCTGAGTGTCGACATCATACCATTTCGTGCCGTTCTTCCTGGCGACTCTCTTCAGTTTTCTCATATGATATCTGCTGACCTGGAACAGACCCTTGCTGTATCCGCCGCATCTAGGGTTGAAAGAGCTTTCCTGCTCTATGTTACCCATTATCCCTGCTGCCGCTGCCGGAGAGCAGCCCGCATTGATCAGGTAATCCCAGATCTGCGTCTGTATATCTTTCGCGTCGGCTGTCTCAGTTGTCGAGATGAAGCAAACACTCATAGTTATCGCGCACACGAAAGCCATAACGAAAGAAACGATTCTCTTATTTATGTGGACCATTTGCAATAATTCCTTTCTTCCATTACAAGACTTGTTTTGTCTTGTATCAACATGATGCCACAGTAAGCGAATCAGTTTGTGGTGGTTTTGTGAAGGGTTTGTGGTAAAATGCTGATATGAGAAATAACAAGGACAGAACGATACTCCATTGCGATATGAACAGCTTCTTCGCTTCGGTCGAACTTCTTGAAAGGCCGGAGCTTGCTGACGTGCCAATGGCAGTATCAGGCGACCCCGAACACAGACACGGCATCATCCTCGCAAAGAATGATATCGCGAAGAGCTACGGCGTCGTCACCGCTGAAACGATATGGCAGGCTAGATCGAAATGTCCCGATCTTCATCTCGTAAGACCGCATCATAAAAAGTATGCGGCCTTCTCAGAAAAGATCAACCGCATCTATTACAGATACACAGATATGGTCGAGCCTTTCTCGATCGATGAATCATGGCTGGATGTCACCGCATCACGCCGCCTTTTCGGTACCGGAAAAGAAATAGCCGACTCCATCAGGCGGACAGTCAAAGAAGAGCTCGGGTTGACGTTGTCTGCAGGCGTTTCATTCAACAAGATCTTTGCTAAGATGGGAAGCGAATACAAAAAGCCGGATGCCACCACAGTCATATCAAGAGACAACTTCCGTGATATCCTCTGGCCTCTTCCCGCCGGCGATTTCTTTACCGTTGGAAGAAGAACAGCTGAAAAACTCACCAGATACGGCATCCGGACTGTAGGAGACATAGCATGTTCAGACAGGGACTTCCTCATCTCCGTTTTGGGTAAACACGGGGCTCAGATTCATGATTATACGAACGGTCTGGACGACTCACCGGTAACAAAGAGTGCAGAGCGTTCCAAGATCAAATCTGTCGGACACGGGATCACATTCAGGAGAGATCTGACCGGAGAAGAAGATATACGCACAGCAGTAACGGCTCTTTCAGACAGAGTGTGCTCAAGGCTCAGAAGATACGGACTGAGATGCCGCGCGGTCAAAGCTGAGATAAAAGATCCGGGTCTCAGGACGATATCCCGTCAGGAAGGACTCAGCCGCCCGACTGACGATACGCGGACTATGGCATCTGCTGTCATGGATCTCATAAGCAAGAGCTGGGTGACCGACGATCCGATCAGGCTCCTCACCGTCACCGCTATCGATCTTTGTGACAAAGACCAGACAGAACAGCTGAGCATTTTCGATGCCGATCCCGGCGATGAACAGAAAAAAGAGATCGGCAAGACTTTAGACGAAATAAGAAAAAAGTACGGGAAAAATGCGATAGTTTTCGGATCAGTCATCGACAACGATCTCGGCATCGATATAGAAACACATTCAGAGGAATAAGATCGTTGACAAATATCCTTTCACTTCAGGTTAAATACAATTCAATACAAAACATTCAGACAATAGGCGTTTTTTAAGGTTTTTTTAAGGTTCGATATCTACTTTTAAGGTGCTTGGCACATTGCCAAGTCATATAAATATCTCATCCTCAATACACAACCAAAAAGACGCCTTTCGGCGTTTTTTTGGTTCTTATATCGATATTGGGTATCATTCACTGATCAAGCCGCTCCTATCGCGTCTTTTGCGGCTTCCACTGCCTTCATAGCATCCTTGCAGTAGTAGTCCGCCCCTATCTTGGCTGCATAATCCTCTGTCAGGACCGCTCCTCCGGCAAGTATCTTGACTTCAGGCCTTTCCGCCTTGACCTGACGGATCGTCTCCTCCATGCTTGGCAGCGTCGTCGTCATGAGAGCCGAAAGCCCCACTATCTGCGCATCATGTTTCCTGACCGCTTCGACCACTGTTTCCGGAGGCACGTCCTTCCCCAGATCGATCATTTCAAAACCGTAGTTTTCCATTATGACCTTCACGATGTTCTTGCCTATGTCATGGACGTCGCCCTTGACAGTCGCTATCACTACCTTTCCGAGCGATATCTGCTTACCGCCCGAAGCCCTCATCGAATCCTTTATCACTTCGAAGCCGGCCTGGGCAGCTGTAGCCGCCTGGATCATCTGTGGCAGGAATATCTTCCCTGTTTCGAACCCCTTGCCGATCTTATCGAGAGCAGGTATGAGATAGTCGTTGACGATCTCCAGTTCATCATGTTCTTTGAGCAGCTCTTTCGTAGCTGCCGCAGTCTCTTCTTCAAGACCTTTTTCTATTGTATAGAAAACGCTGCCTTTATCCGCTTCGGTCTTATCATCGCTGCTGCCGGCAGTCTGCGCAGTCGATGTCCTTCCCACCTGATAATCAGCGTACTTTTCAATATACCTGACCGCGTTCTTATCCCTGCCGACCAGCATCTCGAATGTGGCGACCGCAGCCATCATCTCGTCGTTGCCCGGATCTATGATCGGCATGTCGAGACCGCATTCAAGAGCCATCACGAGGAAGGTCTTGTTGACGAGAGGTCTTGAAGGCAGCCCGAAGCTGATGTTCGAGACACCGAGCGTCGTCTTGTTCCCGAACCTCTCCTTGACCGTCCTTATGGCATCGAGCGTCTGGCGCACTCCTGCCTGCTGGGCTGAAGCAGTAAGCGTCAGACAGTCTATTATCACGTCTTCTCTCGGAAGACCTATCCTTTCAGCCTCGTCAAGTATCTTCTCCGCGACCTCGATCCTCTTCTCTGTCGACTCAGGTATACCGTCCTCATCGAGAGTCAGCCCTATCACGCATGCTCCGTACTTTTTCGCAAGCGGAAGGATCTTCTCCATCGAAGCCTTTTCTCCGTTCACAGAGTTGATTATGGCCTTTCCGTTATATACTCTGAGAGCCGCTTCAACAGCCTCGGCATTCGATGAATCTATCTGCAGCGGAAGGTTCGTCACTGTCTGCACCGCCTTTATCACCTTCGGCAGCACTTCGGCCTCATCTATTCCCGGGACGCCGACATTTATGTCCAGCATCTCAGCGCCCTGCTCGTCCTGAGCTATAGCCTGCTTCAGGACATAGTTCATATCTCCGTCAAGAAGAGCCTGCTTCAGACGCTTCTTTCCTGTCGGGTTCAGTCTCTCTCCGCAAACGACCGTATGATCGAACTCCACGACTTTTGTCGCAGAACAAATCCTCGCCGTTCTCTCTTTCTTTTCACCGCAGCTGACAGCACCGCTCTCATCAGCGATCTTTCTCAGACCTCTTATGAAATCGGGATCCGTGCCGCAGCAGCCTCCTAGGAACATAGGTCCTAAAGCGACGTATTCTTTCATCGTTTCTGCGAATTCCTCCGCTGAGATATCATATTCTCTGGTCGCAGGATCGGGAAGACCGGCGTTCGGTTTGAAGAACGTCGGGATATCTGTCGCTTCACTCAGCCTCTTCGCCAAAGGCATTATCTCCTTCGGCCCGAGAGAACAGTTGATGCCTATCGCGTTCACTCCAAGCCCTTCGAGAGTCGCCGCCATAGCCTCTATGCTGCAGCCGGTGAATGTCCTTCCGTCCTTTTCAAAT
>CAMKAM010000114.1 GCA_946410475.1 uncultured Bacillota bacterium
CGCGGGGCTCAAGGGGCTCGCGGTCGGCGATGCGCAGGTGTCGCCTCTGCACAGCGGCTTCATCGTAAACAACGGAAATGCGACAGCGACGGAGATCATCGATCTGATGAGGATCGTGCAGGCGAGGGTCAAGGCCGAGTTCGGTGTGGATCTGGAGCCTGAGGTCAGGATCATCGGGACGGACCCGGTCGACGCGGAGTAAGCAGATCGCGCCGCAATAACTGCGCCGCATTTGAAATGAGGTATCATCTGATTGGATCGTATACGGGCGTACATGCCGGTCGGGAAGGCGTAAGCAGACCGGGCGGCGGAGACAGAAAGAAGGAATATATATGTACAGAATGAAATTCGATTACCATACGCATACGATCTATTCGCACGGCCCGGTGAGACCGCACGGAAAGGGGACGATCGAGCAGAACGTCCTCGTAGCGGTGAAAAAGGGGCTGGATGCGATAGCGATCTCGGAGCACGGACCGGGCCATCTGACTTATGGGCTGAAGATGGAGAAACTGCCGGAGATGCGGGCGGAGATCGAAAGACTGAAAAAGATATATCCCATCGAGATATATCTGTCGGTCGAAGCCAATATAGTGAACAGGGACAACTACCTGGACGTGAAGCCTGAAGAATACGACCTGTTCGATTTCGTGAACGCCGGCTATCATTACGGCGTAACGGACGGATACTGCATGGAGAACTGGATGCACGGTCACGGTGTCCGGAAAGGGAAGAAGGCCAAGCTGATCGAAAAGAATACGGAGATGATCGTCGCAGCAGTAGAGAACAATGATATAAAGATACTCACCCATCCGGGTGATAAGGCGCCGGTGGATATGGACGCCATCGCGAAGGCGTGTGAGAAGACGGGAACGTGGATGGAGATCAGTACCCATCATGCTCATCTCACGCCGGCGGAGATAGAGATCTGTCAGAAATATGATGTGAGCTTCGTCATATCGAGCGACGCTCATGTGCCGCAACGGGTAGGAACATTCAGACCCGGGATAGCGAAGGCGCGGATCGCCGGGCTGGATCCGGACAGGATCGTGAATATAGAAAAGATCTGAGGCTTGCCGGAAGTAAGCAGCCGGGATCAAAAGGAAACTTCGGAGCTGAACGGAAAACAGAAGAGGCGAAAAGATGGAAAAAACATCAGGAGCGAAAAGAGGAAAAAGCAAGATGGAAGTCGTCATCATCACAGGTATGAGCGGCGCCGGAAAGTCGCAGGCGATAGACTGTCTGGAGGACAGAGGGTACTACTGCATAGATAATATGCCGCCCGTCCTTATCAAGAATTTCTTCGAGCTCGTAAGGGACAAATCCGTAGGTATAGAAAAGACCGCGTTCGTCATGGACATGAGGGGCGGAGCTTTTGCTGAAGGATTCGAAGAAGGAGTCGAAGCGCTGGATGCTTACGGGATCGCTTACAAGATCATCTTCCTCGAGGCATCGAACGATGTCCTTGCACGCAGGTTCAACGAGACGAGAAGGGTCCACCCTGCAACGAAAAAACCGCCGCTGATGAAGGACATACAGAATGAAAGGAAGGCGCTCGAGAAGATACGCGAACGCGCCGACTTTGTGATAGATACTTCGGCGATGAAGCCGAAGCAGCTGAAGCAGGAGCTGATCGAGGCGCTTACTGACGAATACCAGGAGGAGACGTTCGTCATCAACGTCATGTCGTTCGGTTACAAATACGGCATCCCCGTGTCGGCCGACATGGTGTTCGATATGCGATTCATCCCGAATCCGTTCTACGTCGCGAGCCTCAAGCGCTCGACCGGCAACAGCAAGAAGGTCAGGTCGTACGTCATGAAGCACCTTGTGACGCAGATGTTCGTCAAGGACCTTAACAGCCTCGTGAACAATCTGATACCTGCTTACATGCGCGAAGGAAAATTCAACCTTAACATAGCGTTCGGCTGCACGGGCGGCCAGCACAGGTCGGTCGCGATGGCGAACGAGTTCGCGGAGATGTTCGAACGCCAGGGCAAACAGGTGACGCTCGAGCACCGCGATATCAAGAAGCGCTGATCGGCGGAGAAGTTCGGAGTGAGGTGCGGACGTGAGTTTTGCGAGCGAGACGAAAAACGAACTGGCGCGTATGATGCCTGAGAAGAAGTGCTGCATGCTGGCTGAGATAGCCGGCTTTCTTCGCGTGTCCGGATCGGTGTCGCTGGCCGGCGGAGGAAAGTTCATCATCAAGCTGACGACGGACAACCCGGCGGTCGCGAGGCATTACAAGAAGCTCCTGAAGGCTTACTTCGGCATAGACGCGGGCATCAACGTCAGCGAAAGGTCGGCGATAGGCCGCAGCAGAGTGTACATCATCGAGATCGGGCCGGAGCAGCTGTCCGAGCAGATACTGCGTGAGACCGGCGTCCTGATGGTGCGCGAGGGCATGAACTACATCACGGACGGCATCTACGACGGTATCATAAGGACGAAGTGCTGCAGGAAGTCTTATCTTCGCGGCGCGTTCATAGGGCGCGGCACAGTAAGCAACCCCGAAAAGGGCTACCACTTCGAGATCGATTCGTCGTCACCGGTGACGGCGCGTGATATCCGGCGTCTGATCAACACGTTCGACGACATCCACGCCAAGACGGTGAAGCGGAAGGAAGAGCACGTGACCTATGTGAAGGATTCGGGGATGATCCTGGATATCCTTGCGATCATGGGCGCTCATTCGCAGTATTTCAGGTTCGAGGAAGTCCGTCTGACGAAGGAGATGCGCAACGAGGCGAACCGCCGGAGCAACTGTGACCAGGCGAACATCGACAAGGCGGTGGCGGCGGCCGAGAAGCAGATCGAAGCGATAAGGACGCTCGATCTGGACAAGCTGAACGACAAACTGCGGCAGACGGCTGTGCTGCGGATGGAGAATCCGGACGCGTCGCTGACCGAGCTTGGGCAGATGATGGATCCGCCGATGAAGAAGTCCGGCGTGAACGGACGCCTGGCGAGGCTGATGAAGATGGCGGAGACAGGGAAGAACGTAAAGCAGGTGTAAGCGGACAGATCCGGCGGAGCGAAACGCCGAAAAAGATAGGAGAGAGCGGCAGTGGACATAAAACACTATTACGTAGAAAAAGGACAGGGCGAACCGTTGATATTGCTGCATGGCAACGGCGAGGAATGCGGATATTTCGTCAGTCAGATAGATGAATTTGCTAAATACTATCATGTGTACGCGATCGACACGCGCGGACACGGAAAGACCCCGCGCGGGGAGGCTCCGTTCACGATAAGGCAGTTCGTGAAGGACCTCGCCGGATTCATGGACGAGCGCGGGATAGAGAAAGCGAACATTCTTGGATTCTCCGACGGTGGGAATATCGCTTTGCTGTTCGCGATCAAGTATCCCGGCCGCGTTTTGAAACTCGTGGCGGACGGCGCGAACCTGGACACGACCGGCATCGTGCCGAAACTGATGGCTGCGATGAGGAGAGAGTATCAGAAAGCGATCGACGAAGGAGATGTCCAGAAGGAGGAAATGTTCAGCCTCATGGTAAACGATCCGAATATCCCTGTGGATGATCTTTCGAAGATCACGGCGCAGACTCTGATCATGGCAGGGACAGAAGACATGATACCCGAAGAGCATACGAGAATGATCGCTGAGAATATCGCCGGCTCGCGGCTCGAGTTCGTGGAAGGGGACCACTTCATTGCCGCAGGCAATCCTAAAGAATTCAACAGCATAGTTCTGGATTTTCTGAGATGAGTCATTATTGGCCGGTCCGTTCTG
>CAMKAM010000115.1 GCA_946410475.1 uncultured Bacillota bacterium
TCCCTTTGTCGTCTTCTGCACGTCTGTTACATAGACCTTGATCCTATCGTTGACATCGAACTTCTCACCGGGCACCTGCTCCTTTTCCTTGAGTATGCCTTCAGCTCTTCCGATGTTGACGAACAACGTCTCTCTCTGCTTCCTCTGGATACGTCCTGTCAGGACCTCACCGATCTTGTCCACATAGTCATCGTAGATAAGATTTCTCTCGGCTTCTTTTATCCTCTGAAGCGCTACCTGTTTCGCAGTCTGGGCGGCGATCCTTCCGAAGTCAGCCGGTTCTATCTCGAAGTCGATGTAATCTCCGATCTCGTATTCCGGATCGATCTCACGCGCTTCCTCGAGCGATATCTGATAAGCGTCACTCTCGACATCCTCAACGATGTCTCTTCTGAGGTAGACGTTGATCTCACCTGTCTGATCGTCGATCTCGACTCTCACGTTCTGGTTCGTACCGTATATGTTCTTGTAAGCTGACAGCAATGCAGCCTCTATAGCTTCAAGGACGGTCGCTTTGGGTATTCCCTTTTCCTCTTCGATCTGTTCGATCGCTTCGATAAACTCCTTGTTCATGATTTCCTCCTATCATATCCTTACTGCCAGTCTGACTTTTGCAATGTCTTTTGACGGCAGGCAGATCTCTTCTCCATCGGTCTGTATGACAGTTTCTTCTTTTGTCCTCGATACGAGCACGCCTTCGAGCATCTTCGAGCCGCCTACAGGTCTGTAAAGATTCAGTTCTACTTCGCTGCCGATATATCTGTCGAAGTGCTCCTGTGTCACGAGCTCCCGGTCGAGCCCCGGCGACGAGACCACCAGGTAATAATTCTGGGATATCAGGTCCGTCTCATCCAGCTTGTCCGAAAGGAACCTCGATACCTTCTCACAGTCCTCAGTGCCAACATATCCCTCATTCTTGTCGATATACACCTTCAGGTACCGGTCCCGGCCTTCCTTGGTGAATTCGCAGTGATAGAGCGAATAGCCTTCGCCCTCGAGATAGTCATCAAGGAGGGCTGACACGGAAGATGCTATTTTTTCTTTTGCCATTTGATCTTCCTTTTTTATCCTTAACAAATCGATAAGAGTGGCCGAATGACCACTCTTAACTATAACTTCTTTATACCGTAGACTAAAATATCATATTCACGTTCAAATTGCAAGGTATTTTCGCCTTTTAAGCCACTTTAGAACGTTTCTTTGATCTCACCCGATTTGTAAGCGGAAATCAGAGCGTCGAGACCCTCGATTTCCTTCTTTATGACCTTTCCGTGGTCCGTATCGCGGACCCTCATCCTCTTGGGAAGGACCTTGACCGTCTTGATCGTCGGGGAGAAGAACTCCTGCGTACCATCTTCCTTCAGCGGGCTGTATGGTTTGTGCTCTGCAAGAGCCATGAACCTCGAGTTGTAGATGAACGTATATCCCGCGATGCCCGTCGTCTTCTGGTAAGCCTTCGATATACCGCCGTCGATGATGAACAGCTTGCCTTCTCCTTTGATCGGACTCTCTCCGTCCTTCAGCTTCACAGGTACGTGACCGCACAGTATCGTGCCGATCTTTGGATCAAGACCGAACTCTTCGAGTATAGCTTCGCAGTTCTTCCTTTCGTTAATAAGCGAATAGTACGGCACCGTATGCTCTTTGTGCGTCTTCTTGTCGTCGATGAAAACCCTCTCGAACGTCGTCATCTGATCCTTGCCGAAGAGAGGCGACTTGGCTCCGAGCCAGAGGTACCACACGAGGTCCTTTGCGTAAGCCGTCTCTTCATCTTTCGGATCGCCGTAGTAAGCAAGTCTTATCTGGCTGTCAAGGAAGTCCATATACTCCTTGCCCTTCATCTTCCTGCCCTTGAACTCGACTTCCTGGAAGCTTCCGTCTTCGTTCATGGGGATGCATCCATGGAACATGAGTATATTGTTCATGACCAGATAAAGTGATCCGTGCTGGAACATGAACCTGATATGACGCTGCAGTTCGTGGCTCCTCTTGATGGAAGCTTCGAGCGCATTCATCAAGGCCTCTTCTTCATCTGTCAATTTGTAAGGATCCGCCGGGTCGACCGTCGGAAGATTCGTATCAGCAAGTTCGTACTCCTTGCCCTGTACCATTATGGTGCCCTTCTCATAATCTATCTTGTCTAAGAGCAGACGCTTGTCCAGTTCGAACTCCGGATGTCTCTTGATTATCTGTCCTTCGAGTTTGAACTGGCATATCGCTATAGCCTTGTGCATCCTGGCTGCGAGGTCCTCGTCTACAGGGTCGAACTTGTTGAGGTCTAGCATCTTAGGTCTGAATTTTTTACAGTCGTCATCTCCGTAAGTATTCTGGGCGAACGTTGCCAGCGCTCTCAGATTGAATCCATATCCGACTTCGAGCATATCGAAGTTGTTGTAACTGATGTTCATTCTCAGGAGGTTACAGATGCTGGCCCTGTGTCCGGACGCGGCAGCCATCCATACGATATCGTGATTGCCCCACTGGAAATCTATATCCTTGTACTGCATGAGGTAGTCGAGGATATCATCAGGATGAGCTCCCCTGTCAAAGATATCGCCTATGATATGCAGTTTGTCGACAGCGAGCCTCGATATCGTCTTGGCCATTTCACATATGAACTCGTCGACCAGTCCACTCTCTGTGATAGAGGTAAGAATCTCGTTGTAATATGACGATCTGTTTTCCTCGTCATCAGCATGCAGCAGCTCGTCCATCGCATAGCCGAAGTACTTGGGCATCGCTTTACGAACTTTGGATCTGGTGTATTTCGTAGATACCGAACCGCATACAACAAGAAGATTATATATGTTCTTGTAACACCATCTCTCATAGTTCTCCTCAGACGCCTTCCTCCTTTTGAGTTCTGCCTGCGGGTTGTAGATAAGTGCAGCAAGATCGTTCTTTTGCTGTTCCGTCATCTCATCTTCGAACAATTCATTTACCTTCGCCATTATTGTTCCGGATGCGCTCTTGATCATGTGGATGAACGCTTCGTGTTCTCCGTGAAGATCGCTGAGATAATACTCAGTGCCCTTCGGGAGAGCGAGTATGGCGCGCAGGTTGATCCTCTCAGCCGTAGCGGCCATGATGTTCGGGAACTTGGCTGACAACAGTTGCAGATAGTCCTTGTCCATTACTTTTATCCTTTCCTTTTTTATATCTCTATATCCCCTGTCCGGCCCGGCCGGACCACGCGATCATCTCTCGTAAAGGTCTTTCCCTGTGCTGTCGATCGCGACAATAAGCGGCATATCCTCGACCTCGAGTCTTCTGACAGCCTCAGCGCCCAGATCGTCGAAAGCGATCACTTCAGCGCTTTTCACAGACTTCGAGATGAGAGCAGCTGCGCCTCCTATAGCAGCGAAATAAACAGCCCCGTTTCTGATGATCGCGGCTTTGACCTCTTCATTTCTGGGTCCTTTCCCTATCATCGCAGCCTGCCCGAGATCGAGCAGCATCGGAGCATAAGGATCCATCCTGTAGCTCGTCGTCGGACCTGCCGATCCAATAGGTCTTCCCGGCGGAGCCGGAGAAGGTCCGACATAATAGATGATGGACCCTGCAATGTCGAAAGGCAGCTCTCTGCCTTCCTTCACAGCCTCTGTCATCCTTTTATGTGCCTGGTCTCTTGCAGTATAGACCGTGCCCGTAAGAAGGACCCTGTCGCCCGCTTTCAGATCTGCGAGCTTTTCTTTCGTTATCGGTGCTTCAAGTTTTATTTCCATTTCAGCCTCGTG
>CAMKAM010000116.1 GCA_946410475.1 uncultured Bacillota bacterium
GGATAGCTCCGTCCATCTGAGCTGCTCCTGTGATCATGTTCTTTACATAGTCAGCGTGTCCCGGGCAGTCTACGTGTGCGTAGTGTCTGTTCGGTGTCTCGTACTCTACGTGTGCTGTCGAGATAGTGATACCTCTTTCCTTCTCTTCCGGAGCCTTGTCGATCTCGTCGAATGCTACGTCTGCACCCAGCTGATACTTAGCTCTGAGTACCGATGTGATAGCTGCTGTCAGCGTTGTCTTGCCGTGGTCAACGTGACCGATAGTTCCGATGTTGATATGCGGCTTTGTTCTTTCAAACTTCTGTTTTGCCATTTTGTTTCCTCCTGATAAAAACTCATACTTCTTATATGTTGGAGCTGTTGAGCAGACTCGAACTGCCGAACCTCTTCCTTACCAAGGAAGTGCTCTACCGACTGAGCTACAACAGCACGTCGACTTTTTAATATTACATTAGATTCATTCCGATGTCAACGATTCCCTATAATATCAACGATTTTGCGTGGTATGGGGATCGAAAAAACGGATGCCGCTCCTGCCGCACCCGTCATCTTTTGTATTTAATCGTTCATCTGATTTTTTATAAGATTCCTGTATGTCTCACATCTCGAGTTCAGTTCTTCGTGTGTCCCGATATCGACCAGCCTTCCATCCTCAAGAACGATGATCCTGTCCGCGGAAAGGATGGTCGACAGCCTGTGGGCTATCATCACGACGGTCTTGTCTTTCAGCTGCTCTGCAAGGATGTGCTGCATATACAGTTCGTTTTCAGCGTCGAGGTTCGATACTGACTCGTCGAGGATGACAATGGGAGCATCCCTCAGCAACGTACGCGCTATCGCGACTCTCTGCTTCTGTCCGCCGGACAGTCTGAATCCTCGTTCTCCCGTGACAGTGTCATACCCCTGCGGCAGTTTCTTTATGAACTCGTCCGCATTCGCCTTTCCTGCCGCTTCCTCTATCTCTGTGTCTGTAGAATCAGGACTTCCGAGCCTTATATTCTCCGCTACGCTCGTATGGAAAAGGTAAGTCTCCTGTGAGGCTGCGCTTACCATATGCCTCAGAGCTTCCATGCTGTATTCTCTGATGTCCGTCCCTCCGAACAATATCCTGCCTTCATCCGGATCCCAGTATCTCAGTATCAGATTCGCGCAGGTGCTCTTGCCCGCTCCGGAGTGACCGACCAGGACGACTGTTTCTCCCGCTTCGATGTCAAAGTTGACATCGCGGAGGACCTCTTCGCCGTCGGGCTCATAAGCAAAGCTGACGTTTTCAAAGCGCAAAGACATCGGCTCCATATCTGCATCGAGCTTTCCTTCATCCTTTATGACCGGCTCTTCATCAAGCAGCTCCCGGATCCTGTTCGACGCAGCGAACACTACTCCCAGTTCCTGCGCGACAGTAGTCAGTTCCAGGACCGGCCCGAGGATGACGGTCGACAGCATCACTGCGACCGGGTACATCACCTTATCCATCTGTCCCGCGCTCACCAGCCACGCTGCGCATACCATGACCGCCGCGGTGAAAAGACCGCATATGACCTGAGTTGCCATGGACTGTTTTCCTTTGAGCAGGCCGTACATGTACTGTTCTTTATAAAGATCATCCATCGCAGAGTTGATGTCCTTCATCCTGCGGCGGCTCTGTCCGAGCATCACGAGTTCCCTGATCCCCTGGATGCTCTCCACCATTATGACGTTCGAGTCCGCCAGGGATTCCCTTACCTCCCTGCCGCGGTCTTCTGCCTTCTTTCCCATCTTGTACGGAACGGCCATCAGGAGCACGGCCGCCGCTATCACGAGCAGCGACAGTATCGGGTTCACGAACAGCAGCGCGATCATTATCAGCACCGTCAGGATGATGGCGATCAGAAAACTGCTGAAAGTATGCGCGAGGAAGATCTCCAGGATCTCGACGTCCGCGACGAACGCCTGGCCGATCTGACCTGTCTGCTTACGCAGTGTGTAAGCAGGCGCTATCTCGGCAAGTTTGTTATATATGTCCAGCCTGAAATTCCTTATTACTCTGAACGCTACGTCATGAGCGAAATACATCTCGCCGAAATGCCCCAGAGCTCGCATCAGGATAAATGCGGCAAGCAGGACGATCAGCAGCCTGATGTTCCCCGTGTCGCCTTTCCCCAGAGCTATACCTGCTATATATGATGTTATCGCGGCGGCGCCGATGACCGACCCCTGCTTCAGGAAGGCTGAGAGCATCGCCGCCGACATCTCCCCGCTGTAAGGCCTGATCGTCCTGGAGAGATTGACTATGTTCTTCTTTCTGTCAGACATTCTTTATCTCCTCCTGCGCCTTTATCAGTTCGTGATAGATGCCTTTCTTCGCGAGCAGTTCTTCATGCGTCCCCTGTTCGGCCACGGTGCCGTTCTCGAGAACGATGATATTGTCCGCGTCACGCACCGTAGAAAGTCTGTGCGCGACGATGACGCTCGTCCTCTTTCGGGACAGCTCGTCTATCGCGTTCTGTATTAGTTTTTCGCTTTCCGCATCGACGCTGGCTGTCGCCTCGTCGAGTATCATCACCGGCGAATCCTTGAGGATCGCCCTGGCGATAGATATCCTCTGCCTTTCGCCGCCTGAGAGCGTCAAGCCCCTCTCGCCGACTATGGTATCGTAACCTTCCGGAAGTTTCTCTATGAACTCGTCCGCGCGGGCGAGGCGCGCCGCAGCTGCGATCTCTTCGTCTGTCGCATCCGGACGTGACATCCTGATATTCTCCCGGACAGTACCGTAAAACAGGAAAGTGTCCTGGAAGACCGCGCTCATCCTGCTCTGCAGATATGACAGTTCATAGTCTTTCATATCTCTCCCGTCGATCATTATCCTGCCGTCCTGCGGATCGTAGAATCTGATCAGAAGATTGACTATCGTTGACTTTCCGGATCCCGACCTTCCCACTATCGCCGTCTTGCTACCTTTCGGGATCGTCAGTGAAACATTCTTCAGAACATCTTCTTTTCCTGTATATGAGAACGTGACATCTTCGAATCTTATCTCCGGCATTTCTTCTATGCCGTCCTTCACCGCGCCTTCTCTGTCGACGATCTTCGGTTCGGTGTCCATGAGTTCGAACAGTCCCTCCGCAGTGGACAGACCGAGGAACGACGAATGCCAGTATCTGTTCAGATCGAAAAGAGGCCTCGCGCACTCGACCGTCAGGAAGAGAAATACCGGCACCGCGGCCGCATCGATCGTCCCGCTATACGCGCGCAAAGCCGCGATCACCACCGTGATCGATGAAGTGACCGAAGTCAGGACAAGCATCAGCGAAGCATTGCTGAGAGATATGCCGGTGTTTTTTATCGATCTGCGCCAGAAAGATGTCGCTTCTTTCTTCAGCATGCTTCCCATGCTCTTTTCAGCGTCGAGCGTCTTCAGTGTCGTAAGACCCTGCACCGCGTCGATATACTGCGCAGTAAGCCGCGAGTAGTCAGTCCAGTAGTCGCCGATGTTCTTCTCGACGATGGGGATCGTCGCGATGGGGACTACCACGCAAAGCACCATCGCAAGGATCAATACGACAGAAGTAAGCGGATCATACTGCAGCAAATAGAAGAACGAGAAGCCACCGACTATCAGCACGGTGAATACCTGCGGTATGAAGCTGACGTAAAAATGCTCCAGCGCTTCGACTCCGTCCAGCACCAGCGAAGTGAGCTCCCCGCTCCGCTTGTCATTCA
>CAMKAM010000117.1 GCA_946410475.1 uncultured Bacillota bacterium
TCTCTCGAGATCCATAATGACATCGCTTACTACTATCGCGGTAATGATACCGCTGCTGGTAATGGCAGGACCGTCGCTGAGAGAGTTCGTTCTGCCGCTGATGGTAGGAGTACTGGTCGGATGCTATTCGTCGATATTCATCTGCAGCCCGCTGTATTATGACATGGCCATGTTCCGCTCCGGATCGGACTATCAGCGCCGTCAGGCGAAGCTGAAGAAGTCCTATGAAGGCGCGAAGCCGGCGGGAGAGGAAAAAACTGAAAAGGCATCGAGACTGAAGGACGACGATTATGATCCGGACGCTGTAGGAAACTCCGAATCCGGAGATCTGTACATCCCGCAGGCGAAGACTTCTCATAAGAAGACGGATATCTATAAGGGCAAGAAAAAACAGTCGAGAGCTGTAAGGAAGAAAAAGGAAGATTAGAGCTAGTAAGGAATAACAACGCGTATGGAGTCAAGGCAGGAATTTCTGGACAAGATCAAAGGCTTCAATGATGCCTACGATATGGATCTCATAGGCAGGGCTTATGATGTCGCTGAAAAGCAGCACGAAGACCAGCTGAGAAAATCGGGCGAACCGTATCTGATCCATCCGCTCGCTGTGGCGACGATACTCGCCGAGCTTGGCATGGACGACAAGACGATAGTTGCAGGTCTGCTGCACGATGTCGTCGAAGATACTGACTATTCGATGGAACGGCTGAACGAAGAGTTCGGGGAGGAGATAGGCATCCTCGTCGACGGCGTCACGAAGCTCGGTGCTATCGTGTTCGAAAACAGGGAGCAGCGTCAGGTCGAGAACCTGAGAAAGATGTTCCTTGCCATGAGCAAAGACATACGCGTCCTCATCATCAAACTCGCCGACCGTCTGCACAATATCAGGACGATCGACTACATGAGCGAGCAAAAGATAATACAGAAGTGTCAGGAGACGATCGACATTTATGCTCCTCTCGCGAGCAGGCTTGGAATGTACAATCTCAAATTCGAGATGGAGGATACAGCGATGAAGCACCTGTATCCGACAGCTTATGAAGACATCGCCAAGAAAGTCAGTGCGAGAAAAGAAGAACGCCAGAAGCTGATAGATCACATCATCGGAGAACTGAAGGAATCTCTCGACGACATGGGCATAGAATACACTGTGACCGGAAGATCGAAGCATTTCTACAGCATCTTCAAGAAGATGGAGTATCAGCACAAGAGCATAGATGAGATCTTCGACATCAATGCCGTAAGAGTCATCGTAGAGAACATACGTGACTGCTACGCCGTCCTCGGCATCGTCCATACTCTGTGGACGCCGATACCGGGAAGGTTCAAGGACTATATCGCGATGCCGAAGCCGAACATGTACCAGTCGCTCCACACGACAGTGCTCGGTGATTCGGGAGTGCCTTTCGAGATTCAGATCAGGACATATGAGATGCACAGGATCGCTGAATACGGTATCGCGGCGCACTGGAAATACAAAGAGGGCGTCAAGAACGGCAAGGACGGTGATGACGATGTAAAACTCTCGTGGCTCCGTCAGGCGCTCGAGTGGCAGCAGGACACGAACGATCCCAGAGAGTTCATGGAGTCACTCAGGGTCGATCTGTTCTCCAGCCAGGTTTTCGTATTCACACCTGCAGGAGACGTCATCGAACTGCCGAAGGGGTCCATACCTCTCGACTTCGCCTTCAAGATCCACTCTGCCGTCGGAGCGAAGTGCATCGGCGCGAGGGTCAACGGAAAGATGGTACCGATCGACCATCCTCTCCAGAACGGCGACATCATAGAGATCATCACATCCGAAAACGCGAGCGGACCATCCATCGACTGGCTGAAGATGGTCAAGAGCAGTACCGCCAGATCGAAGATCAGGCAGTGGCTGCGCCGTGAGACGAAGTCAGATGACATAGACAAGGGCAAGATGCTCCTTGACAAATACCTCAGGAGAAAGGGCTATGATACCCAGGAAGTATCAAAGAACACCTTCCTCGTGAGGGCTTACAAAGAAATGAACTTCTCCGGCACGGACGAGATGTTCAACCAGATCGCCAACGGCGGCTCCCTGGTGGGAAAGGTCGCCCAGAAGCTGATCGGTTACTACGACGAGGAACGCGCCGAGGAGGCAAAAAAAGAAGAGAACACCGTTGCAGCCATGAAGGTCACGGAGTTCAGCAAGAAATACAAGGGCAGTCACGACAGTTCCGGCATCATAGTCAAGGGAATGGATGGACTCCTCATCAGGATATCGAAGTGCTGCAACCCGGTACCGGGAGACGAGATCATCGGCTTCATCACGAAGGGACGCGGCATATCGGTCCACAGGGCGGACTGTCCGAACATGACGGCGCTTCCCGACGAAGAGAAGGCGCGCTTCATAGAGGTCGAGTGGGATACCGACAAGACGGCCGAATACGAGGCTCATGTCACAGTAGTCGCAAACGACAGGAAGGGCCTGTTCTCAGATCTGTCGCGTATATGCGAAGCTAACGACATCAGGCTGACGGGCGTCCATACGAACCCGATCAAGGACGGTGTCGTGACTATAATCCTGCAGCTCGCGATAATAGACATCGGACAGATGCAAAAGCTCCTCAATGCATTCAGGAGCGTCCCGAGCGTAACGCAGGTATACAGGACTAAGGTGTAAGCAAAAAGGGACAGGAAGAATGATAATTAAAGATCTGCCAAGCGGCCCGATCATGGTGAACACATATCTCGTCTACGACGAGGATACTAAAAAGGGCTTCATCATAGATCCGGGCGGGTACGACCCCCGGATGATGAAGATCATCACGGAAGAGGGTCTGAACATAGAATACATAATACTTACGCACGGACACGGCGACCACATCTGCGGCGTGCCGCAGTACAAGGCTGAGATCCCGGGGATCAAGGTGCTGTGCGCCGAGGCCGAGGTGCCGATGCTGGCTGACGACAGCTATAATATGTCGCGTATGTTCGGCATGCCGACGGTCATCGTACCGGACGAGACGGTGAACGAAGGAGACACGCTGACCATCGGAAATATGGACATGAAGTTCGTCATGACACCCGGTCATTCGCCGGGCGGCATGTGCATAATAATGGACGGGGTAGTCTTCTCGGGAGACAGCCTCTTCCAGCAGTCGATAGGAAGGACGGATTTTCCGGGGAGCTCATTCACTGAGCTGATCAGATCGATCAAGGAAAAGCTGTTCGTCCTGCCGGACGACACGAAGGTGTATCCGGGACACATGGGACCGACGAACATAGGATTTGAAAAGAGGTACAACCCGTTTGTATAGGATCGGAGTCAGGGGCGCCGGTAATACGCACGAATACGAAGAACTCGTAAAGATATTCCTCAGACCTGACGAATACTCGGTCGAGATCGCAGGGCCCGGGGAAGGCAGCGGGTTCGACCTGATAACGAGCGGCGACGAAGACAAGAACATAAAGAAACAGGAGATATACAGAGCGCTTTCCGCCATTACGGGCGAGAGCCCGGAGTGGGGCATCATCACAGGGATAAGGCCTGTGAAACTCTTCGGCGAGATAGCGAGGGAATGCCCGGAGGATGCGCCGGCGCACGCTGAGAAGGTGTTCCGGGAATACTACCTCGTATCGGAGGAGAAGACCGATCTTACGAGGAGGATATACGAACTGCAGCAGGAAC
>CAMKAM010000118.1 GCA_946410475.1 uncultured Bacillota bacterium
GCACCCGCGATATGATCGCTTCCAAGGCAAGGCAGCACGACCTCCTCGTGATCGAAGCCGCAATGAGCGGACTCGCGAAGATGGCCGCCCAGAAGAGCATTTCTTCGAGGATACCGGAGAGAACGATCTTCATCACCGGACTCTCGACGATGATAGCCCCTGGGCTCAGATGCGCTTTCATCTCCGCTCAGGAAGAGTTCCACGCGAAGATCGACAGCTCGCTGAAGACGATAGACACTTCGCCTTCACCACTGCTGCTCGAGCTTGCAAGCCGGATCATACTCGGAGAGCGTTTCGACGGGATGATCGAAACTGTCAGGAACAGAGCCAGGGCCCGGAACATGTACGTTGGCCGGTATCTGCCGGAACTCGAGATAGCCGGAGATGCTTACTCACCGTTCAAATGGTGCGTCATCCCCAAGGATATCGCAAGCGGCGGCGGACGCACGGGACGCTTCGACATCAAAGAGTTCGAGGATGCCGCTCACGATGCAGGAGTCCAGATCCAGGGGGCTCACCGCTTCACAGTCGGCCAGGCCGACCCGCCCGCGGCATTCAGGATCTGCCCTGTTTCAGCAAAAGACGAACATGACCTTGTGAAAGGTCTTAAGATAATAAGGAAAACAATATCGGAGTTTCAGTAACGGACCGATTTGAAGGGAGGAATTCATATGGTTACTATCGATGATGTAAAAAAAGCTGCCGAAGTCCTGAGCGGAGTAGCAAGGAGGACAGACCTGATCCACTCGCCCGCTTTCAGCACTAATGGCGACATCTACCTGAAGACAGAGAATCTCCAGCTGACAGGGAGCTTCAAGCTCCGCGGCGCTTACAACAAGATCGCCAGTCTTACAGATGAGGAAAAAGCAAAAGGCCTGATCGCCTGCAGCGCGGGCAACCATGCGCAGGGAGTCGCTTACGCGGCATCTCAGTGCGGCGCAAAGAGCGTGATATGCATGCCTGCATCCGCACCGATAAGCAAGGTCGAAAACACCAAGGCGCTGGGCGCCGAGGCTGTACTCGTCCCGGGAGCATATGACGATGCTCATGACGAAGCCGACAGACTACAGCAGGAGCACGGCTACACGATGATCCTTCCGTTCGACGATCCGTACGTCATCGCAGGCCAGGGCACGATAGGACTGGAGATAATGGAGCAGCTTCCCGACGCTGACGCTGTCATCGCTCCGATCGGCGGCGGCGGTCTTCTCGCAGGCATCGCGACAGCCGTCAAAGCCATCAATCCCGCATGCAAAGTCTACGGTGTTCAGGCCGAGGGCGCGAACGCTATGTATCAGTCATTCAGAAAGGGTACAAAAGTCGCTACAGATACAGTCGCCACATTTGCCGATGGTATCGCAGTCAAGAACCCGGGAGATCTGACTTATGAGATAATCAAAGAAAAAGTCGACGATATCGTGACAGTTTCCGAAGACGAGATCGCGGCGGCGATCCTCGCCCTCATCGAAAAGCAGAAGCTGATCGCAGAAGGCGCCGGCGCCACACCTGTCGCAGCTGCGCTCTTCGACAAGATCCCGACAGGCGGAAGAAAGACTGTCTGCGTTATCAGCGGCGGCAACATCGATGTCAACAGACTGAGCAGAGTCATCTCGCGCGGCCTTATCATGAACGACCGCATGGTCACTCTCACTGTTGAGATGGACGACTCTCAGGGCCGCATGATGGATGCCTGCCGTATAATAAGCGAATGCGGCGGCAACATACTCGAGATCAAACACAACAGGAACACACGCGGAGTCGCTCTCAGCAGCTGCCTCGTTTCATTCGAGCTCGAGACAAGAGATGCCGCTCAGGCTGAATTGCTGTTAAGCAGAATGGCCGAAGCAGGCTACAATCCGAAGTTTGAAGAGTGATCCGGGCCGCCCGCGGCGCCCGGTCGATACCGCGGATAAAATAAGCGAAAAAGTTATAATATAAATACGATATAATCACTATTCAAATATTTGAAAATGTATTAGAATTGATTTACGGACGATCAAGTTCGTCCGATATCATAAGAAGTCATAACACTCAGTAATACACTGTGTTTAAGGAGGTAACCAAAATGATCAAAACAATTGCAACAGAGAAGGCTCCGGCTGCAGTAGGACCGTATTCGCAGGGCAAGGTCGTAGGCAACATCGCTTACTTCGCAGGCCAGGGCGGCATAGACCCGGCAGTCGGCAAGATAGTCGAGGGCGGCATCCAGGCTGAAGCAGAGCAGGCTTGCAAGAACGTAGCTGCTCTTCTCGAAGAAGCCGGCACAAGCTTCGACAACGTTGTTGAAGTAACATGCTTCCTCGCTGACATCGCTGATTTCGGTGCCTTCAATGAGATCTATGCAAAATACTTCACAAGCAAACCGGCAAGAACTTGCGTTGCTGCAAAGGATCTTCCGCTCGGAATGCTCGTAGAGATCAAAGTCATCGCTGCGGTTGACTGATCATAAATCGTTTTATAAAAAATGCGTACAATTTTCGGATTGTACGCATTTTTATTGCCTGTCTGCTTACACGGATAGTATACTCACCTCAGGAAAGCAAACAAGACCTGCGCTGCCGACATCCGGCAGGCGCGTGAAGAAAAGGATACCGAAAGGAAAGGAGATCCTAAAAATGAAACAGTTTATAGTAGACGCATTCACTAACGAAGTGTTCCACGGCAACCAGGCAGCAGTCTGCGTACTCGACGAGTGGCTCGACGAGGAGATGATGATGAACATCACCAGAGAGAACAATTACTCCGAGACAGCATTCACAGTCAAGGAAGGCGACAAGTATCACCTCCGCTGGTTCACACCGGGCGGCGAGATCGACCTGTGCGGACACGCCACGCTCGCAACAGCGTTCGTCCTTCTCAATCACTACATCAAGGATGCTCCGAGCGTGACTTTCACGACTATGTCCGGAGACCTCGTAGTAGACCGCAAAGGCGACATGTACGAGATGATGTTCCCGGCTTATGACCTCAAACCGGTCGAAGTCACAGACCTGATGGAAGAAGTCATCGGCAGAAGACCTTCCGAGGCATATATCGCACGTGACCTTCTCTGCGTAGTCGACGACGAAGAGTTCGTAAGGAACATGACGCCTGACTTCGAGAAGATGATGCAGCTCGACGGACTCCTTCTCCACGTAACAGCAAGCGGCAAAGACACAGACAGCGTTTCGCGTTCGTTCGCTCCGAAGCTCGCAGTCAACGAAGACCCCGTATGCGGATCCGGCCACTGCCACATCGTTCCGTACTGGGCTGACAGAGAAGGAAAAGACGACATCGTTGCTTACCAGGCATCGCAGAGAGGCGGCACACTCTACTGCAGACGCGACGGAGACAAGATCTACATGGCAGGATACGCAGCTCTGTACGCTATCGACGAACTGTTCGTATAGTCACCGTCCGTACAATGACCGGCCATCCGCGGCCGACTGTCAGTGACCGGTCGAACGCAGGGATCCCTGCGGGAACTCAGACAATACCGAATAGCAAAAGCGGCGAGTCCACAAACATGGACTCGCCTTTTTCA
>CAMKAM010000119.1 GCA_946410475.1 uncultured Bacillota bacterium
CTTCCTGCTCTTCTGTGAGGCTCTTGCCCTTCCTGACTCTCTCCATGATCTTGAATGAATCAGAAGCGGGAAGCTGCATATGTATCAGATAACGCATGATGTCGTCTCTGGTACATATGACCTCATCGATAGTGGCAACACCGTCTCTTATGAAACGCTGGGCGTTGTTCAGCCATACGTCTGTTCCGTGAGACAATCCTGCTATCTGCACCAGATCGGCGAACTTGTCCGGTTTGATATCATCGAGCATCTGGCGCACGAAGCTGGTACGGAACTCCGGTATGCCGTAGCTTCCGTGCCTGAACATGTAATTATCTATCTTTATATCCAGCGCATCCACACTGTTGAATATGCTGTTGACCTTCTCATCCTTGAGCGGGACCTTCGTCGCATCGATACCGGACAGTTCTGTGAGCGCCCTGATCATGGACGGTCCGTCGTGTCCGAGTATATCGAGCTTGAGCAGGTTCTCGTCGATGGAGTGATAATCGAAATGTGTCGTAGTGACATCTGAATCCGTATC
Organism: uncultured Bacillota bacterium; assembly: GCA_946410475.1. GTDB lineage: Bacteria > Bacillota > Clostridia > Peptostreptococcales > Anaerovoracaceae > UBA3738. Next base: position 524 of record CAMKAM010000119.1, read on the forward strand.
ATTTGCCGGACGCTGCACGGGAGTGAATTCATATATCTCATGCCCTTTCGGCAGTATAACGATGCCGCCCGGGTGCTGGCCCGTCGTTCTCTTTACACCGACACACTTTCTGGCATACCAGTCCAGATCTAGTGAAGTCGGACGCTTTCCGATCTTCTCGAAATACTTTATCGCGAAACCGCGGGCAGTCTTCAGCTTGATCGCGCCGATAGTTCCGGCCTTGAAGATATTCTCCTCGCCGAACATCTCGGCTACGAACCTGTGGGCCCTGTGCTGGTATTCACCTGCGAAGTTGAGGTCGATATCAGGCTCTTTGTCTCCGTCAAAACCGAGGAAGGTCTCGAACGGTATGTTGTATCCGTCCTGATCCATGATCTCACCGCAGACAGGGCATTTCTTTTCAGGCATATCGACGCCGCAGCTGTAGATATTGTCATCTCCCCACTCAAGATGCTTGCATTTCGGGCAGACGTAATGAGCCGGCAGAGGATTTACTTCTGTTATACCGGACATCGTCGCAGCGAAAGATGAACCGACAGATCCTCTGGAACCAACGATATATCCGTCGGACATGGACTTGTCGACGAGCATCTTTGCCGAAACATACATGACTGCATATCCGTTTCCTATGATGGAATCGAGTTCCTTGTCGAGCCTCTCTCTTATCGGAGCAGGAAGCGGAGTACCGTATTTGTCAGCCGCGTTCTTTTCACATGTCTCCTTTAGTATCTTCTCGGAATCCGGGATATCCGGCGGGAATTTCCCCTTGGCGATCGGGCTTATGTCCTCGATCATATCAGCTATGAGGTTCGTGTTCGTTATGACGACCTCCTTCGCTTTTTCTTCACCGAGATAGCTGAACTCCTCGAGCATCTCCTCAGTTGTACGGAAATACAGACCGCTCTCCTGATCTATATCATCGTAATTCTGACCGGCCTGCAGCACCTTTCTGTAAACATCGTCTGTACTTTCAAGATAATGCGAGTCGCATGTGGCGCATACCGGCTTACCGATACGCTCACCGATCTCGACTATCTTTCTGTTCAGATCTCTCAAGCCCTCTTCGTCGGGGATCCTGCCGTTCCTCACGAGGAACATATTATTGATAATCGGCTGGATCTCGAGATAGTCGTAGAAAGAAGCGATCTCATCGAGTCTTTCATCGCTTTCGCCCGCCAGCATGGCCTCGAACAGTTCTCCTGCCACACATGCAGAACCGAGAATGATGCCGTCCCTATACTTCTGGATGACCGATCTGGGCAGTCTGGGCCGTTTATGGAAATAATCTATATGCGATACAGAGACGAGCCTGTAAAGATTCTTCATTCCCGTCTGATCCTTTGCAAGCAGGATTATGTGGTTCGTCCTCGCTTTTTTGTGGTCTACGGTTCCATTATAGTCCTCGAAAAGATAGCCCTCTTCTCCGTAGATGACTTTTATATCTGAACCCTTCGAAGCGTTGTAAGCATCCGGGAAGGCCTGAACTACGCCGTGATCTGTCACAGCGACGGCTTTATGGCCCCATCCGGCGGCGAGCTTCACCATCTCCTTCGGATCGGAAAGACCGTCAAGAGCGCTCATCTGGGTATGCGCATGCAGTTCGACTCTCTTCTCAGGAGAGTTGTCCATACGCTTTTCTTTATCTATTATCTCTATATCAGACGCCATTACTGTGACAGCATGGGAATAATCGTCCCACTGAGCCTTTCCTCTGATCGCGACATATATGCCTTCACAGAAAGACTCCTCTATGACTTCCCATACTTCTTTCTTCATGAAGGTCTTGCACATTATCGTCGCGCTGTCATCAGCCACAGCAAACAGAACGAGCTTGCTGTCGTTCTTCGTGTTCCTTGTATCGATGCTGAAGACTTCGCCTCTGATGACTACAGTTCCGGATTCGTCAGTCAGTGAAGAAATAAGAACGGGTTCGTTCTTGATGCGAGACCCCTTCAGGAGTTTGCCGTCAAAGGAAGCCGCCGCTTTAGCAGACTGCGCCTGCGAGGGCACAGCCCTCCTCTCAGGGACGTATTCTTCTACTTTCTTCTTTGCGTTCTCTTCACATTTGGCATACTGCTCTTCGTCATGGACGAATAAAACTTTGATATCTATACCGAGATTGTCCCGAAGCTTCGACTCGAACTTTTCTGCTATCTCAGTGTTGAGAGCATCAGCCGCCGTTTTTCCGAGGACTTTTAGATCCAGCTCCGTTTCCGTTATGACGACGTCATCGCTCCTCAGGGAATTGAGAAGCCCTCCTGTCGCCGATTCATATTCTCTGAGAAGATAAGGAAGATACGTCATAATGGCTTCGTTCCTTCCCTGTTTGATCTCACTGTACTCAAAACGGTATTCGACGTTCTCGATCTCCGGCACTTCGGCTATCAGCTTGTCGGCCGTCTCTGAAAGCGCGCTGTACGGAACGACGAAATCGGTATCGATCTCTATGGTCAGCTCCATCGTATCCGAGTCGATCTCGGCGCTTGTCACTTCATATGAATAATTATCTTTTTTATACTTATCGAAAAGATCCATTTATCCCCTCATGTCAGTCGGCCTTGCGGCATATATCCACAAGTTCCGCGATTATGTCTTCTTCCGCAACTGTCTTTACGGGCTTGCCTTTACTGAATATTACGCCCTTTCCTTTGCCGCATGCGACGCCGAAATCGGCTTCCCTGGCTTCACCGGGTCCGTTGACGACGCAGCCCATGACTGCGACCTTCAGCGGTCTTTTACCGCTTACTGCCCTTTCGCGGCCTACGGTTGACAGTTTTCTTTCCACCTCGCCGGCGATGCTCACAAGATCGACCATGGTCCTGCCGCATGTAGGACATGATACCATCTCGATCGGAGGCGTATAAAGACCGCAGGCAGCGAGGATCTTCCTAGCGGCGTATACTTCTTCTACCGGATCGGCAGTCAGGGAGACTCTCAGCGTATCGCCTATCCCGTCGAGGAGA
>CAMKAM010000120.1 GCA_946410475.1 uncultured Bacillota bacterium
GTCTCCACTCAGTATATCCAATATGCATTCGCAGGCGAGCTTTTGAGCATAGCTTGAGACCGCAAGATCGAGGGCAAGATCAGACAGTTCTTTTTCGTTAAGATCTTCGCTTATCATATCTCCTGCAACAGTCAGCTCTTTGTCCAGACGTCCGGTGAATTTCTCATAGAATCCACGGATATCTTCATCTGCCAGCTGGACGCCGAGCAGCGTTTTCACATCACCTACGGAGATCACCTGCTTGAGGAGCACGATAGCCGTAAGATAAGCTATGTGGTCCCGGTCGTATTTCTTTCCGTTTGCTTTCGGCATGACCTTCTGCTTGACGTAATTGTTTATCATTGCAGGGGTCAGGTTCTCATTCACCTCAAAACCTATATGCTGCCTTTGCATATAGCTTGTGACCTGGTCCATATAAAGGTCTATGTCGGGGATCTGATCCCAGTCAGCAGGCCTCTTCTCGGAGAAGAGCCTCTTCAGTTCTTTTGTGTCCATATCATGTCCACCTTTCTTCAACGGTGAGATTATAAATGATATCCATAGTTTTGTAAACTCGTATCGAAAACTATCTCAGCTGCGCGACTTTTTTGTGGAAAAAGGGCATTGCGTAATATATAATTAGCGGGAAATGTGAAAGAGAAAGGAAATAAAAATGTTTGGAGTACTTGTCAACACTCTCGGCGCTGCATTAGGTGCGCTGATAGGACTCATAGCCAAAAAGGGGATACCCGACAGAGTCAACGACCATCTGTTCAAAGGTATAGCTCTGTTCGTCATGTATGTCGGCATAGCCGGCGCGCTGGACTCGAAGAACGCTATCTGTATGATCGTTTCGATCTCGCTCGGTGCCCTCATCGGAGAGTTGCTCGATCTGGACAAATTGCTTTACAAATGTGTTTCGGCGATCGAGAACAGATTCACAAAGAAGAAAGTTGATACAGGAGACGGCCCTCAGGTAGACGGCGAAGGGAAAGTCAGTTTCACCGATGCTTTCGTTACGACGGCGATTCTGCAGTGCGTAGGGGCTTACACTGTCGTAGGCGGCCTTCAGGCCGGTCTTCAGGGCGACTACAGCCTGCTTTTCTCAAAGACCGGACTCGACATGACGTCTTCGATAATACTTGCGGCATCGATGGGCATAGGCGTGCTGTTCGCTTCGGGCGCTATCTTCGTCGTTACAGGTATCATAGTCATCCTGGCCCAGTATCTTGCGCCGGTGCTTCCCGATCCTGTCATCACAGAGATGATGGCGGTCGGCTCGCTGGTGATAATGGGGCAGGCTCTCAATATGCTGAAGCTGACGGACCTTAAGATAATGAACTTCGTTCCGGCGATCTTCATGCCGATCGCCGTCCTGCCTCTTTACGATTATGTTACGGCACTTGTGTAGAAAAGACATTTAGTGGTATCATAAAAACATGAACATTACATTGATAGGGATGCCTGCATGCGGCAAGAGCATGACAGGACTGATGATGGCCAAGAAGTTTGGCTACAATTACATAGACACCGATCTTCTGATCCAGGGCAGGGAGAACAAGAGGCTCTTTGAGATCCTGGATGAATACGGACCTGACGAGTTCAACCAGATAGAAGAGGAAGTCATCGCGTCGATAAGAACGGTCAATACTATCATTGCTACCGGAGGGAGCGCTATATACGGACCGCGTGCGATGAAGAATCTCAGCGAACTCAGTACGATAGTATACATTGAGCTGACATGTGAGACTATCATAGAGAGGCTCGGTGATTTTGCGTTGCGCGGTATCTCGCTGCAGCCCGGTGAGACTATACAGGACATCTATGACAGAAGGGTGCCGCTCTACGAAAAGTACGCTCATATAACGGTGAATACGGAAGGACTCACCCTTGACGAAGCCTGTGACAAAATAATGGAAGCTGTTAATGAGAGGGCAGGAAAGTAATGGACCTTAAAAGAGCGATAATGGAAAGGATATCAAGGAGAGCTTATCTCGACACTCCTGTCGAAAAACTCAAACTTGAGCAGCTTGAAGCCGCTGTGTGGGAATGCAACCGTGCAGGGGATATCAATATAAAAGTCGTGACAGACGATCCGGCTCCGTTCGGAGCAAAGAACACCTACGGAATGATCTCGGGAGCAAAGAACTATCTTGCGATGATCAAAAAGGTCGGCGACCCCGACGGTGATGAAAAACTCGGTTATTACGGTGAGAGCCTCGTACTGCTGGCAACAGGCCTGGGACTTGGCACTTGCTGGCTTGCCGGGACATATAACAAAAGCGAATGCAGCGTCAAGGTGGCAGACGATGAAGTCCTGCGCTGCGTTATCGTTTTCGGCAACGTGAAGGACCGTGAGACTCTGAAGGAAAAGGCCATATCAAAGACGGTGAAACGCAACAGCAAAGAGATCAAGGATCTCCTTCTGTCGGACGTCATGGTTCCGAATTGGGCGGTCGACGGAGTCAGGTATGCACTCAGGGCGCCCTCGGCTCAGAACAGGCAGCCGGTCAGATTCGTCTGCTCTGAGGATGCAGTCCTTGCGAAGGTGGACGAAAGCCATGAGAACGATCTCATAGATCTCGGCATAGCGAAACTGCATTTCGAGATCGGTGCCGGCGGGGGCAAATGGGAGTTCGGTAACAAAGGTATATTCACGAAGTGATCTCCTGAAATAAACAGGAATAAAGGAATGAAAAAAGGCTGTTCCGGATGGAACAGCCCTTTTGGTCGTCTGTCTGTATTCTACTAATTCTTCAGGCTCTGGATCGGAGCAGGGATCCTGCCGCCTCTTGCTATCATTTTGGCAGGTGACTTCGTCGACACCTTCATGACAGGACCGTATCCGAGAAGTCCGCCGAAGTCGAGCTTGTCTCCGTCCGAAAGACCGATAGCAGGGATGACCCTTACTGCTGTCGTCTTTGAGTTGATCATTCCGATAGCTGCTTCATCGGCTATCATTGCGGAGATGACCTCTTCAGGAGTATCTCCCGGGATGATGATCATATCGAGACCTACGGAGCAGACAGCCGTCATCGCCTCAAGTTTCTCTATAGTAAGAGTGCCGTTCTCGGCAGCGGCTATCATGCCGGCATCTTCCGATACCGGGATGAAGGCTCCGGACAGTCCTCCGACGTTGCCGGACGCCATGACTCCGCCTTTCTTTACAGCATCGTTGAGCATTGCAAGAGCCGCGGTAGTTCCGCATGCGCCGCACTGTTCGAGTCCGATCTCTTCGAGTACGTTAGCGACCGAATCACCTGCAGCCGGTGTGGGAGCAAGTGAGAGGTCTATGATACCGAAGGGGATGCCGAGCATCTCGGAGGCCTCGCTTCCGACGAGCTGGCCCATCCTTGTTATCTTGAATGCAGTACGCTTGATCTCATTCGCCACTTTGTTGAGATCGTCTGTATCATCCATATTGCGAAGGGCGG
>CAMKAM010000121.1 GCA_946410475.1 uncultured Bacillota bacterium
GACGGATGCATACGCTCGGAGTTTCGTTTCCGGCCTTCAGAAGGTCTTCGACGAAATCGACATCATATGTCTCCAGCCAGAGCCTGATGATCCACGGTGCATACGAATATTTGATAGAAAGATATTTGACTTCGTCTTCCGATCTGTCCGGAAGTTTGATAGTGTATTTCTTCGTTATATACGATCTGAGGACACCGTTGATGAATCCCTCTCTGCCCTTGGAGAATTTCTTCGCCAGCTGTACGCTCTCATTCACTGCAGCGTATTCCGGAACGGAATCCATCTTGGCGAGCTGGTAGATGCCCATGCGCAGGATCGTAAGATCGCTTTTCTTCACATGGTCCACATCGCCCGGGATCAGTTCGTTGATCACATAGTCAAGGAGCATCTTGTTCTCCAGGACTCCGTAAACGAGTTCACGAACGAACGGTACGTTCGTCGGTTTATGGAGTATCACCTGATGGTTCGTTGCTATGTTCGAAAACGCGTTTTTCGTCTCAACGTCCATCAGTGTATGATAAGCTGTTCTTCTGTTAATGTCCATCAGTTCCTCCCTCTCAAAAGTAATATTCTCAGCAGTTGAGCTACGGCCACTGCCAGAGCGGCGACATACGTCAGTGCCGCTGCGGAAAGGACCTTCTTCGCTCCCGATATCTCTTCTTCATAAACGATGCCTTCTGCCTCAATCTCTTTCAGCGCTCTGCTGCTCGCATTCAGTTCGACCGGCAGAGTTACGAGATGGAAGAGCACTACTCCTCCAAAGGCGAAGACACCGATATTGAATATCATATTTCCTCCGACATAATGGCCGGCTTGTATCATAAATATACCGATTATCAAAAGCGGCCAGCTGGCCATAGAGACCAGATTCACCGGTGCGGCTATCGCGTTCCTGATCGCAAGGAGCGCGTACCCTGTCTGATGCTGCATTGCATGACCGCACTCGTGAGCGGCTATCGCGACCGAAGATATGCTCGCATCGTCGTACACCGACTGCGAGAGCCTCACGACCCTCTTCGACGGATCATAATGATCCGACAGTTCACCTGCCACTCTTTCTATCGGAACATCATGAAGACCGTGGCTGTCGAGGATCATCCTCGCGGCACGCTCTCCTGTCATCCCTCTCTGGTTCGGCACTCTGGCATATCTGGAATAAGCCGACTTGACTTTCGTCTGCGCGACCATTGCCAGAATGAAAGCCGGGATCAGTATTATAAATGTCCAGTCATAATAAAACATATATATCTCCCAAAAAGTTACCCTTTATTATAACCTAAAATCGTATTGATTTCAATGTTCTTGCCCCTCAGCCAGTCAGAAGATGCCATTCGCCTCTTTCCGGGCGACTGGACCTCTGTGAGGAGGATGACTCCGTTCCCCGTCTGCACGGCGATACCGTCGTCCGTAAGAGCGATGACGGCCCCCGGCCTCTCGTCTCCTGAGGCGTAAGCCCCTTCATCATCAGCCGAAGCAACTTCCGATCTCCACACCTTCAGCATATCTTCGTCCAGATATGTAAAAGCTCCGGGCCACGGACGGTATGCTCTGACTTTTCTCTCTATCTCAGCAGCACTTCTCGTAAAATCGATCAGTCCGTCTTTCTTGCTTATCATCGGGGCATATGTCGCCTCTTCATCGTTCTGCTTTTCAGGAACGATCTCACCTTTTTCTATCATGTCAAGGGCTTTGACGAGCAGTCTTCCGCCCATCACAGCCAGTTCGTCATGGAGTTGTTCCAGGTCCTTACCGTCTACCGGAGTCTCCTCTTTCAGGAGCATATCGCCGGTATCCATTCCTTCGTCCATCTGCATCACTGTGACGCCTGTGGTCTCGTCGCCCTTAAGGATCGCATGCTGCATCGGCGCCGAGCCTCTGTGCCTGGGCAGGATCGACGCGTGAGCGTTGATGCATCCGAAGCGCGGGAGATCCAGCAGGACCTTCGGCAGGATCCTGCCGTAAGCCGTTACGCAAATGATATCAGGCTTTTCTTCTGCTATCTGCCCGATCGCCTCTTCATCGATCTTTGCCGGCTGCAGAACGGGTATCCCGAGTTTTTCGGCTTCCGCCTTCACCGGTGTCGGTTTCACCTTTTTCCCTCTGTCCTTCGCGGCGTCAGGCTGGCTGACCGCGAGAACGACTTCGTGGCCCGATCCCGCCAGAGCCTTCAGCGACTCCGCGGCGAAATCAGGTGTCCCCATAAATACTATCCTCATCATTCCTCTTTCTGTTTTTCATCGAGAGCCGGATCGTGCACGTCTTCGGCTTTCTGCGTATAGAGTATGCCGTCAAGATGATCTATCTCGTGCGAAGCGACGACCGCCTCAAAATCCTTGAACGTATACTGTTTCATGACCCCGTCATAATCCAAAGCGTTGACCTTCATGCTCAGCGGTCTCTTGACCTTTCCGATCAGTCCCGGGACGCTCAGGCATCCCTCGTATCCTTCCTGCTCTCCCATAGTCCCGACGATCTCGGGGTTTATGAGATAGTAGATCTTGTCCGGTTCGGGCTCGAGGATGCACATCCTTTTCAGAAGTCCGACCTGTGGAGCGGCGATACCTACGCCCTCGCTGTCTTTCATCGTCTCGAGCATGTCGTCGAGCTGCTCTCTGATCCTGTCATCGACGGCTGCGACCTTTTTGCACTTCTTGTTCAGTATCGGTTCACCTTCAACGAAAATATTTCTTAATGCCATTTCTTAACCTCTCCAAATGCTGTATGGATTAACGTCTACTGTTATATGTATCCTTCCTTCCCTGCGCATCGTCTCCTCCTTCATGGAGGCGAGTCCGCTGAAGAATCTGCTCCGTCCCCCTCTGGGACATCTCAGCAGGAGACATTCCTTTGTCCCCTCTTTCCTGTTCGCGACTATCATGGGTCCCCTCATCATCACGACCTCTTCGTCGCTGCCGAGGACCTGCTTTATCCTGTGTTCCCAGGCCGCTGCCGTAAATGGCGGCAGATCGCTGTCTGTCGACTGGAACACCACCTGTATGAAATCGCTGAAAGGCGGCTGCCTTCTCATCTGTCTGAACACGATCTCCTTCGAATAGAAAGCCTCATAATCGTGATCCTTCGCGGCCTGCACCGCGTAATTGTCGGGCGTGTAAGTCTGTATCAGGACCCGTCCGGGCTCTGTGCCTCTTCCGGCTCTCCCGGCCGCCTGGGTTATCAGCTGGAACGTCCTCTCCGCCGATCTGAAATCGGGTATGTTCAGACTGATATCCGCCGACAGTATGCCGACAAGGCCGACGTTCCTGAAATCGAGGCCTTTAGCGACGACCTGAGTGCCTATCAGGATATCGGTCTTCTCATTTTCGAA
>CAMKAM010000122.1 GCA_946410475.1 uncultured Bacillota bacterium
TGCGCCCGGCAGTGGTATAAAGGAAAAAACAACTCAATAAGACCATAGAGAGCACGTTAGGGACAGGCCCGATGATCGTGCAGCAACCTGCCTTTCAGGTAAGGTGCTAAAGCCTGAGCGATGGAGATGTAATTGTAAGCAAAGTCCCATCGCAGCCATGGGACTTTTTAGATGCGCTCTTTGTGGTGGTGCCGAAAGGAGCGTATTTATGAAAAATGAAGTATGGCATGTCGTTGTCGATCGATGACGTCGAACTCATCAGTATGCTGCTCTCAACAGATCGGCTGAAAGGGAAAACGATCGGAACGAATGACGGCGGGTTTCTTCTGATGTACGGAGGGGAATATGAAAGGCCTTTCCTCGGCGTGATGATATGGAGATTCCAAAACGAGGACGGAAGCAGTTATATCAAAGATATGAAGCCGGAAGATTCATGGATAGTCGAATATGTGTGGAGAGAGTGGCTTATGCCGGAAGGAGCCGAGGTTGAACTAAAGACTGATGCTCTGCTATAATTTTACTGATGAAGAAAGGAGCTATCATGGCTGACACAATACAACTGAGAGATGAAAACGGATTGACTGAAGAGGAATTTCTTTCGCAGTACAGCTCGGAAGGATATCCGAAGCCGTCTTTGACGGCAGACATATTGATATTCCGCAAGACCGGAGATGACATCCATCTGCTGATGATCAGGCGGAAGGGACATCCGTTCATGGGATGCCTCGCTCTGCCGGGCGGGTTCGCTGAACCTGGAGAGACCATAGAGATGAGCGCTGGGCGTGAGCTGCAGGAAGAGACGAACCTTATCGGTCAGGAACTGAAGCTGACAGGTATATACAGCAGGCCGGGAAGAGATCCGAGAGGCTGGACGGTATCGGCTGCCTTCGCGACAGTGGTAGACGGCGACAAACTTAGGCCGGAAGCAGGCGACGATGCTGCTTCCATCCACTGGGTGCCGATCGTGCGCGGCGAAGACGGGAGCTTTCGTCCGAAGACGGATGAAGGGCTCGCTTTTGACCATAGTGAGATCATAGAGGACGCAGCCCGGATAATGCTCGGCTGAGACGTCCGGGAGGATCAGACAACATAGTTATAACGATACGAGGAAAAATATGGGGCAGATACTATATCATTATACGGATTTTATGTCGCTCGACGGGATACTCAGCAACAGGGAGCTGAGGGTCAACAACGTTCTCAATATGAACGACTCAAAGGAGATGGATCTGTTCATCTCGGGTATCATCGGCGTGCTGAAGAAACGCTTTTCAGGGATCGGTGACGAGAAGATGGTAAGCCGGCTCGATGCGATCCATGATATTATCAGGAGTCACTATTTTGATCTGTCGGCATATGCGGCATGCTTCTCGCAGGCAAGCGATGACGCCGCGCAGTGGGAGCGGTATGCGAACCGGGGCAAGGGAGTATGCCTATGCTTCCAAAGAGAGATGCTCGAGAAGCTGACAGGCGATACGGTCTCGCTGAAGAAGGTGATCTATCAAAATGACCTGGACGATCACCCGCTTGCGGACCGGCTTTTTGAGCGATTGCAGAAGAAATCTGCCGTGGGCGGCACGGACGAACTGAAAAAGATCCGCGATGAAGTGTGCGGTGAAGCGGCTGCTTACAAGCACCCGTCCTTTTCTAGCGAGAACGAGATCCGCCTCATCGTCATGCCTTTCAAAGTCGGCGATCTGCAGCTCCGGCCCAGATATCACGTCGCAAGAGAACGCATAAAGAAATACTATCCGCTGGATCTGGACCGGATGTGCCGGGATAACGGTGTGGACATCGAGGATCTCATCACCGGGATAGTGATAGGCCCTGAGTCGACTCAGTCGCTGCCGATACTGAAGGACTACCTGTCGGATCTCGGGCTCAACAGACTGGCGGAGAACATCAGCACTTCAGATTGCCCCCTGCGCAGCAAGATGTAGACGATATCGATAAGGTTAGTTACAAAAGGCAATTATAGAGATATATCAAACAAATATATAACATTTTTATAAGAATGTGAAAAAATTGGCAGACATCAGGTGCAAAAAGTGTTATACTAGCTCGGCTTGACGGAAACGTTGAGCCGTTTTGTTTGCGTCGATAGCAGGGCGCAGGCAGAAGGAAGCAATTATTCTTAATCATTTTGTTGCAGTGCATCTTTCAAGATGCATAGAAGGAGGAGTTACTAAAATGGACAACAAAGAATCAGAGTTCAAACCGTTTATTTCGGCTGACAGGGTCATGCCGGAATTTACGGGAACTTCGATCGTCCTGGGTATCATTCTTGCTATCGTATTCGGTGGCGCGAACGCTTATCTGGGACTCAGAGTAGGACTCACAGTATCGGCCTCGATTCCTGCAGCGGTAATATCCATGGGTGTTATCCGTATGATCATGAAGAAGGAATCGATACTTGAGAACAACATGGTACAGACCATCGGGTCTGCCGGAGAATCACTGGCTGCAGGAGCCATATTCACGCTCCCTGCAGTTTTTATGTGGGCAAATGAAGGCGCCGGAGAGGTTCCGGGATATCTGACGATCGCCCTCGTCTGCATATGCGGCGGACTTCTCGGCATCTGCTTTATGATCCCGCTCCGTAAGGCGCTGATCGTAAAGGAGCACGGTGTGCTTCCCTATCCGGAAGGCACGGCATGCGCTGAGGTCCTGATCGCCGGTGAAGAAGGCGGCGCGGCCGCAGGCACTGTATTCGCAGGTCTCGGCATCGCTGCGCTCTACAAATTCGTCGCAGACGGAATCAAACTCTTCCCGAGCGAAGTCGACTGGGCTTTCAAAAAATATGACGGTTCCGGAGTAGGTATGGACGTACTTCCGGCTCTGGCAGGCGTAGGCTACATCGTTGGACCTACGATATCTGCTTACATGTTCGCCGGCGGCGTAGTCGCATGGTTCATGCTGATGCCGCTTATCAAGGAGTTCGGCGGCAGCATGGTAATGTTCCCTTCGGAAGTGCCCATCAGTGAAATGGACACATGGTCACTCTGGGGAAGCTACATCAGATACATCGGCGCAGGCGCTGTTGCTACTGCGGGTATGATCTCGCTCATCAAGTCTCTGCCGCTGATCGTCAAGACATTTGGCGAGAACATCAAGAGCCTGAAAAACAGAGACGGCATGGCCGGAACTCTGGACAGGACAGGAAAAGACCTCGACCTCAAATATGTCGGCGTTCTCCTGATCATCGCTCTTGCTATTCTTATCTTCTGGCCGACGATCCCCATCGGATTCGGACCGGCTCTTCTGATCGTCGTATTCGGATTCTTCTTCGC
>CAMKAM010000123.1 GCA_946410475.1 uncultured Bacillota bacterium
GGAATATATCCCCCAGCACTATGACCGCCGCCTGGATCTGGCCCAGCAGGAAGAATATCAGGAACCTTCCGAAGAATCCCTGCGACTCCGTCAGGGCCGGGTACTTCTTTCTGTTCACATTCGTCTTCAGAAGCGACACCAGCATTACGCCGCCGACCCACATAGCGAGCACTGAATAGAACGGCGTCATCGCGTCACCGTATCTTTTGACCGGATATATCGTCTCGACATCAACGTCTACCAGCGTCGAGAAGAACTCGCCGTACCTGTCCGGGTCACCATTGAGAAACTCCGTGAGGATGGCCAGTTTGTCATCGCCCTTGGCCTTCTCCGCCTTCTCTATCACATCATCAAGCTTCTCCTCCGAAGAGCGTATGACTTTCTGCAGTTCAGTAAGCGAAATGTCCATCGCGTCCACTGTGCTTCCGGCAGCATCGAAAACAGGTCCGATATCCTCCATCGAACTGCCCGCTGACTCAAGCAGTGGCTCGACCAGCCTGATCGCAGTATTCAGGTTCTGCTGCAGAGTCTCTATACTGCTCTTCAGCTGCTCCTTCCTCATCGAGTGAAGAGCCTGCACCGCTTCCTTCGCCTGTTTCACGCCGCTCGGATCCGCCAGCGCGTTCTTTGCTTCCTCAGCATGCACTATCATCAGATCGAGGGTGTCGACTACGGCCCTGGCCCCCGACATGCTGCTTCCCTTGGGTATCAGAAGCTTCAGCTCCTCCAGTTTGCTGAGGACCCTGTCAGCTTTCGCCTGCGCGTCCTTAGCAAGGGCTATCTTCTCATCGGCGTCCGATTCTTTCTCTACCTTTCCGATAGCGGTCTCAAGAGCTTCAGTCTTTTTCTTGAGGTCGGCATACTGGCTGTCCAGTTCTTTTTTGATCGACCGCACAGTCGTCTTGGCCTGGGCGATCTCACCCTTCGCCTCGCTGATCCTTTCGGAGCCCGCGTTGATCTTCTGGGACAGTTTCTGCTCAGCCGAACCGAGCGCGTCCTTTACGTTTTCGCTTTTCCCTGTGAACCCATCGATCGCCTCGTCGTATTCCTTCAGCGAAGAGCGGAGCTCCTTGAGCTGCTTTATGGCATTGTCAGCAGCCTGCTCCGTATCGAGCTCGTCCGACAGCTTTTTCGTGTCTCCGATGAATTTGCTGAGACCGGCCTGCAGATACTCCGCGTTGATCTTCTGCTGGAGCGAGGCCGCAGCCGTATCGGTTATCTTCGCCGCGACAGAATTCTTCTTCGTGTTCGTATAGTAGGTTATAGGGGGCTCCTCGCTTCCGATCGCCTCCTCGAAATGATACATGTTGTATGTAAAATCATCTTCGAATATTATCGCAGCATAATACCTGCCGGACTTTACTCCGGCCACTGCCTTGTCTGCGCTTTCGGGGAACTGCCAGTCTATGCTGTCCGACTCCCTGAGAGAGTCCATCACATCGACCGCGCTGTTCACATATTTCCCGCTGCCCGTCTCCATGCCGGGATCCCTTGACGCAACTGCCACGGGGATATTGCCGGTGTTCTTGTACGGATCCTGGTTCGCGTAAATATTGACCCACGCATAGAGCGCGGGCAGTATTCCTACAGCTATTATGATGACGAACACGAAAAAGTGCGTCACTATGGACTTTATGTCGTCACCGAAGATCCTGAATACAGTTTTCAAATCTACCTCTTCCGTCTTATTCCTCTACACTGATTTTGTCATTACCATGCTGGTCACTGTGCATTATATCACACATCACCAAACATGACCGCGAGGACCTCTTCAGCGCTTATCGCGCCGAAGTATCTGCTTACGGGATGCTTTGCGAGGACAGCTGCGACTTCGCCCCTGTCAAAGCGGCAGCCCTTCAGATCCTCCACGAGTCCGTCGAGCCGGTCTCGAGATAAATGATGTTTCTTTTTCCGTATTGGATTTCACTGCTTCCCTTAATGAGATCGCTCCTTACTTCCTTTCTTCCGATGTTGTAATTGTAGGCTGAGAACGTGCCGCCTGTCAATTATGTATACACCGCCGCAGGCACTAAAAAAGCAGCCCTCTTTCAGGCTGCTTTCTCAATGGAACTTAGTCCAGGTTGTACTTGTTCTTGAACTTCTCTACGCGGCCGCCTCTTGTGACGTTCTTCTGCTGGCCCGTAAAGAACGGATGACACGCTGAGCACACATCGAGCCTCATTTCCGGCTGTGTGGACATAGTTGTGAACGTGTTACCGCATGCGCAAGTTACTTTACATTCCTGGTAAGCAGGATGGATTCCTTCCTTCATGCTGTTTCACCTCTTTCTTTACTCGATCTCTGTCACCCGATTGTGACAATCCGCCGCCTGAAGCGACAGCTTTCATAGTATATCGCAGTAAGCAGCCATTTGCAACTCTTTTTTGCCCTCCGGAGCGATTTTTCGAACAAACGTTTTTTTGCATCCTCAGTAAACGCCCGCTGTGCGGCCTTCAGCCTCAGTAAGCACCCAGACACCTGAACAGATAAAGCCACAGGAACAGTGTAACACAGGAAAACAGCGTCGAGAACATCACAGCGCTTCCTGCGAGATCGCTGTCACTGTCCATTGCTTCGGCCATCGTGAACGACGATACAGAAGTCGATGCTGCGATCACGACGAGAAGAGAAACGAAGGCCGGTCCTCTGAACCCGAGCAGGTAAGCTGCCGGCAGCCCTATCGCCGGCCAGACGAGCAGGCGTCCTATAACGCAGATAGCGATCTCGCTTTTCATCGCGGCTATCCTCGAAAAATCGAAGGAGGCTCCCAGCAGAACAAGCGCGACCGGTGTGACGCAGGCCGCCATGCCTGATATTACCGACTCCAACGACCCCGGCAGAGCGAGTCCGCACAAACAGGCCGCGATCCCCGCAAACGCACCCAGTATCAGAGGATTGGTCACTACGTTCTTTATCATGTGCTTTGCGCTTACTGTTCCTCCCCTGAAGGTTTCCAGCACGATCACCGCTGTGACATTGAAGAGCGGCACAACGACAGTGATCAGCGCCGTCGTCACCGATAATCCGTCTTTTCCGAAGATGTTCTCCGTTATTACGAGTCCCATGAGGACATAGTTGCTCCTGTAGATCGCCTGTGCCATCGCGCCCCGCTTATGCGGATCCTTCGTTATCTTTGTCACCGCAAGGCACGAGATGAACGCAGATACTATGATGAAAGCGGCGGCGAATAACATCAGCCTCGGGTCGAATGCGCTCTTTATATCCGCATCATAGATATTGTCGAACATCAGCACCGGGAAAAATGCAGCAAAAAGCATCCGGTTGAAG
>CAMKAM010000124.1 GCA_946410475.1 uncultured Bacillota bacterium
GCTTTATCTCCGCGCCGTTCAACAGTCCGGCTTTTCTTACGGTCATACCGACGGCAACGTATATGATCAGCGGCAGTACCGCATTGAAACATACGACGAAATTACTCATGCGTCGACTATATCACTTGCAAGTGCAAAGCGCCAATAATATTTGCTTATTGTACTATTACTGCTTATTCCCGGCCGTCCTTCAGCGCCTCGATCATGTCCGTCTTCGCCACCTTGCGCCTTAGGAGCCCCAGCGAGATGAAGTACCCGGCCGCGACCATCGCCGCCGTGATCACCGCGCTCTTCGGCTCCAGCGTCGCAGGGATGATCAGCTGCTCTATATTGACGAACTCCTTCGCATACCAGGCCATGAGGCCGTAAGCAAACAGTTCCCCGGCAACGATGCCCGGTATCAGCAGCAGGTGGTTCGCATTGATCACCATATCGTTGATCCGCCGGTCGTCATATCCGAGCACCTTCAGCATCGAGATATTATGCGTGCTCTCCGATATCATCATGTTGACCGTCACATACAGCGCCGCTATGCAGATAAGCACGCCGATGATCATCATCGCATATATCATGCTTCCCATGGCGTCCAGCATATTGTTCATCAGGTTCTTATACGTCTTATCAGTTATCGTCTCCGCGACCACGGAGCTGTCGAGATCCAGTTTCTTATCCGATAGGATGGCGTTGTACTGCCTCTTGTCCAGTCCGGTGATCTTCGCAGCCTTTGCCCTCGACGATACGAGATAATTCTGATATCCGTTCTTGATGATGCCGTCGATCTTCACTTTATGCTTCTCGAGCGTCGCAATGTCTCTGAACGTGAATTCGTCGCCCTTTTCAAGCCCGAAGATCTCCGCGCAGAGCGTGCTGACATACCAGCCGTTCTCTATATCCGCCCTCTTTCCGTCCAAAGTCTTCAGGTTCCAGAGCTCGGCGTCCTTGTCGAGCCCCATCAGCTGCACGCGCTGCTGGTCCTTGTCCTCGAACGTCATGACGGAAACTGCTTCCCCGTGCTTCGGCGCGCCCTCGCGCAGCTCGGACAGGATGTATTCATATTTGAAACTGCCGAACTCCCCGTGGGCCTGGTCGCCCACGGCGTTGACCGAGTCGATAAATGAGAACGCGAACGATACTATCATCGCTCCCAGGAATATCCCAAGAAATACTACGCTGCTCCTTCCGGGATTGCCCGCCAAAGTCCTGACTTTGTATTTCGTCCTGACCTTGGCCTTGCTCTTTACCAGCAGTTTTCCTGCGCGGTTCTCCTTTCCTGCTCTTCCCGCAAGCAGGTCCACAGTGTCGCGCCTGAGGAGCTTCCTCACCCGCAGCATGGCGCTGATCCAATAGATCAGAGACGGCACGGCGATGCCCACGAGGGCGATCCATATCGGAAGCGAGAACTTCGCCTGCATCGGTTCGTAATCCGCCAGGCACAGTTCACCGAACGGCTGCGCAAGCGCCTTAGTCGCCACTGTCGTCAGCACGCCACCGAGCACTCCCGGTATCACGGCGAACAGACTGTAGTGTTTCATCAGTTTTGACCGTTCATAGCCCATCGCAGACAGCGTACCTATTATCTTCTGCTCGCTCCTGACCTTTCTGCCGATGAGGATGCTTATCAACGCGACCGTTATGAACGGCAGCACGACGAGCATCACCCAGGACATCAGAAGGAACATCTTCGCCTGATCGTAGACGAAGCTGATCCTCGTATTCTCCTCGGCAGCTATGTAGTTCGAAACGAAGTAGTGCTTGTTTACATATTTTCTGAAGGCCTTTGTATCAGTATCTTTACCGTAGATCACCTTGTATTCAGCCTTCGCTCCGTCGAAGCGCCTGCCGAACTCGTCCTTCGTCATATATGTCAGGAAGAACGTCGATATGTTCTTGTAGTCGTCTGTCAGATTCTCCAGCATGTATAGATAGTCCGGTCTGAGGAACATTCCGCTTACTGTATACTTCCGGCCATCTATCTTGATCCTGTCACCCGGATCGATGCCCTGCGCTTTCGCATACCCCGCAGAAATAAGGACCTCGTCATCGCTCTTGATATCCTCGCCCCTGATGATCTCGCACTTGTCGATCTTCTTGTTCCTCACGAACACGCGAGTCTTGTAGTCTTCGCCGTCCTCGTCGACCGTAGCGTACCGCTCTTTTTCCATAGTAAGCGAATACTTGTCCTCGATCTTGCTGATCTCCTTGTCCGGGATCTCGATGTATGTGGACAGCGACGCGTCCTCAAGCTTGTTCCTGTCGAAGAACTCGTCGCCGTAAGCCGCTATGCCCACGCCCGAC
The DNA here is from genome assembly GCA_946410475.1 of uncultured Bacillota bacterium. GTDB lineage: Bacteria > Bacillota > Clostridia > Peptostreptococcales > Anaerovoracaceae > UBA3738. Next base: position 2,296 of record CAMKAM010000124.1, read on the forward strand.
ATATAGAACAGATAGAACATCAGCAGAGCGAACATCGTCAGCGCCGACGCCGAGATATAGAACGGCAGATCCTGCCTTATGCTCCTTTTATATCTTTTATTGAGTTTCATCTTCCTGTTTCCTTCTTGTCTTTCCCTTCCTGCCGTCGCTTAAAGATTTCGTCACTTACAGTTCTTCGTCGCTTACAGCTCGATCTCGTCCGCCGAAAGCTTGTCTTCATTATTCCTGATCTTCGAGATCTTCCCGTCTCTTATCCTCATCTCCACATCCGCGATCCCCGCGATCGCTTCATTATGCGTGATTATCAGTGTCGTCGTACCGTACTCCTTGTTCAGCTTCTCAACGAATCTCAAGACCTGCCTCGACGACTTCGTGTCCAGCGCTCCCGTCAGTTCGTCACACAGCAAAAGTTTCGGGTTCTTGATCATCGCCCTCGCGATCGCGACCCTCTGCTGCTGCCCTCCGGAAAGTTCTCTCGGAAAGCGGTATCTGTACTTGTCGATCTCCAGCGCCTCGAGTATCTCATCGATATCGATGGGGCTGTCAGCGATCTCTGCGACCACCTGTACGTTCTCCTCGACCGTAAGGTCGGGTATCAGATTGTAGAACTGGAAGACGAAGCCTATGCTCTGCTTTCTGTATTTTGTAAGCTCCTTCTTCGACATCCCGGTTATAGTCCTGCCGTCTACAGTTATTTCACCGGAGTCCGGACTGTCCAGTCCCCCTATCATATTCAGCAGCGTGCTCTTCCCGGAACCCGACGGCCCCAGTATCACGCAGACCTTCCCCTCTTCAAGCGAAAAGTCCACACCGTCAAGCGCATAGACCGCCGCCTCGCCCTTTCCATATTGTTTCCTTATATCCTTTAACTCGATGATATTGTTTAACTCGATGATATTGTTTCCCATCGCTCTGATTCCCAATTCCTTTCTTAGCCTGTC
>CAMKAM010000125.1 GCA_946410475.1 uncultured Bacillota bacterium
CAGCGTGAGATCATCTACGACGAGAGGAGAAAGGTCCTGTTCGGCGAGAATCTCAAGCCTTATATAATGAACATGACGGAGGATCTGATCAGGCAGGAAGTCGAGCCGATCACAGTCGATTCGAAATATGCTGAAGACTGGGATCTCGACACACTGAACAGGAACCTCAAGAAGATAACCAACAGATTCAAGGGCGTAGAGTACGAAGAGGATACTATCGGCGCGCTCACGGAGGAGCAGCTGATGGAAGACATCCTGGATGATTTCCACGAACTCTACCGTGAGAAGGAAGAAGAGGTCGGCGAAGAGATCATGAGAGATCTCGAGAGGATGATCCTCCTCAGGATAGTCGACCAGAAGTGGATGGACCACATCGACGCCATGGACCAGCTGAAGAGCGGTATCGGCCTCAGAGGACTGGGCGGACAGGATCCGGCGGGCGCTTACGCAGAAGAGGGATTCAACATGTTCGAGGAGATGACGGCCGCCATCCAGGAAGAGACGGTCAAATTCTGCTACAACGTAACGGTCGAGACAAGAACAGAGAGAAAACGTTTCGTAAAGAGCGACAGGATCAAGGAAGGATTCGAGGACGAGTCGAACTATCAGGTACAGGGCGGACAGCAGATGCCTGAAGAAGCGAACGTGCCGGAGCGCGAATCGAAGCAGGAGACCGTAAGGCGCGCGACACCGAAGGTCGGAAGGAACGATCCGTGTCCGTGCGGAAGCGGAAAGAAATACAAACATTGCTGCGGAAAAGGACTTTAAAAAATGATGCAACTAGATCAGATAAAAAACGAAATGAAGAATCTGACCGACGGTCTCGAGGAGATCGGGAGCGCGGTCGATCCCGACGGGCTGAAAGCGAGGATCGCGGAGCTTGCGAAGCAGAGCGAGGATCCCGGATTCTGGGGAGACCAGCAGAACGCCCAGAAAGTCCTCAAGGAAAAGAAACAGAAGGAGGACAGCCTTGCTGAATTCGAGGCTCTCGAAGCGAAGCTCGAGGATCTTTCCGTTCTGATAGAGCTGGCTGAAGAGGAAGCCGACGAGTCGATGGTCGAGGAAGCCAATGAGGCTTATGAAGAGTACGTCAAGGAAGCCGCAGACCTCAAGGTCAAGACTCTCCTGACCGGGGAGTACGACGAGAACAATGCCATCGTCCAGGTGCACGGCGGCAGCGGCGGCACGGAGGCGAAGGACTGGGCTGAGATGCTCTACCGCATGTACAGCAGATGGGCCGAGAGAAAGGGCTACAAGGTGACCGTCACAGACTGGCAGGACAACGAGGAAGCCGGCATCAACAGCGCGACCATGCTGGTCAGCGGAACGAATGCTTACGGCTACCTGAAAAAGGAGAAGGGCGTCCACAGACTGGTGAGGATCTCGCCGTTCGATGCGTCGGGGAGACGTCACACATCATTTGCTTCGGTCGACGTTACGCCGGAGATCGAAGAGGACAACACGGTCGAGATCGATCCGGAGGACATCAGGGTCGATACCTACCGTTCCAGCGGAGCGGGCGGCCAGCACGTCAACAAGACGGACTCGGCTGTCAGGATCACACATCTCCCGACGAACATAGTCGTATCGTGCCAGAACGAGCGCTCGCAGCATCAGAACCGCGATATGGCGATGAAGCTTCTGATGAGTAAGCTGGTAGAACTGAAGGAACGTGAGAACAAGGAGAACCTCAAGGAGCTGCAGGGCGACTACAGCCAGATAACATGGGGCAGCCAGATCAGATCGTACGTCTTCCAGCCGTACACTATGGTCAAGGACCACAGGACGAACGCCGAGGTCGGCAACGTCCAGGCGGTGATGGACGGAGATCTGGACGTTTTCATCAACGAGGAACTGAAGCAGAAGGTATAGCGGTGAAAAATGAAGAAGGCAGAGTGCTCGGCGGTGTGGACGCGGTGCTGTTCGACTTCGACGGCACTCTGATGGATACTACGGATATAATCATCGGCTCCTGGCAGACCGTATACAGAGAAGTGACGGGCAGGGAAGGCGACGTGGAGGAGATACTCGGGACCTTCGGAGAGATCCTGAGGGATTCGCTCGCGAACAGATTCCCCGAACGGGATACTGATGAGCTGGTGGACATATACAAATCATGGCAGCTGGACAGGTTCGAAAAGGAGGTCAAACTGTTCCCGGGGACAAAGCAGATGCTGCAGCAGCTTGCAGCGGACGGATACAAACTCGCTATCGTTACATCCAGGATCAAAGAGACGAGTCTCAAGGCCCTGCGCATGTTCGGAATCGACGACCTGTTCGACAGCGTGATCACTGCCAATGACTGTACGAAGCACAAGCCTGATCCGGAGCCGGTCGAGCTGGCTCTTGCGGAGCTGGGCGTGTCTGCCGAAAGAGCGGTGATGGTGGGAGATACGGTCCATGATATGGGCTGCGCGAGGAACGCGGGCGTCCGGTACGTAATGGTCGGCTGGTCATCTACCGTTCCGGGCGGAAGGCCTGAGGGAGAGCAGCCGGATGCCGTGATAGAGGAAGCCGGAGATCTGACGGACATTTTTTCGCACTGAAAAACGAAAGAGATAACAGGATGCTGAATATTTACTACGCAAGGGAGAGCATCGATAAAGACAGGTTCATTTATGAACATATAAAGCCGGGCAGCATCGTCATCGTGCCTGATCAGTTTTCACTGCAGGCCGAACGTGATGCCCTCTTTTATATGCAGAAGGATGCTCTGATGGACATTGAGATACTGTCGTTTTCAAGGCTTCGCGACAGGGTCTTCCAGGAGACCGGCGGCGCTGAAGTGAAAATGATAGACAAGCAGGGGCGCCACATGATGCTCGCTAGGATCATGCGGCATCTTGCGGACGATCTCAAGATATACGGAAGGTACAAACAAAAGGCGGAGTTCCTCGATATGATGAACGACATGATATCGGAACTGAAGCAGTACGATATCACGCCGGAGGCCCTGTCGGAGATGGCGGATGAGACTGCCGGTCCGCTGCTCGCAAGGAAGCTCGATGAGATCGGCAAGGTCTACGAAGCCTATGAGGAGGCGATCGAAGGGCACTACATCGACACCGAAGATCTTGCGGAGCTGTTCGTAAGGAAGATCCCGGAGAGCAGTCTGATCCGTGAAAGCGAGATATGGATATACGGATTCGACGTGTTCTCGCCTAAGAATCTCAAGGCGATCGGCGAGATGATCGG
>CAMKAM010000126.1 GCA_946410475.1 uncultured Bacillota bacterium
AGGCTTATCTCAGGCGTCAATACGGTGAATTCGAACAGCTGCCGCCCTCATGGGCGAGACGGCCCGGTCATTTCAAACCGAAAGAGAGGGGAGAAGAGAATGATGGATAATGTAATGCAGCTTAGCTATGAGAGCGTTGCTGAGGCTCTGGCGAAGGATTACTACAAGATCTATTATGTAAATACTGAGACTGACAGATTCATAGAGTACCGGGAATTTATCGAGCACAAATCCGGATCCTGTGAAGACCCGTATCTGCCGCGTGAAGACTTCGCTGAGGCGAGCAGGAAGTATCTTGCGGAGACGGTCCATCCTGATGATCTGGAAGAAGTCCTGGAGGAGTTCTCCAAGGAAGTCGTATTAAAGGCTCTCAAGGACGATCATGTCTTCTCTATCGAATTCAGATCTGTTGCCGGAGGTGATGTCAGATATATCCGTCTCAAGGCGATGAAGATGATGGATGAGAGCGATCCACATATCGTTATCGGCATCAGTCACATCGACGCTCAGGTCAAACGGGCGGAAGAGTTCGAAAGGACACACATGGAGCGCGTGACTTTCGGAAAGATCGCCGAAGCCCTGGCAGGCGACTATTTCCTGACCTATTACGTCGACGTGGACAATGAACACTATATCGAGTACAGCTCACATGAGGATTTCAGAAAGCTTGAAGTAGAGCAGGAGGGGTTCGATTTCTTTGAATCCTGCAAAAGCAATGCTGTCAAGCACGTCTATGAGGAGGACAGAAGGCTGTTCATCACAACGTTCGATAAGGATAACCTTCTCAAAGAACTGGATATGAACGGTTCATGTAACATCAGGTACAGACTGCTCCTCGGCGACGTTCCGACATATGTCAGCATGAAGGCTACGATGATCGAAGATGATCATGGAAGACATGTAGTGATCGGCGTAAGCAACATAGATTCGCAGGTAAGGCGTGAAAAAGAAACAGCAAGAGAACTCGGAGTCGTAAGACAGCTGATCAACAGGGATCAGATGACTGGTGTCAAGAACAAGTATGCTTACACGGAAGCGGAGAAAGCCATCAACGAAGACATTGCTCTCGGCATCTCGAAAGACTTCTCGATCGTCGTTTGCGACGTGAACGGTCTCAAGGAGATCAACGACACATACGGTCACAACGCCGGCGACAAGTACATCAAGGACGGCTGCAAGCTGATCTGCGATATCTTCCGTCACAGTCCGGTATACAGGATCGGCGGGGACGAATTCGTCGCTGTTCTCAAGGATTCGGATCACGAATACAGAGGTGCTCTTATCGCCGAACTCGAAAAGCAGGTGAAGGACAATATCGACGAGGAGAAAGTGAGCATAGCATGCGGAATTGCGGATTTCGACCCGGAAGAGGACGGATCTGTTGCTGAAGTGTTTGAACGTGCAGATGCGCAGATGTATAAAAACAAAGAAATGCTCAAAAGCCTCTGAAGAATTGAATTGCTAACATAAAGAGCGCATGATATAATCCAAGTCGTGACTGCGCAGTGTTTCCACTGCAGTGCAAATACAGAGGAAAAGGAGACGATTTACAATGGAAGTATCGAAAAACATCATTTGGGCCGGAGTCAACGATTATGATATAGATCTGTTCGAAGGACAGTTCATCGTTCCGGAAGGAATGGCATACAACTCGTACGTTATCATGGATGAGAAGATCGCCGTCATGGACTCGGTAGGATACGAGTTCGGAGATGCGTGGATCGAGAACATCAAGACGATCACTGAAGGCAGAGAGCCGGATTACCTTGTCGTACAGCACATGGAGCCGGACCACTCGGCAAACATCACGGACTTCGTCGCTGCGTTCCCGAATGCAAAGGTGGTTTCCAGCAAGAAGGCGTTCAACATGATGTCTCAGTTCTTTGGAACAGCTTTCGAAGACAAGCAGGTCGTTGTCGGTGAGGGAGATACTCTCGAGCTCGGAGAGCATACTCTCAACTTCATCACAGCTGCCATGGTCCACTGGCCGGAAGTCATCATGACATATGAGAGCACAGAGAAGATCCTTTTCAGTGCTGACGGTTTCGGAAAGTTCGGAGCCACAGATGCTGACGAAGACTGGGCATGCGAAGCCAGAAGATACTACTTCGGCATCGTCGGCAAATACGGACAGCAGGTACAGGCTGTACTGAAGAAGGCAGCAGGTCTGGACATCCAGACGATCTGCCCGCTCCACGGACCTGTTCTGAAGGAAGACCTTGGATACTACATCGACCTCTATGACAAGTGGTCGTCATATACACCGGAGACAGAGGGCGTATTCATCGCTTACACATCTGTTTACGGCAACACGAAGAAAGCAGTCGATCTGCTTGCTGAAAAGCTCGAAGAGAAGGGCGTCACAGTAAGTGTCGCAGACCTCGCCAGAGAGGACTGGGCGGAATCGATCGAAGATGCTTTCAGATATGACCGCGTCGTTTTCGCGACGACGACTTACAACAACGATATATTCCCGTTCGCTAAGGAACTGATAGACCACCTGCTCGTCAGAGGATATCAGAACAGAACGATCGGTATCATCGAGAACGGCACATGGGCGCCGTGCGTTGCGAAGAAGATCAAAGAGATGTTCGCAGCATCCAAAAACATCACGTTCACAGAGAACATCGTAAGCATCAAGTCGGCTATGAACGATGCCAACATCGCTCAGGTCGAAGCGCTTGCAGATGAACTTGCGAAATAAGCAAATGCAAAAGGAGAATGAAAAATGAGTGAGAGAAAGGTCGGAACGATATCAAGAGGCATCAGATGCCCCATCATCAGAGAGGGAGACGATCTCGCGGCGATCGTAACAGACAGCGTTCTTGAAGCGGCTGAGTCTGAAGGATTCGAGATGCGTGACCGCGACGTCATAGCAGTTACGGAGTCCGTAGTCGCTAGATCGCAGGGAAACTATGTTTCCATCGATGACATTGCAGCAGACGTAAAGGAAAAGTTCGGAGAAGAGACTGTAGGAGTTATCTTCCCGATACTTTCGAGGAACAGATTCGCCATCTGCCTCAAGGGCATCGCCAGAGGAGCTAAGAAGATC
>CAMKAM010000127.1 GCA_946410475.1 uncultured Bacillota bacterium
TAGACGGGGTCATCTATGATATGACCTCACCGACAAAGAAGCATCAGACGATCGCTCTTGAATTGGGGTATCAATTCAAGAGGTGCATCGATGAACATGATATGCCATGCATGGTATACGCTGCGCCGGTAGATGTCAGGCTGGATATGGATGACAAAACTATGGTGCAGCCGGACGTGGTTGTCATTTGTCATGAGGATGATAACGATGCCATGATCGAAGGCGCACCGGAATTCGTTGCGGAGATCCTGTCGCCATCAACAAGGAGAAAAGATTGCATAGTAAAACTGAACAAATATCTCGAGGCCGGTGTGAATGAATACTGGATCGTGGATCCTGATGAGGAAAAGATAACGGTCTACGATTTTTCAGGAGGAAAGTTCCCACAGCACTACATGTTTTCGGATTCGATCCCGGTAGGGATATCAGGTGGGCTGTGCAAGATCGATTTTGCCAGAATAAAGGCGGAACTGGAAAGGAGCGAGAGGATATGGAAAGGGATATATTGTTATTAGGCGATCCGAGGCTGTACGAGGTATCGGATGAGGTGAAGTGGGAGGAACTGGGATCGCTGCGCCCGGTATTCGAGGATATGTTCGACTGCATCAGGGCGATCCGGAGGGAGCTCGGATTCGGACGGGCGATAGCTGCGCCGCAGATCGGAGTGCAGAAGAGGGTGATCTGTATGCTTACTGATCGGCCGTACGTGATCATAAATCCGACGCTCGAATTCATCGGTGACGAGAAGATGGAAGTCATGGACGACTGCATGTCGTTCCCGGGACTATTGGTCAGGGTCGAGCGTTACCGCCACTGCATCCTGCGTTATATGGATGAGAACTGGGAGCCGCAGGAGAAGCGGATGGATGACGACATGTCCGAATTGATACAGCACGAGTACGATCACCTGGACGGGATACTGTCGACCATGCGCGCGATCGACGACAAGGCGTTCGTAATGAAGAAGTGATGGAGCAAGGAAAATGAAAGATCTGCTCAGATATCGCAGCTGTCGTCCCGCACAGATCGGGGACCGAGGTGGTGTTCAGATTCAAAGTCACGGATATGGAAGGCGGGATCTATCATATAGAGCATATGGGCGTAATGCTTCGAGGAGTCAGCTGCCCGGACGGCGGCAAAGTGGAAGCGGATCTGCCGGCCCGTCCGAGGGCAAGGTCGGATCAGGCGGCCTGGTCTTCGGATGTGAAGATCGCAAAGACGCTTCCATATGTATATGACGGCTGCACGGACATAGTGTTCGACATACATACTTCGCCGGCGTATGCTCACTCTGTCGGCCTGCCGGACATCGTTGCCCAGGGCACGGCGAGTCTTGCCCTGTCGGTCAGGGAGATAGTAAGCAAAGAGCTCGGTGGAGACCCGCGCGGGATATGCGCCATCGGCGCGCGATTCACAGGTATGGTATTCGCGGGAAATACGGTAAGCGTCGAACTTCTGGAGCGCAGGGAAGCACCTGACGGCACGGAACTGTTTTTCCGTACGATAAACAAGGACACGGGGAAGGTCGCAGTAAGCGACGGATATATAAAGATAGGGTAGAGATCTCTTTGGTGTTGATCCTACATCTCAGACAGAAGTTTCCTCGCGAATTCGCGGGCGCGGGCTTCTTTTTCTTCTGTCATGAAGACATCTTTGTAACTGCGCTGGCGCTCTGCGAGCATTCCGGCGTAGTTGAGTTTGCAATGCTTTGAGATCAGCTTCATACTTTCCTCCAGCATCGGTGTCGCCTTTTCGACAGGATAGCCGCATGTCGTTACGATGGCGAGAGCTTTCCCTTCAAAGTGCGAAGGACCGAAGGGGTCGTCGCCGTAGTATTTGAGGAACGGATAGATCGTGCGGTCAAAGGCGGTCTTGACGGGACCGGGCAGACCGAAAGAATGGATCGGAGCCGCTATGACGATGAGGTCGGCGGCTTCCATGGCCTTAAGGACAGGCTGCATGTCATCGTTGATGACGCAATATACTCTGTCTTTGTCCTTCTGGCATCCGAAGCAGGCTCTGCAGGCTGCGATGTCGCTTTCGTAGACATCAAAAAACTCGATCCCGGAGCCGGCTTTTTCCAGCTCGTCGAGAAAGGGACGAAGGAGTGAGATAGTGTTGCCCTTTTTGCGGGGGCTTCCGAAAAGGATCATTGTTTTCATATAATGTCCCTATCTGCCGCGTGCGGCATCGGCGGCATCTTTGGCTGCCTTATACAGCTCGCTGCTGATCTCTCCGGCAAGCAGTTTGCGCTCGATGAGAAGGTTGAGAGCTGACGTCATCTCAGACAGCGTCTCAAGAGTGGACTGTACGTTCACGAGTTCGGTGATCTCATCGTCGTCGATCACTCCGTCGGCGGTGATGTTGATCAGCGGCTTTTTGATGTCTTCGACTTTGTAGAGCGAGTCGAGCAGACGGATTATTATAGTCGGAAGGTCTGAAGCGGTCACCTCGGGGACATAACGTTCACCGATGACACAGGAATTGTGGCAATAATAGTTGCACAGCTGCGGCGCAAGATAGACATCCGCCATGACTATAACGTCCTGCGGCGACGGATCCTGCCTGCCGTTTTCTATCCTCTCGAGTTTGTCATCCGAGAAGCCCAGTTTTTCGGCCGCGAATTCGCGGGACCATTTCGGATCATCGCGTTTGAGCGTTTCGCGTATCTCCCTGTAAAGCGTCAGTTTCGTTTTCGATTTTTCCGCCATGATGGCACCTTCCTTGACTGCTTACCGCATCATCTGCGGTATTTTTATTTCAGTTCCGTAGAGCGTGCGATGTTCGTACGCCTTGATTGATTGTATCATTTAATCAACAAAGGGAAAAGTCCAAACGATGATGAAAGAAAGGAGAAGGACAATGATCACTATGATACTCATAATATTACTGCTGGTGACGTTTTTCAGAGCCCTGTTCTTCGTCATCGGTCACGCGATAGGGATCCTCGGATTCATCGCAGGTGTGATACTCCTCCCCGCGATCGTGATAGTGATGGCCCTGTCGGGGCTGGCGGTCGGCGGGAT
>CAMKAM010000128.1 GCA_946410475.1 uncultured Bacillota bacterium
TCCGTCAGGCGCTTCTATCACAAGAGAGCGAAGTTCGTCTGCCGTCATGTCGCAGACGTTTCCTTCGCCTGATGTAGTACGGTCGACAGTCTCGTCATGTATTACGACGATCCTCCTGTCGCTCGACAGCTGTATGTCCAGTTCTATTCCTGCTATATCGTATTTGATCGCTTCCCGGAACGACGTAAGCGTGTTCTCAGGAAATCTTCCACTGCACCCCCGGTGCGCCCATATATTCATTTTTCTCTGTTCTTATTACTCTATATAGTTGTTCCGATTTGGTTTTTATTATAACATATATAGAAACCATTATTACAAATGACTGAAACCTAAAAGGATATACTATGAACAACTCCGGCATACCGGTCACAGAATCTGAAAACAGTAAAGAAAGACCCGTTCTGGGTTACCTGTCAGGCACATTTGACCTGTTCCACATCGGCCACCTGAATCTGATATCGCGGGCCAGCAATATGTGTGATTATCTGATAGTCGGTGTCCATCCGACAGCTGCCTTCAAAAACGGAACGACGTTCATTCCGTTCGAAGAGAGGAAGGCGATCATCGCCGCACTGAAATATGTCGATCGAGTCGTCGACGCAAGCGACGAGGATACGACCGACTGGGAAAGATTCGGCTTCGACCGGCTGTTCGTAGGTGATGATTATAAAGGATCGGAAAGATTCGCTTACTATGAAGAGTACTTCAAAGACAAGGATGTCGAGATCATCTACTTTCCCTACACTGAAGGGACAAGCAGCACTCAGATAAGGGAACTCATCAGATCTTACCTTCAAGAATAGCATCGATCACGATGCTTGAGACATCGAACAGATTATGCACTTTGGAATCGGGAAAATGCTTCTTCAGTATCTTTTTCGAGAGCGCTGTGGTCTTTACCGGGCAGTCTTTTATGAGCCCCATTTTGACGTTCCCGCCCGGAATATCACAGCGGAAAAGCCACCGCTTCTCTATACAGTTCTCTTAGCACTTCTATGAATTCTTTCAAGCCGTCTCTGGCGTCGTTCTTATGCGTGCATAATACGCATGAAAAGCTTTCATCGCAGTCGAACGGCGTCCATGCGAACTGGCCGCTATGGTCGTTCAGGAATCCCGGAGCAAGGCACACGCCTCTGCCGGCCGCGATATTCGTCAGCGTAGTGTCATGATCCGCGCTGTTGAAATAATCGACCTTCCCGGATGATACTATTCTTTGCTGTACTGCCTTGAGCGCCGGCGGCGATCCGCCGCCTACCATGAGAGTCCTGCCGTACATGTCTTCTTCAGTAAGCAGATCCTTCGCTGCAAGTTCATCGTCCCTTCGCGAGATCAGATAGATGCGGCTCTCAAACAGGTCGTGCACATCGATTCCCGGTATCTGCTTCGTCTGCTCCTTCAGAGCAAAGAGTATATCCGCTTCATTTCTGAGAAAAGTCTCTACGCCGTTCTCATATTCAAACTTCGGCGTTATCTGGATATCCGGTTCTTTCTCCGCGAATGTCTTCATGGCTTCAGGAAGGAAATACACCGCCTGCCTGACCATCAGACTGATAGTGATAGTGTCCTTATATTTTGCGCTGAAGTTCTGCCCCTGCTCGATAGCGCGTTTCATCTCTTCGCGCATATTGGCAAGATACGTGACGAACTGTGAGCCGGCAGGAGTCAGGGCCGCGCCCTTCCCGCTTCTCTCGAATATGGCAAAACCGATCTCATCTTCAAGCGCCTTTATTTGATATGTCAAAGTCGGCTGGCTCACGAACATATTATCCGCTGCGCGGCTGAAATTCAGCGTATGCGCTAGCTCGATACAATAATCTATCTGCTTTGTGTTCATTTGCGCCCTCCTCGCTATTTAATAATTAAATCGATTATACAGTATTTCAATTGGTCTTTTCAATGCATTTATGAGAAACTATCATCAGGAAGAACAAGTTGCTGAAAACCAATGTTGATAATGGAGGATATAAAAATGGCAAAGACACTGATCGCTTACTTCTCAAGAGCTGATGAAAACTATTTCGGCGGAGCAATGAGATATATCAAAGTCGGAAACACTGAGACTGTTGTGAACGGCATGAAGGAGATGATCGATGCTGACAGCTTCAAGATCGAAATGAAAGACCCTTACTCTCCTGTCTACATGACCTGCATCGAGGAAGCGAAAAAAGATCTCAGGGCAGACGCGAGACCTGAGCTTACAGACTGCCTTGACAGCATCGACGATTACGACACTGTTATCCTGGCCTATCCTAATTACTGGGGTACGATGCCGATGGCTGTCTGCACTTTCCTCGAAAAATATGATTTCACGGGAAAAACGATCCTTCCCCTCTGCACACATGAAGGAAGCGGCATGGGATCATCCGAAAGCCACATCAGGAAACTTGCTCCCGGAGCCGCCGTTAAAAACGGTCTGTCCGTCAGAGGCAGCAGCGCAGCGGATTCCGGCGAAGCAGTGAAGAGATGGCTTGCAGGCAACGGTCTGATTTAAGGAGGTTTTGGAAATGGAGTATTCAGAAGGATATGTTTATGAACTGATGGACAAAGGCGGCCCGACAAACGTCACGGAGCCATATTTTAAGGATGCAGTCGATGAAATGATGCGCGCACGTACTCTTTGCGCGAAAGCTAACGCGAAGATGCCGGACGATCCGACCTATGTGAACGACCTGGAGGAACTATTCGGCAGAAAGCTTGACGATGTCAGGATCCTGACACCATTCATCTGTGATTTCGGGAATCGCGTCAAATTCGGAAAAGGTGTTTTCATCAATCACTCTGCCATACTTTCCGCTTCCGGCGGGATCGAATTCGAAGACGGATCCAT
>CAMKAM010000129.1 GCA_946410475.1 uncultured Bacillota bacterium
GCACCGGCTCAGACAGTGACCAAGAAAGCCAATACGCTGAAGGTAGTGTTCAAGAACAAGACGATCAAGGCGAAAAAGCTGAAGAAGAAAGCATTTGCTTACAAGGCGGTCAAGGTCAAGGCTGCAAAAGGTACCGTGGTCTACACCGTAAAACCGATCGGTAAAAAAGCGAAGAAGGCACTGAAGTTCAACAAGAAGACAGGCAAGATCAAGATCAAGAAAAAGACTAAAAGAGGCGTCTATAAGATGAAGATCACTGTCAAGGCAAAAGGAAATGCACAGTACAAGGCTTCGAAGAAGTTCACGAAGACCATCAAAGTCAAGGTCAAATAGTAGTAAGCAGCAATAACAAATGATGCGTGAGCATCGCAACGAGAGAGCAGCTCGGGCTGCTCTCTTGTCGTATATTTTAGTATTTCTTTTAGTATTGACACATGTGGCTCGTGTGATAAGATATTAGCGTACAAAAGAATAGATCTTCAGGGCAGGGTGAGATTCCCGACCGGCGGTAAAGTCCGCGAGCCAAACGGCTGACCCGTGTGAAACTCCGGGACCGACAGTATAGTCTGGATGGAAGAAGAGAACACAGTTTGCTTTCAATGCTCTGAAACGTTTTGTTTCGGAGTTTTTTTAAGAGAAACGCTTCGGCCCTGTTTGTTTGCAGGGTCGTTTTTTTAAGAAACAGATGCGGGAAGCGAATCAGGATAGGAAATGGAAAAAGACAGGATAACTGAAACTCAAAAGGGATATATCAGAAGGGCGATCGAGCTCGCTCTCAAAGGAAGAGGATTCACTGATCCGAATCCGGTCGTCGGAGCAGTCGTCGTAAAGAACGGCCGCGTCATAGGCGAGGGATACCATGAGAGATACGGCCAGCTGCACGCCGAGAGGAACGCTCTCAAAAGCTGTACGGAGGACCCGGCTGGGGCCGATATATATGTAAGCCTCGAGCCATGCTGCCATCACGGCAAGACTCCGCCGTGCACAGACGCGATCATAGAGAGAGGGATCAAAAGAGTGTTCTTCGGATCGTATGACCCGAACCCGAAGGTCGCAGGAAAGAGCGAAGGCATCTTGAGAGCGGCAGGAGTGGAAGTGACGGGAGGCGTCCTGCGCGAAGAGTGCGACAGGATCAATGAAGGATTCTTCCACTACATAACGACAGGAACGCCGTTCGTAACGTTCAAGTATGCGATGACGGCTGACGGCAAGATCGCGACAGTAAGCGGAAAGTCAAAATGGATCAGTTCAGAGCCCGCCCGCGAGGAAGTCCACATGATGCGTCATGAAAATGCAGGCATCATGGTGGGAATAGGCACTGTGCTGGCTGACGATCCGATGCTGAACTGCCGGATCGAAGGAGGCAAGGACCCGGTCAGGATAATCTGCGACAGCGATCTTCGGATCCCGATGGATTCGCAGATAGTAAGGACGGCGAAAGAGGTGCCGACGATAATAGCGACGCTCGAAGTGCTGCCGGAGGACATCGGTATCGGGAAAGGCCCGATGTGCAGAAGCGAGGCGAGCGTCGGACAGGGCGCAGCGATCGATACCGGGATGGACAGAAGATTTGCTAAGGCGAAAGAACTGAAAGAAGCCGGCTGCGACGTCCTGTATGTTCCTTCGAAGACCGGTACCGACAACGAAGGAAATGAAAAGCGGGTCATCGACCCGGCCGAGCTGATGAAACTCCTGGGTGAAAAGAAGATATCGAGCATACTGCTCGAAGGAGGCGGCACTCTTGCATGGTCGTGCCTCGAGGCGGGAGCGGTCCGGAAAGTGATCGCTTATATAGCACCTAAGGTCTTCGGCGGAGCCGGAGCGAAAAACCCGGTCACCGGCGCGGGAGTAGACGCGCCCGATGAGGCGGTCAGGCTCGAGATCAAGAAGGTGGCCAAGGTCGGGGACGACATCAAGATCATCTACAATGTGGAAAACGGAGCAGGAAAATGTTCACAGGAATAATAGAGGAAAAGGGAAAGATAAAGGCGATAAAGCGCGGCGCAGCATCGTCAGTCCTCAGCATCGAGGGAAGCGTCATATTTGACGACCTGAAGATCGGGGACAGCGTGGCGGTGAACGGAGTGTGCCTTACGGCGACGAAGATCGAGGGAGGCGCGTTCGAAGCCGACGTCATGCATGAGACGCTCGACAGGACAGGACTCGGCCAGCTGAGGCCGGGCAGCGCGGTCAACCTCGAGAGGGCGATGGCTGCGAACGGAAGGTTCGGAGGCCACATCGTCTCGGGACATATAGACGGACAGGGAGTAGTGAAGGAGATCAAGAAGGACGATAACGCCATCTGGTACTACATCCAGGCTCCGGCATCGATAATGAGATATATCGTCGAGAAAGGGTCGATAGCGATCGACGGCATCAGCCTCACGGTCGCAAAGGTGACGGAGGATACGTTCGCCGTTTCGATAATCCCGCACACTGCGGCGGAGACGACACTTTCGGAGAGGAGGACGGGAGACAAGGTCAATCTCGAAAACGATATAGTCGGGAAATATGTGGAGAAGCTTACTCAGCCGTATACCAGCGGGGCAGGCGGAAGCGGACAGAGCGGGCTCACTATGGAAAAGCTCATCTCGGCCGGATTTTAGACAACAGGCTCTGCTCCATGAATAGCAGAGGCAGAGCATGAGTATAGAGCATAAGGAGAAATGAAATGTTTGAATTCAACACAGTTGAGGAAGTCGCGGAGGCGCTGGCGAGAGGCGAGCTGGTGCTCGTATCCGACGACGAAGACAGAGAAAACGAAGG
>CAMKAM010000130.1 GCA_946410475.1 uncultured Bacillota bacterium
CTATTCTTCCCATGAGCTTTTCCCCATTCTTTGTATCGCTTTGTTTCATTATATCACCTTTTATACTCGTTTGACGAACAAGTCGAAAGAGTGTATCTTTTATTAGTATCATGTAATGAAATGAAAAAACAACTCCGCCTCCAAAAGCGGAGATCGGGCTATAACAGGTGAACAAGGAAAGGAGACAACTATGGATGCACTGGAGATGCTCACAAACAGACGCAGCGTAAGAAAATTCACAGACAAGGAAGTACCTCGTGAAGTCATCGAAAAGATCGTTGAGACAGCGCGCATGGCGCCCAGCTGGAAAAACACCCAGACTGCCAGATTCACAGCGGTATACGATCAGGACATCAAGAAAAAGATCGCCGAAGAGGGAACTCTCGGCTTCGTCCAGAACACGGCGACCATCAACGCCTCACCTGTACTCATCGTAGAGACAACGATCGGAAAACGCTCCGGATACGAGCGCGACGGTTCCTTCACTACAGCCAAGGGCACACACTGGGAATCGTTCGATGCGGGTATAGCGGCTCAGACGTTCTGCCTGGCTGCTTACGAGCAGGGCCTCGGCACGATAATAATGGGATATTTCGACGAGGACATGATCAAAGAACTGCTCGGGATAGATGATGAGGATATGAGAGTATCTGCAGTCATCGGACTCGGCTACCCTGCTGAAGAGCCCGTAGCACCGCCGAGAAAGGACGTTGAGAAACTGCTTACTTTTGTATAAGTTCCTTCTCATATATACCATCACGGCTCTTGAACTCGAGTTTTTTCAGATAGGCCATATGATTGGCGTCGGGACCTGCGTATGTCAGTTTCCTGACGCCTTCTTTGCGTAATCTTATCGACAGGAATTCGCCGATAGAGAAATCTCTGTACTCCGGCAGAGAGTAGTCGAGCTGCATATCGAGCGTCCCGTCCGTCATCACCCTGCCAAGCACTATTCCTGCGGGAGCCTGCCTGCACGTTATTATGTAGCACGCATCCTCTCCGCCGTCATCATGACGCGTTTCTGTCTCTACGCCCGGAAAGCACACCTCTATATCCTCCCTGTTCGTCTCGAGCAGGTACTGCAGGAAACTGTCGCTTCTTTCTACCCTGACCAGTTCATATTCCCTGCCCGTATGACGCATCTTCCAGAGGAACCGGATATTGATCAGAGCGAGGCAAAGATTCATTACCGCTGTCGGGTAGGAATGGATGATCAGTGCATAGACCATGAAGATCAGGCTTCCTACGGTATTCACTACTCTGAGCCTTACGACTGACGTCATAAGGAAAGAGACCAGCACTATGGCTGATCCAATGTATCCTACTGCTTCTATTATGAAATGAGCATCCATCAGGTCCTCATCCCTCCTCTTCAGCCGCACGCTCTTTTCTGCGCCTGAGAGCCGGCAGCAGATACTCGTGGTAAATGTCGTCGAGTATCGCTATCGCCGGGATGCTGAGGAGGATGCCTATGACACCGAACATATTGCCGCCGACGATGATCGCGATGAGGATCCACAGGCTCGATACGCCAAGAGAGCTGCCGAACAGTTTGGGCTTGAGCATATATCCGTCGAATATCTGCACGGCGAGCGTGAACAGCAGGAACGCACCCGCATACCAGGGTTTCACAAGCAGCAGGATCACAGCGCCGATCGCGCCGCCGATGAACGGGCCGAACGTCGGGATAAGATTCGTGACACCGACCACGAACGATACGAGCCCTGCATACGGCAGTCTCATCACCGTCATGAAGATGAGGTTGAGCATGGCGACTATCACCGCGTCGATCAGGTTGAAGACTATATAACGGTTAAAGATCTTATCACAGTGCTTCAGAAAATCCGCGACTCCCGCATACGCTCTGTCTGACATCATCGAATTCAAAAGATACCTGAACCCCTTCTTCAGGTTCTCTCTCTCCGAAAGCATATATATCGACAGGATGAGGGCGATCACCCAGTTGAACGCGCCCTTGCCGATATTTGCGGACACCTTCATTATCTGATCCGTATTCTTCGTTACGTAAGCAGATACTTTCTTCATTATCTCCTCTGTTCCGTCAGGGATGTTCTTCAGTCCGAAAACAGACTCTGACAGACCTAGACGTCCAAGCAGATCTGTGATCGCGGCGATATAGGTGTCGAGGTTTCCCGCGAACATCGTCACGCTGTCGACCAGCTGAGGTATCATGACCCTGAGGAGCGCCACCAGGAACAGCACTATCGTCACGAACGCTAGGATATTCGCCATTGAATCCTTCGCTTTCTTATTCCCTATCCGGCCAAACAATCTGTCCCTGTACATATTGGCGAGCGGGCTGACGATGTAAGCGATCACGCAGCCCAATATCACCGGTTTGAAGAAACCGACGAATGTCCCTACGTATTTGTTGATAATATCCAGATTCGTAAGCGCAACAAGCAGTATCACCGCTATGCAGAGCGCAACGGCGTAATCGTACCACTTTTTCGACTGCAGCTTTTTCCGGTTCATTGTTTGAAGCCCCTTTTCATTTGATATTTGCTTGATATAAAGATATCACGCGGCAGTACTATTGTCCAACAATGGATGCCAAAAAAGCGGAGCATCTCCAAAATGCTCCGCTTTTCTGTCAGACATCTTTCTCATTTACAAAAGGGGCTCGGCTTACTTTC